>JBEKSU010000008.1:0-33068 GCA_049516755.1 Verrucomicrobiota bacterium | reverse complement strand
ACCGACTTCGTCGAACACCGGCAATGGCTGACGGACGGCCAGCTTCTGGACGCCATCGCCGTCGGCCAGTTCACGCCGGGACCGTTGCTCGCCACCGCCACCTTCATCGGCTATGTTCTCGGCGGGTCCCGGGCGGCATTGGTGGCCACCGTGGCGATTTTACTCCCGGCCTTTGTGCTGGTGGCCCTCAGCGGGCCGCTGGTGCCGATTCTCCGCCAATCGCGGACCGCCTGCGCCTTTTTCGACGGGGTGAATGTAGCCTCGCTGGCGCTGATCGCGGTGGTGACCTGGCGATTGGGTTCGATGGTATTGGTGGATTGGCTGACCATTTCACTCGCCGTGGCCGCCGCGGTCTGGCTGCTGTTCTACCGGGTCAACTCGACCTGGCTCATTTTGGGCGGGGCGGCCGTGGGGCTGGCCCGATTTGTTTTCCAGAACGGGATTTGATTCCCGGCGATTCGCCTTCTCTTTTTGTCCCCGGCCTTTTAGGCTGGTCAGGTTATATGGAACGATTACCCGGATTTCGTGATTTTTATCCCGAACCGCTTCCGCATTCCGATGTCGGCAGCGCCGACGCGCGCCAGTTCATCTTCGATAAATGGCGCGCGACCGCCCGGCGCTACGGCTTTCGCGAATACGACGGCCCGCCGCTCGAACCGCTCGAACTCTTCACCACCAAAAGCGGCGGGGAAATCGTCGGCCAGCTTTACAACTTCACCGACAAGGGCGATCGCGCCGTGGCGTTGCGGCCGGAAATGACGCCCACGCTCGCGCGCATGGTCGCCGCGCACGAACGGAATTACAAAAAGCCCATCAAATGGTTCGCCATCCCGCAGCTCTTCCGCTACGAACGCCAGCAGAAAGGCCGGTTGCGCGAACACTTCCAGTTCAATGCCGACCTCATCGGCGAGACTGACCCGGCGGCGGACGCGGAGTTGATTGCGCTGCTCATCGACGCGCTGCGGTCGTTCGGGTTGACCGAAGCGGATTTTATCATCCGTCTGAGCAGCCGCAACGCGTGGTCGGATTTCTTCAAGCAGGGCAGGGGCGATGCCACGCACGAATACGAATTTTACCAGGCGATTGACAAACTGGAGCGCACTCCTCCGGAGGAGAATGAACAGAAGCTCACCGCGTTGGGCTTCTCGCTCAATGCGGTGAACACGTTCATCAAGTCGGGCAAACCGACGGCGGAGTTGCAGAGCATTCTGGACAATCTCGCTGCGCGCGGCCTGCGCGATTTCGTGAAGGTGGATTACCGCGTCATCCGCGGGCTGGCGTATTACACCGGCACGGTGTTCGAGGCGTTCGACCGCAAGGGCGAGTTCCGCGCCATCGCGGGCGGCGGGCGTTACGACAACCTCGTCAAGCTCATCAGCGGCGGCAAGGTGAACCTGCCCGCGCTCGGCTTCGGCATGGGCGACGTGGTGCTGCTGGAACTGCTCAAGGCGCGCGGGCTGCTGCCAAAATTCGACGCGAACGTGGATGTTTTTATTTTGATCGAAGACGAAAGTCTCCGCACATCCTCGCTCAAACTGGTGCAGGACCTGCGCGCGGCGGGATACGCCGTCGAGTATTCGCTCACGACCGCCAAACCGGACAAACAATTCAAACGCGCGCAGGAATTGAAGGCCACTTACACCGCGAAGTTCGAAGGCGACTCCTATGTGCGCATCCGCAACCTGAAGTCGCGCGAGGAAGTTGTCACCGGCGCGTTCGACGTGGCGAATCACCTCGGGTGAACTCAATTAGTTAAGTGCCTGCCAATCGCTTCGCCGTCATTGCCGGTGACATCACGCGACAACGCGTGGAGGCGATTGTGAATGCCGCCAACACGTCGTTGCTCGGCGGGGGTGGCGTGGACGGCGCCATTCATCGCGCCGCCGGGCCGGAATTGCTGGCGGAATGCCGCCCGCTTGGCGGCTGCGCGACGGGTCAGGCCAAAATCACCAAGGGCTACAAGCTTCCGGCCCGGTGGGTCATTCACACCGTCGGCCCGGTCTGGCACGACGGCCGGCACGGCGAGGATGAACTGCTCGCAAGTTGTTATCGGAGTTGTTTCGCACTGGTTAAACAACATGGCATCAAGTCCGTGGCGTTCCCATCCATCAGCACCGGCGCGTATGGTTTTCCCATGGACCGCGCGGCGCAGATTGCCGTGCGCGAGACAAAACAGTTTTTGGAACGAAACCAATCGGTGGAGCAGGTGATGCTGGTCTGTTTCGGCGCGGGCGCGCTGGAAATCCATCAGGCAGCATTGGCGGAGACAAAGTTGTTGTAGCGTTGGGCCTGTGGCCCAACTTTTCGAGCCGCAGGCTCGACACTACACAATTGCACCTATAAAAAAGCGAGGCCGAGATCTCGCTTTAAAAAATATTTGCAGACTCAGTCTTTAAAGCCTTCGAGAATCAACAAAATGAACGTGCGCTGCTCGTAGGTAAAAGGCTGGCAGGTCACCCGAAGCTTTGCCTTGGTGCGACTGCCGTTGTGGCCGAACTGCATTTTCGCCTCCTGGCGGACGACGCTGTGGCCTCGCGAGGCGGCCTGCACCGACTTGCGCACCACGCATCCACTGCAGTCCGGGCTGCGGCCGCAGCCTTCCGGCGCTTTGCGGGAGTGGCTGCAGTTCAGCACTTCCCCGCAACGTTTCCCGATCAGGAACGGCTTGGTCTTGCCCAGCAGATTGACCGCCGCCGCGTTGCATTCCAGGATGCACACATCCTCGTCCACCACAAATACGGGCATGGGCATGGCATCGAACAGCATCCGATGAAATCCTTGGTCCAGAAACTGAACAGCAACGCGGTTCATGGAACCCAGTTTATGGAATCAGGGCGGAAAACGAAATAAAAAAGGCGGGGCCAGAAAGCCCCGCCCGGGTGAAATTGGTTTGCCGGATTACTTTGCCGGTGTTTCCACGACTTTTTCCTGCTTTTCGTTTACCAGTGTCGCGCCCTTGCCGAGGCGTTTGCGCAGGTAGGTGAGCTTGGCGCGGCGCACCGAGCCCTGGCGTTCCACTTCAATCTTGTCCACGCGCGGCGAGTGCAGCGGGAACACGCGTTCCACGCCTTCGCCATAGCTGATGCGGCGCACGGTGAAGGTCTCGTTCAGGCCGTGCCCGCGCTTGCCCATGACGACGCCGGAGAAAATCTGGATGCGTTCCTTGTCGCCTTCGACGACCTTGGTGTGCACCCGCACGCTGTCGCCGACGGTGAATTTCGCATCGTCTTTGCGATACTGTTCCGATTCAATTTTTTCTTGTAATGCCTGGTTCATAAAATTTTCATTTCTTCGTAGCAGCCGACATCAGCCGGCTCCGACTGTTCTTCTTTTGATTTGAGAGCCGGCTCACGTCGGCTGCTACATCAAATCCGGTCTTCGTTCCCGGGTCCGCAACTTTGCCTGTTCGCGCCGCCATTTCCCGATCTCGGCGTGGTTGCCGGAAACCAGAACGTCCGGGACCTTCATCCCGCGAAATTCCGCCGGCCGCGTGTACTGCGGATATTCCAGCAGCCCGTGGCTGAAGGATTCGTCGTGCGAACTCTCGTCGTCGCCCAGCGCTCCGGGCAGCAACCGCGTCACCGCGTCAATCACGATCATCGCGGGCAGCGCGCCGTTCGTCAGCACATAATCGCCGATGGACAATTCGTCGTCGGCCAGCCCTTCCCGCACGCGCTCGTCAAAGCCCTCATAATGGCCGGTGACGAGCAGCAAATCTTTCGTCTGTGCCAGTTCGCGCGCGATGGCCTGATTGAATTGCCGCCCGGCGGGCGACAATAAAATCACGCGCGTCTTTTCGCGCTTCAAATTCTCAATCGCTTCAAAGAGCGGTTCCGGCTTCAACAGCATTCCCGGTCCGCCGCCGAAGGGCCGGTCATCCACGGTCCTGTGCCGGTCGTGCGTCCAGTCGCGCAGGTTGTGGATTTTCAGGTCCAGCAGACCGGCGTCGCGCGCGCGTTTGACGATGCTTTCGTCGAGCGGCCCGGCAAACATCGCCGGGAACAAAGTGAGCACGTCAATTTTCATGCCCGTTGGAGTTCAAGCTTCAGCTTGTTTCAATTTTGCCTTCCGCCGGAGCAAGCCAAAGCTTGAACTCCAACTTTGAACTCCAGCATCAACTCGCCGGCTTGTCCTCGACAATTTCCACCGAACAACGCAGGCCCTGCTTTGCGCTGCCGGCCAGCAACAGCGAGCGGATCGCGTTGATCGTCACGCCCTGGCGGCCGATGATCTTGCCCACGTCCTGCGGGTCCAGCCGCAGTTCATAGACTGTCATGCCTCCGCGCTCCACCGGCGTGATGCTCACCGCGTCGGTGTTCTGCACGAGGCCTTTGACGACATATTCCAGGAACGCCTGCATCGCACGGAAAATTTAAATCAAGCCGCCGGCGCGGCAACCGCCTTGCCCGCCTTCTTGATGAGGCTGGCGACGGTGTCGCTCGGCTGGGCGCCCTTGCTGATCCAGTATTGGGCGCGGTCGAGTTTGAGCGAGAAATTATCGCCCGGCTTCAACGGTTGATACGTGCCGATTTCCTCGATGAACTTGCCGTCGCGCGGACTGCGACCGTCAGCCACCACAATGCGAAACACCGGAGCGTTCTTGGCTCCGACGCGTTTCATGCGAATTTTTACTGCCATAAATTTATCAAAAGAGCGCAAACTATACCTGGTGGTGGCGGGGGTATCAAGTTCTGTTTTGAACAAAAAAAGGCCGCTTGCCGGCCGCGTCAATCACTGCTTTGCTGGTGCCAATGAACGGGCCGTATGAGGAAATCCTGGAAGGCGGGTCGTTGCCGCGCTCGGCGCCGGGCCTGCGCCACGAGGCGATTTGCGACCGCCTGCACGGGCTGATGACCGCCAGCGTGGCGAACCTGGCCGCCATCCGGCTGCTCGCCTCGCGGGAAAAGGTCCGCATCAACCGGACGACCACGCTTTGTCCCGACCTGGCGCTGGTGACGGCGGCCACGGGCAAGCTGTGGCTGGCGGTGGAAATCGTCAGCACGGAGGACCACCGCTCCGACACCGTCATCAAAAAACAGGTTTACGAGGACATCCGCGTGCCGCGGTTGTGGATGGTGGATCCGCGCTACGACAACGTGGAGGTTTACCACAGCACGGAATGGGGGCTGGCGTTGAAGGGCATCCTGGCCGGCAGCGAGGTGCTGGCGGAGGCGTTGATTCCCGAATTTCAGATCGTTGTTGCCGAACTGTTTGCCGCGCAACCGAAGACGAGCTGATGACACCATAGTAGTTCAGGCTGACATTGGCACAGTTTGATCTGCTCTGGGAAAAGCGGCGGAGGGCCGCCGCACTCCAAAACGCTGGCGCGCTTGACTGCGACCATTGGCATTCGCGAAGCGTCTTGGACTGCGCCAGTCCTCTGGCGCTATGCCAGCAGACGAAATGTCCGTGAGTTTCCGCATGAGCTCGTGTGCCAATGACAAAATAAACGGCTATAAGTCGATTGAACCCGGACTCCGCCAGGGATCATCCACTCCGCGCCACCGGCAACTTCGAAATTCGGCTTGAACAAAAGCAACAATGTTGGTGTCAAACCCTGAAACACCGAACCAACCAACAAACCATGAAAAAATCCATAATGTTTCTAGCGGTCGCCGCCGGTCTTTTGCTGGCGGTTTCCACCTCACGCCTGTTCGCGGCGGACGCGGCGGACAAGGAAATCACCATCACCGGCAAGGCGCTCTGCACCAAATGCGCGTTGCACGAAACCGCGGACTGCCAGACGGCCATTCAAGTGGAAAAGAACGGCAAAACCGTCACTTATTATTTGACGCCGAATGACACGGTCACGGCGTTTCACAAGAACATCTGTTCCACGCCGGAACAGGTGACTGCCACCGGCACGGTTTCCAAGAAGGATGGCAAGAAGATGCTGACGGTTTCCAAGATCGAACCGGTCAAGTCCTGATATCCTGTTTATTGAGTCCCCACTGAACCGCCGCCGGACTGTTCGCTCAGGCGGCGGTTGAATTTTACCACGTCGGCGAAAAGAACGCCTTTGCCGCCGAAAATGTCCAGCGCCGAGCCAATCGTCAGGTCCACTTTTCCATTGCCCAGCAGGGTGACCTCCTCCAGATCCGACATTGAATTTGCGCCGCCCGCGTAAGTCGTCGGGATGGGCGTCCACTGGCCCAGCAGCTTGACCAGGTCGCGGTCAATGCCGCGTTGCAGACCTTCCTTGTCCACGGCGTGGATTAAAAATTCCGCGCAACTGCCGGCCAGCTTTTGCAGCGTCTCCGGCGTGATGGTCACTTCCGTCCATTTCTGCCAGCGGTCGGTGACGACGAAATAATTTTTGCCTTTGCGGCGGCAGCTCAAGTCCAGGACCAGCCGTTTTTTGCCGACGGCCTTGACCAGCTCGGCCAGCCGGTTCCAATCCACCTGGCCTTCGCGAAAGACCCAGCTGGTGACAATGACGTGCGACGCCCCGCCATCGAGCCAGTTGCGGGCGTTCCCGGCGTTGATGCCGCCGCCGATTTGCAATCCGCCGGGGTAGGCGGCGATGGCCGCGCACGCTTCATTTTCGTTGCCGGGGCCGAGCATCACGACGTGCCCGCCGGTCAGGCCGGCACGCTGGTAAAGTTCCGCGTACCATGCGGCGTTGCGGTCGGAGACAAAGTTCGTGTGCAAGCCCGAATCGCCGAGCGAGCCGCCGACGATTTGCTTCACCTTGCCTTCATGCAGGTCAATGCATGGACGGAACATGGCGTCAGACTGGAATTGCGGCCGGGAAGTTGCAAGTGCCATTTTGGCCAATCGAAACGTCTGATTTTCAGGCGGCGCGCGACCCGGGATGCCATTGGCAAACGGCCCTTTTCTGCGCAAAGCTGGTATTAATAGTGCTGTAAAACCTCTGTGTTTGCGGGTCAAATCGAACTGAACCACGTGCAATGTTCCAAATACCACATGGATTGGCAGGAACAGCCGGGCGCGTCCGGGCATCCTGCCTGCCGCTGCGGGCGTGGCCGCGTGCGGATGCATTGCACGAAACCGAAGACATTTCAGTTTGCAGATTGCCAATTGCCGTCACGGTTACATAATCGGAGGCACGTATGAAAGCCGTTACGAAGGAAGAACGGCGTGTTGCGTATCCGCTCGTCTTGAATTTTCTCCTGCTGGCGGCAGGCATTGCCATGTCAGCCATCGCTCTTCTCGCGCTGCTGGGATGGGTTTTAAAATTGCCGTTGCTGACCAGTTTCAGAGCGGGTCTGTTTCCGATGGCACCCAGCACGGCGTTTTTATTTATTCTGTTTGGAACGGCTGTCTGTCTGCGCGTCCGGGTGCCGCCGGGTCAGCGCGCCTTTCGGGTCAGCGAGGTGCTGGTCGGTTTGGGAACGATGGTTGCGCTTCTGTTGTTCGCGCTGGGCTGCCTGAACATACATTTGGCTGTTGAACACCCCGGCTTGAACCTCACCGAAACGGTTGGCGGAGCGCCCATCGGGCACATGTCACCGGTGAACGCTTTTTGTTTTCTGCTCGCCGGCTTTTCATTTCTGGCCTCGATTCCAACGTCCGCCACCCGGCCCTGGCGGATCGTGCTGGCATTGGGCGCGGCAGGCTTGATCGCGGGGACAGGCTTCATTTTCCTGCTCGCTTACTTCTTCGGCTCACCACTGCTCTACGGTGGCACGTTCATCCCGCCGGCGCTCAACAGCGTTCTCAGCCTGGTGTTGCTGGGACTGGCGCTGATGATTTTGGCCGGGCGGCCGGCCAGGCAGTTTGGCGGATTGGCCGGGCATGGGTCCAGAACCGCGTTTGCGTTCGCCTTGTTTTTTACCCTGCTGGCGGCGGGCATTGTCACGGTCAGCTACCGTTCCTATCGGAACTACGAGCGGAATTACTATTCCGCCGCCGAGCGCCAGCTTTTGGCCGTGGCGGATTTGAAGGTGGAAGAGCTGGTGCAGTTTCGCAAGGAGCGCCTGGATGACGGCAGGACCTTTTTGAACAACGATGGTTTTTCCGTTCTGGTACAGCGTTTTCTCACCAATCCGGAGGATGTGGACGCGAAATGGCAGATTCAGGAGTGGGCAGACAAATTTGTGGCGACTGATCAATATGACCATGTTCGCCTGTTGGATGCTCACGGCGTCACCCGCCTGTCATCGCCCGTCGGCCTGCCGCAGGTGACCTTTGTGGCGCAGCGCATGCCTCAAGTCTTGCGAACGGATCAAGTGACCTTCCGGGATTTACACCTGAACGAAATCGACCATCGGGCCTATATGAACATCATGATTCCCATTTTCGAGGAACAGGATGTCCACCGGCCGCTGGGGGTTTTCTATCTGCGCATTGATCCGGAAAGGTATCTTTATCCCTTCATCGAGCGCTGGCCCGCGTCCAGCCAGACGGCCGAGACGCTCCTTCTGCGCCGGGACGGGAACGATGCCCTGTATCTGAATGATCTCCGATACCAGACGAATGCGGCCCTCAACCTGCGTGTTTCACTGGGGCAGACCAATGTTCCCGCAGTCAGGGCAGTTTTGGGACAGACCGGGATCACGCAAGGCGTGGACTATCGCGGCGTGCCGGTGATTGCCGCTTTGCGCGCGGTGGCCGGTTCGCCCTGGTTCCTGGTGGCCAAGATTGACAAGGCGGAAGTGGATGCGCCGCTGCGTGAGAGGTTGAGACTGACCATCCTGCTCATGAGCCTGTTGCTGGTCGGCGTGGGTCTGGGCATTGGCATGTTCTGGCGGCAGCAGCGCGTCCGGTTCTACAAGGAGCGGTATCAGATTGCCGAGGCGTTGCGGGAGAGCGAGGAGCGTTTCCGGCGGGTATTCGAGGAAGGCCCGACCGGAATGGTGATGCTCGACGAGACGTTTCATTTTGTCCGGGTAAACCCTGCTTTCGCAGCCATGATGGGATATTCCGAGGAAGAGCTGAAAAAGGTGACCTTCACCGACGTTACTCATCCGGACCACGTCCCAAAAGATGTCGAGCAGGTGCGGCGCCTGCTGCGCGGCGAAATCCCGGTGTATCGCACGGAGAAACGGTATATCGCCAAATCCGGGAAAGAATTGTGGGGACAGGTGCAGGTGGCGGTGGTGCGAAACGAGGACGGAACCTTCCGCCATTTTCTCGCGATCATCGGCAACATCACTGAACGCAAACTGGCGGAGGGGACGCGGCGGGAGTATGAGCAACGGCTGAGTTTTCATACGGACAACTCGCCCATGGCCGTGATCGAATGGAACGCCGACTTGAACATCACACGATGGACGGGTGCGGCGGAAAAGATGTTCGGCTGGAGCGCGGAGGAAGCCATCGGCAAACCGATTGCGGAACTGCCCAAAATCCACGAGGATGATCTTCCCGCCGTGCAAGGCGTCGTCAAGCAGCTGACCGACGGCATGTCGAAACATGTCATTTCCTCAAACCGCAATCGCACCAAGGATGGACAGGTCATTCATTGCGAGTGGTCCAGTTCCGTGCTGCATGATGCGGGAGGCAAGGTGATCTCGGTCCTGTCGCAGGTCCTTGACATCACCGAGCGCAAGCAGGCGGAAGACGAAGTGCGCCGGTCCAACGAGGCTCTGGCCACCACTTCCCGGCTGTTGCAGGCCATGCTGGACAACATTCCAGACCGGATTTATTTCAAGGACACCCAGTCCCGATTTCTCAAGATCAGCCGGTCGCTCGCCGTGCGCCTGGGGGTGACCGATCCGGAAGAGGCCGTCGGCAAAACGGATGTCGATTACCAACTTCCGGAACAGGCCAGGGAGTTTTATGAAGACGACCAAAGAATCATCCGGACCGGGGAGCCGATGATCAACAAGACCGAGAAACACATCGCGCTCAACGGCGATATCAGCTGGTCGTCCACCACCAAAATGCCATTGCGGGACCTGGCGGGAAAGATTGTCGGCCTGGCGGGCATCAACCGGGACATCACCGAGATCAAGCGGGCGGAGGAGGCGTTGCGGGAATCGCAGGCGCTCTATTATTCGCTCGTGGAGCAACTGCCCGTGGGAGTTTTTCGCAAAGACCCGGCCGGCCGCTATATTCTGGTCAACCCCTGGTTCTGCCGGCTCAAAGGCATGAAGGCGGAGGAGTTTCTGGGCAAGCTGCCGGAAGAGGTTGCCGCCACCGAAACGGCAAAACAGGACCCCATCGGGCTGGCAGTCAAGTACGCTGCTGACGGCGGGGACCATCATGAACAGATCATGCGAACCGGCAAACCCATGGAATTGGTTGAGAAGTATACGGGTCCCGACGGCCGGCAGCAATTCGTCCGGGCCGTGAAATTGCCGGTATTTGACCCCGACGGAACGATCATTGGCACCCAGGGAATCCTGTCCGACATCACCGGGATCAAGCGGGCGGAGGATGTGTTGCGGCGGAGCCATGAGGAATTCAAAGACTTGTTTGATAATGCCCCCGTTGGTTTTCATGAAGTGGACACCGAGGGGCGCCTGGTTCGCATCAACAATACCGAATTGAAAATGCTGGGATACTCCGCCGAAGAATTACTGGGGCAATTTGTCTGGAAAATTTCCGCGGATGAAGAAACCTCCCGCCGGGCGGTCCTGGCGAAATTAAGCGGAGAGTCGCCGCCGTTGCAACTCTTCGAGCGAATGTTCCGGCGGAAAGACGGTTCCGTCTTTCCCGTGCTGATCAACGACCAGATATTGAAAGGAAAAGACGGCGCCATCATCGGCATTCGGGGGGCGGTTCAGGACGACACCGAGCGCAAACGGGCGGAGGAGGCATTGCGGGCGAGCGAGAACCGCCTGCGTATTCTGGTGCAAACCATTCCCGACCTCGTCTGGCTCAAGGATGTCAACGGGGTCTTTCTTTTCTGCAATTCCGCCTTCGAGCGCCTGTTCGGGGCCGGTGAGTCTGCCATCGTCGGCAAGACCGATTATGATTTTGTGGATAAAACACTGGCCGACTTCTTCCGGCAGCGCGACCAGGCGGCCATGGCCGCGGACGGGCCAACCACCAACGAGGAATGGCTCACCTTCGCCCAGGATGGCTATTGCGGTTTGTTTCAGACCATCAAGACACCGGTGTACGATGCGAACGGGGTGCTGGTTGGCGTATTAGGCGTGGCCCGGGACATCACCGGGATCAAGCGGGCGGAAGAAGCCGTGCGGGAAAGCGAGGAGAAACACCGCGTGTTGATCGAAACCACGGCCACCGGATTTGTGATTGTGGACGCGAAAGGCTGTGTGATTGACGCCAACGCCGAATACGTGCGGCTGGCTGGTTATGAGAAGCGGGAACAAATTCTGGGCCGGAACGTGACCGAATGGACCGCCGTCTATGACCAGGCTCGAAATACCGAGGAAGTCAAAAAGTGCGTTGCCAGCGGTACGATACGCGGGCTGGAAATTGACTATGTGCATCCGGATGGAACCGTGGTTCCGATTGAGATCAATGCTTCGACGATGGGCAAGGGTGACGACTTCAAGGTTGTGACGTTGTGCCGGGACATCACCGAGCGCAGGCAGGCCGCCGAAGCGTTGCGCCTGAATCAGGAACGGTTGCTCAGAGTGGTTTCGCAAACCCGCTGTATCCTGAATTCCGGCCAGGTGGAAGGTCTGGAAGGCTGGCGGGAACAGGCGTTGAAACCGGAATCGCCGTTTCGCTGGGATTTCCCCGTGCAAAACGAGGAGACGGCGCAAAAGATATTGCCGCTGAAACTGAAGCCGGGCGAAAAATACCAGCAGGCCTGGACCCGCAGCCGCAATCGTGACGATCACGCCCAGATGAACTGGAATTCAGGGAACGCCTTTCTGAATGACCTGCCTTTTTACCGCAACGAATTCCGCTGCACGGACAAACACGGGGTCAACCATTGGATGCAACAGTTTGTGACCATCCGGAAACTGGCGGAAAATCGCTGGGAGGTTTTTGGCATCACCACGGACATCTCCGACTTGAAAAGGATCGAGACCGAGCTGCGCGAATCGCAGGCGCTCTATCTTTCGCTCGTCAACCAAATGCCGGCCGGCATTTTCCGCAAGGACGCGATAGGACGTTATGTCTTCGTCAATTCGGAGTTTTGCCGGATCAAGGGTGTGACGCCGGATCATTTTTTGGGAAAAACAAATTCGGAACTTGAGACGCCGGATGCCGCGCTGGCAGCCAGGGGCGCCAGTCACCACGCAACGATCGTGCAAACTGGCAAACCAATCGAAGATGATGAGGTGGATACCGGACCAAATGGCGAACTACGGAATTATCATGTCGTGAAAACACCGGTTTTGGACTTCGCCGGAAAAATCATAGGCACCCAGGGAATCCTGTTCGACAACACCGAACTCATGCAAGCCACGCAACGGGTTGCCGATGCATTGAATTTCAACCAGACCGTGCTCCGGGTTTCGCCCGTGGGCATTCTCGTCTATAAAGCCTCCGGTCCGTGTGTTTCCGCCAACGAAACCGTCGAGCAAGTTACGGGCGGCACTCGCAAAGAGGTGCTGAAACAAAACTTCCGCCAGCTCGAATCGTGGAAAAGCTCCGGCATGCTGGCCGCCGCTGAAGACGCGCTGGCCACACAGGCGGAACGCAACCTGGAGACCCGATGCGTCACCACCTTTGGCCGGAAAGCCTGGTTCTCCTGCCGTTTTGCGCCGTTCCGCTACCAGGGCGAATCGCATTTGCTTCTGGCCATAAACGATATCACCGAGCGCAAGCGGGCGGAGGATACGCTGCGCCGGAGCGAGGAAATGCTCAAGCGGTCGCAGCGCGTGGCTAAACTGGGGCACTATACCTTCAACGCCGTTTCCGGAGATTGGGAAAGTTCAAGCACGCTTAATGACGTCTTTGGCATTGATGCCGATTTCAAAAAGGATCTCGCGGGCTGGTCAAAGCTTATTCACCCCGATGACCGGGATGTCATGGTCGCATACTTCCAGGATCACGTGCTGAAGCAGCACAATCCGTTCGACAAGGAATACCGCATTGTTCGCGTCAATGACGGGAGCGTTCGCTGGGTGCATGGAATCGGTGAGCTTCGTTTGAATCCTTCGGGCGAGGTCATGGAAATGTTCGGCACCATCCAGGACGTCACCGAGCGCAAGGAGGTGGAGCAGGCGTTGCGCTGGAGCGAAACCCAGCTCAAGGTAATCCTCGAATCCACCGCCGACGGAATTCTGGCCGTGGACAGCCACGGCAAGACGATCGTGGCCAACCAGCGGTTTGCCGAGCTTTGGCGGATTCCCCCATCCGTCATGGAAAGCAAAGATGACCGCAGCATGTTGAATTACGTGCTGGCGCAGTTGGTCGATCCGGACGCGTTTTTGAACAAGGTGCAGTCGCTCTACGGCACGGACGCGCTGGACATGGACACGCTGCTTTTCAAGGACGGGCGCATTTATGAACGATATTCCTTCCCGATGATGATGGACGAGGCGGTCATCGGCCGCGTGTGGTCTTTCCGGGACATTACCGAGCGCAAACGCCAGGAAAGGTTGTTGAGCGAGAAAAACACCGAACTGGAACGATTCACCTACACCGTGTCGCACGACCTGAAAAGCCCGCTGGTGACGGTGAAAACCTTCCTCGGCTACCTCGAACAGGACATGGCCGGTCCGGACAAGGAACGGGTCAAGCAGGATGTGACCTACATGCACAACGCGGCGGACAAGATGGGACTGTTGCTTGATGAGCTGCTGAATCTGGCGCGCGTCGGCCGCAAGATGAATCCGGCCGAGCGGATCACGTTCAAGGAACTCACCCGGGAGGTCATCCGGCTGGTCACCGGACGCATCATCGCCAACGGCGTGGAAGTGAAAGTGGCCGATGCCGACGTGGTCCTGGAGGGCGACCGCCCGCGGCTGATGGAAGTCTGGCAGAACCTGGTGGAGAACGCCTGCAAGTTCACCGGCAACCAGCCCAAACCGCGGATTGAGATCGGCGTCGAACCGCGCGGGACGGAGACGGTGTTTTTCGTGCGCGACAATGGCGCGGGCATTGAGCCGCGCTTTCAGGCAAAAGTGTTCGGCTTGTTTGAAAAGCTCGATCCAAAGGGCGAGGGAACGGGGATGGGCCTGGCTTTGGTCAAGCGCATCGTGGAGATGTACAAGGGGCGAATCTGGGTCGAGTCGCCGGGGCTGGGGCAGGGCGCGAATTTCCTGTTCACCCTGCCCGGCGCGGTTATCATCAAGCCGGAACAATCGCCGTAAACGAATTGTTATGGGTAACCCTCCTTTACGTTTGCTGATCGTGGAAGATGAAGCGGCCCACGCCGCCGCGATCCGGCGCGCCTTCGAAGCCGATGAAGCCGGAACTCAAATCGAGGTGGTCCGCACGTTGCAGGAATTCCGCCAGCGCAGCGCCGCCCAACCGCCGGATCTCGCCCTGCTGGACCTGAACCTGCCGGATGGCCGCGCGGTGGAGATCCTTTCCAGCCCGCCCGAGGCCGGCCCGTTTCCCGTCATGGTTATGACGAGCTATGGCAATGAGCAGGTGGCGGTGGAAGCCATCAAGGCGGGCGCCCTGGATTACGTCGTCAAGTCCGCGGAAGCCTTTGCGACCATGCCGCGCGCGGTGGAGCGCGCCCTGCGCGAATGGAAGCTGCTCACCGAACGCCGGGAGGCCGTGGCCGCGCAAAAACGCCTGATTGCCGAACTGGAGGAGGCGCTGTCAAAGGTCAGGACCCTGAGCGGTCTGCTGCCCATCTGCTCCGCCTGCAAGAAAATCCGCGACGACCAGGGCTATTGGAACCAGGTGGAAGGCTACATCCAGGAGCACACCGACGCCCGATTTACCCACAGCTACTGTCCGGAGTGCGCCCGGAAGTTTCTCGCGAAAGTGGATCGCGGCAGTCCTGACACCCAATGAAAATCTTATCCAGCGAATCATCCACAGTGGCGGCAGGCGTCCGGCCGTCCGTCCTGACGGTGGTTCGACTGGACCAGAAGGAGGAATGCGCATGAATTCTTTCCTGTCCCTGGTGTTCCGCCCGCGCCATCTGTGGCGCGCGACCGGACTGATCCTTCTGCTTTGGACGCTGGCGGTTGCCGCGTCGGTGGCCTGGAACGAGCGTCTGCTGCACGACGCCTTGTTGGATGCCGCCAAGCGGGACGCCCGGAACAGTTTCGAGCGGGACAAACTCTACTTGTTGAGCCCCGCCAACATGACCCGGCAGATGCACGTTTTGAAGGCCCAGGAGGATGGCACGCTGGGCCACATCACCAGCTTGAAACCGTTGCGTCCGGAGAATTGTCCCGACGGCTGGGAAGCCGCCGCCTTGCGGTCGTTCGAAAAAGGCCGGACCGAGGCCAGTTCCCGCGAGGTGCATCAAGGCCAGCCGTATCTGCGTTTCATGAAACCATTGATCACCGAGGCGTCCTGCCTGAGATGCCATGCTGCCCAAGGGTATCATGTGGGCGATATCCGCGGCGGCATCAGTGTCGCCGTGCCGCTGAATCCGTATCTGGCTTTGGCCCAGGCCCGGATGGGAAACATCGTTGGGACCCATGCCGTTCTGTGGGCCTTGGGCGTGCTGGGGCTTTTCCTGGGTGGACGCCAGTTGCGCCACCGCTTCGACCAGCAGTTGCAGGCGGAAGAGAAGCTCCGGCAGAGCGAGGAAAAATTCCGGACGGTGGCTGATTGGACCTACGACATGGAAATCTGGCGGGGGCCGGATGGCCGATTCCTTTACGTCTCGCCTTCCGCCGAACGCATCACCGGCTATCGCGCCGAGGAATTTCTGGCCGACCCGGAGTTGACGCTGAAAATCGCCCATCCGGATGATCGGGCCATGGTAACCGAACACCACCGGAACGTCTCGCAACCCGGCTACGGTGCCTGCAGCCTGGACTTTCGCATCCTCACCCGCGGTGGCGAGGAACGCTGGCTCAACCATTATTGCCAGCCGGTTTATGGCGCCGACGGGCGCTGGCTCGGCCGGCGCAGCGGCAACCGCGACATCACCGAGCGCAAATGGGCTGAAGAAAGGTTGCGGGAGACCGCCGACCGTTTGGGGCTGGCCGCGTGCGTGGGCGGTGTGGGCATCTGGGACTACGATGTGGTCGCCAACCGGCTGGTTTGGGACGACCAGATGTTTCGCCTCTACGGAACCACGCGGGAGCAGTTCGGCGGCGCCTACGAGGCCTGGTGTGCGGGAGTCCACCCGGAAGACCGGCAGCGCGGCGATGAAGAAGTCCAGCTTGCGTTGCGGGGCGAAAGGGATTTCAGCACCGAATTCCGCGTGCTTTGGCCGGACGGAAGCACGCATGACATCCGCGCCATCGCGCGCGTGGAGCGTGACGCCAACGGCAAGGCGTTGCGGATGATCGGCACCAATTGGGACATCACCGAGCGCAAGCGGATGGAGCAAAGCCTCCGCCAGTTGTCTGTGGCGGTGGAACAGAGTCCCGCCTCGATCGTCATTACCAATACGGCCGGCGACATTGAATACGTCAATCCCAAGTTCATCGAGCTTACCGGTTATACAATGGAGGAAGTCCTGGGCAAAAACCCGCGTGTCCTGAAGTCCGGCGAGAAAAGCCCGGAAGGCTACCGGGAACTGTGGGAAACCATCCGGGCGGGAAACGAATGGCGCGGCGAATTCCACAACAAAAAAAAGAACGGCGAACTCTACTGGGAATTCGCCTCCATCTCGCCCATCCGCGATTCTGCGGGCCGCGTCACCCATTACGTCGCCGTCAAGGAAGACATCACCACGCGGAAAAAGTTCGAGGCGGATCGGGACCAGCTCATCCATCACCTGCAGCAGACCCTCGCCAACGTGAAAGCCTTGAGCGGACTGCTGCCCATCTGCGCCGGGTGCAAAAAGATTCGCGACGACAAGGGTTATTGGAGCCAGGTGGAGAGCTACATTCAAAAACATTCCGAGGCCAAATTCTCGCACGGCATGTGCCCGGATTGCCTCAAGAAGTGGTACCCGGACCTGGTGAAGGAAGGCCTCGGTAGCTCGTCCAAGGAGACAACATGACCTTGCAACCGGAAACATTCAACACTCAACATCCAACGTCCAACATCCAGGTGACCGGGACAGAAAAACTTGGAGGTTCTGTGTTGAATGTTGAATGTTCGATGTTCGTTCGGAATATCTCGTGGCGCGCGACAATTTGGATGGATCGCCATGTGGCGGCGGGCATCCTGCCTGCTGTAACTGGTGGCATCCCGAAAACGGCTCAAAAACTGCTGCATAAAACCATGGAGACAACATTATGATTAATGGCGATCCCGTCACCATTCTGCTCGTGGAAGATGACCCGGCGCACGCCGAGATTGTGCGGCGCAACCTGGAAAGCTTTCGCGTGGCCAACCGCATCATTCACATGGAAGACGGCCAGGCCGCGCTGGACTATCTCTTTCATCATGACGCTTATGCCGACCCCAAAACCAGTCCCCGGCCGAATCTGATTCTCCTGGACTTGCGCCTGCCCAAGGTGGACGGGCTGGAAGTGCTGCGCCGGATCAAAGCGGATGAGGAACTGAGACGCATCCCCACGGTCGTGCTCACAACCTCGAACGCTGAATCGGACCTGGTCAATGCTTACACCCATGGCGCGGGGAGCTACCTGGTGAAGCCGGTGGATTTTGAGAAGTTCTCCAAGCTGATGGAGGTCTTCGGTTTCTACTGGCTGGCGTGGAACCGTTTCCCAAATTGAAAACAAACGAATCCCGACCGCCCCAATGACCGTGCAATTGAAAACATTCAACATTCAACATCCAACGTCCAACATCCAAGGGACCGTCACAGGAAAACTTGGCGGTTCGGCGTTGAATGTTGAATGTTCGATGTTCGTTCGGGAAATCTCGCGGCGTGCGACGATCTGGACAGATAGCTGTGTCGTGGCAGGCATTCTGTTTGTCGTTGCCGGCGGCATCCCTGCCGGCCCCGCTCCAGCCAGGTAAACCGCCATGAAGAAAAAACAGAAACCCATGCTCGTCTTGCTGGTGGAAGATGATCCGGCCCACGCGACCGCCATCCGGCGCGCCGTCGAAACCAGCGGATCGGAGTCCGAGGTCAAGGTCGTTGGCACGCTGCGGGAGTTCCGCCAGAGCAGCGTGGACCGGCCGCCGAACATCGCCGTGATGGATCTGAACCTGCCGGATGGCCGCGCCACGGAGGTGCTGACCTATCCGCCGGAGACGGGACAGTTCCCCATTTTGGTGATGACAAGCTACGGCAACGAGCAGGTGGCGGTGGAAGCGATCAAGGCGGGTGCGCTGGATTATGTGGTGAAATCCCCGGAGATCTTTGCCGACATGCCGCATATCATCGACCGCGCCTTGCACGGATGGAACCTGCTTCAGGAGCGCAAGCAGGCAAACGAGGCGCTGGAATTTAAAAATGTCATTCTCACCACGCAGCAGGAGGCCTCCATTGACGGAATTCTCGTGGTGGATGAAAACGGCGAAATCATATC
The DNA here is from genome assembly GCA_049516755.1 of Verrucomicrobiota bacterium. Classification (GTDB taxonomy): domain Bacteria; phylum Verrucomicrobiota; class Verrucomicrobiia; order Limisphaerales; family UBA11358; genus UBA11358. The sequence goes on along the minus strand of JBEKSU010000008.1, from coordinate 14,697 downwards.
CTTCAACCGGCGGTTCGTTGACCTATGGGATATTCCTTCGGACATAGCGGAATCCAAATCCGATGAGCAGATCCTGAAATCGGTGACAAATAAACTGGCCAGTCCCGAGGAATTCGTCGGCAAGCTGGAACAACTCCACGAGGACCGGAATGAAATCAGCCAGGATGAGATTGCCCTGAAGGATGGCCGGACGTTTGACCGTTATTCGGCCCCGATGCTCGGCGAAGGCGGGAAGTACCATGGCCGGGTATGGTATTTCCGTGACATCTCCGAACGCAAACAGGCCGAGAAGACGGTGCGCGATAGTGAAGCAAGTCTGACCGCTGCCCAGCGAATTGCCCATGTCGGGTCCTGGCAGTGGGACATTCAAAACGACACCGCGCGCTGGTCCGACGAAACCTTCCATATTTTCGAACAGGCTCCCGAGAAGCTTAAGGAACACCGAAAGAAGTTCGTGGAAATGATTCATCCCGAAGATCGGGAGCGCGTGGGCCAGGCACTGGCTGACGCCGTGAATGGTCTCAAAGAATACGATTTGGATTATCGTCTCCGGTTTTCGGACGGCAGAGAGAAGATTGTTCACGCACAAGCCGAAGTTTTACGGAAAACCGGTGGCAAAGCCGTCATGATGCTCGGGACCGTCCAGGACATCACCGAACGCAAGCAGGCGGAGGAGGCGTTGCGGACCAGTCAGGAGCGGCTGAGGCAGATCTTCGGGGCCAGCCCCAACGTCACTTCAGTGTTTCAGATGGATGGTCCGGCTTTGCGCCGGACCTGGGTGAGCCCCAACCTTGGGCGCCTGTTTGGCTACACCGTCGAGGAGGCTTTGCAACCGCATTGGTGGAGCGCGCATGTGCACCCCGAAGACCTCGCGCGTGTGATTACCGACGCCGACCGCATCCTGTCCCGCGAACACATCGTCCACGAGTATCGCTTTCTTCGCCGGGATGGCGGAGTGGTGTGGATTCACGATGAGCTGCGGCTGGTACGCGGCGCCACCGGTCAGCCGCAGGAGGTGGTGGGCGCGTGGACGGATATCACGGAGCGCAAGGAACTGGAGACACACCTGCTGCGCACGCAGCGGCTGGAAAGCGTGGGCCGGCTGGCCAGCGGCATCGCCCATGACCTCAACAACATCCTCGCGCCCATGCTCATGGTGCCGCGGATGCTCCGCGACGTCGTGAAGGATCCGGAATTGCGAAACATGCTGGACCTGGTTGAAACCAACGCCCAACGCGGCAGCAACATCATCAAACAATTGCTCACCTTTGGCCGGGGCATGGAAGGCGAGCGCGTGCCCGTGCAGCTCCGCGCCCTCGTCAACGAAATGTCCGGCATCATCCGGGAAACCTTTCACAAGAACATCACCACCCGGCGCGAGACGCCGCCGGATATCTGGCTGGTGACCGGCGACGCCACCCAGTTGCACCAGGTCCTGATGAATCTGTGCGTCAACGCCCGCGACGCCATGCCCGAAGGCGGCACGCTCACCCTCAAACTGGAGAATCACGAATTCGATGAGTCGTTCGCCCGGATGACCCCCGGCGCGCGGGCAGGGCGTTACGTGTGCATGAGTGTGACCGATACCGGACAGGGCATCGCGCCGGAACATCTGGACAAAATCTTCGATCCTTTTTTCACCACCAAGGAACTGGGCAAGGGAACGGGGCTGGGCTTGTCCACCGTGCTGGGGATTGTGCAGGGTCACGGCGGGTTTCTTCAGGTCCATAGCCAGCCCGGGCGCGGCACGGAGTTCAGGGCTTTCCTGCCCGCCAGCGACGCGGCGGAAGTCCCGCCGGCCAGCAAGGCGGATCAACCCCTCCCTCAAGGCGGCGGGGAACTGGTGCTGGTGGTGGACGACGAAAGCAGCGTGCGGCAGGTGACGCGGAAACTTCTGGAGCGCAATGGCTATCGTGTCATCGAGGCGGCGGAAGGTGCGGATGGCATAACCCAATATGTGACGCACCAGAAGGACGTGCAGGTGGTAGTGACGGACCTGGCGATGCCGATCATGGACGGCCCGGCATTCATCCGGGTGTTGCGGCGAATGAACCCGCAGGTCCGGGTCATCGCCGTGACCGGATATCAATCCAAGTCGAGCCTGCCCGCCGACCTGGGTGTGCCGATTGAAGCCCGTCTGTCCAAGCCGTTCAGCGGAGTCACGCTGTTGCAGACATTGCAGCGCATGCTCCATCCGGAAGCCCCGCCGAAAAAATAGCCAAGACAAAGCGCCATCGGCGCGACATATTTGTAGCACTCGCATCGAAAAAGATTTCCCAGCTCCGTCAGGAGCGGCATCTTCCGGGCATGGCCAACACCTACACCCAAATTTACATCCATGTCGTGTTTGCCGTCGAAGGCAGGCAAAATCTCATCAAGCCTGAAAACAACGACGAACTCCAAAAATACATCAACGAATATCGTTGGGTTGCCGGAAGATTTTCATGGCAGGAAGGATTTGGCGCATTTTCGTATTCGCGTTCGCAATTGGGCACGGTGATTCGTTACATTGAAAACCAGCAAGAACACCATGCGAAGAAATCGTTTCGCAATGAATACATCGACTTATTGGAAAAGTTCGGTGTGGATTATGACCGGCGGTACATTTTCAAATTCGACAACGAATGATTATCGGCGATGAAGCAGAATATGCCGCGCCTGACGGGGCTTGAGACTGTTTTGATTGTGGTTTCTACAAAGATTCCGCTCCTACGGAGCTTGACAATGCCGTGTGTTCCTAAACCGCGCTTGCCAATTCCTCGCCACCGGGCAATTCCCGATCACAAGAACGTGGCGGAATTGCTGCGCCAGCATGGCGGCCCCGAGTAAATTGTTTTGCTTTTCGACCGACTGTCCGCATCTCGCCTCGACAAACCGGCGTTATTTCTTAAATTAGCCGTAATGTCGTCTGCCAGCCAGCCATTGGTCATTGCCGGGCGGAAGTTCCGGTCGCGGCTTATCATGGGCACCGGAAAATTTTCGGCGCCTGAAGCCATGCGCGACGCCCTCGCCGCCAGTGGCGCGGAAATGGTCACCGTCGCCCTGCGCCGCGCCGATTTGAGCGGCCAGCGCGATCCGTTCGCCAACATTCTGGAATTCATCGACCCCAAAAAATATCTGCTGTTGCCCAACACCAGCGGTGCGTTGAATGCCGACGAAGCCGTGCGCCTCGCGCGCCTCGCCGCCGCCGCCGGCCTGCCGAAATGGGTAAAACTCGAAATCCACCCCGATCCGCGCTATCTGCTGCCCGACCCGGTGGAGACGTTCAAAGCCGCCGAAATTCTGGTGAAGGATGGCTTCACTGTTTTGCCTTACATCAACGCCGACCCGGTCCTGGCAAAGCGATTGCAGGATGCCGGTGTGGCCACCGTCATGCCGCTGGGCTCGCCCATTGGCTCAAATCGCGGCATCCAGACGCGCGACCAGATCCGCATTATCATCGAACAGGCCACGGTGCCCGTCGTCGTGGATGCCGGTCTCGGCGCGCCCAGCCACGCGGCGGAGGCGATGGAAATGGGCGCGGACGCCGTGCTGGTCAACACCGCCGTGGCGGTGTCGAGCGATCCGAACCGCATGGCCGCCGCCTTCAAAATGGCCGTTGAAGCCGGCCGCGCCGCGCATGAAGCCGGCCTCGGGGCGATGCAGGAAACCGCCAGCGCAACGAGTCCGTTGACGGCTTTTTTGGATTGATTTTCTTGAGCCACAGGTTGAACTCGGATTAAACACAGACAAAGCGTCCCCAGATTTCGCGGATTCACAAAGATTCGTCTATCGGGAATCTTGCTCTGTGAGAATCTGCACAATCTGCGGTTAAAATGTGTTTTCATCCGTGTTAATCCATGTTAATCCGTGGTTGAATAATTAAATGAGCGCAAAAATCCTGACGGTTTCACGAGCGCGGCAAATCCTGGCGGCCGCGGCAAAAACCCGGGTGCTGGTTCTGGGCGATGTGATGCTCGACCAGTTCATCTGGGGCGGTGTGTCGCGCATTTCGCCCGAAGCGCCGGTGCCGGTGGTGGATTTTGAGCGCGAAAGCTTCATGCCCGGCGGCGCGGCCAATGTCGCGCGCAACCTGACCGCGCTCAACGTCCCGACGGAGGTTTTTGGCGCGATTGGCAGCGACGACGCCGGCCGCCGGTTGAAAGCGTTGTTAAACGAACAGAAAATCGGTTGCAACGGCTTGGTGACGCATGCCGCGCGGCATACCAGTGTCAAAACCCGCGTCGTGGCGCACAAACAGCAGATGGTGCGCATCGACCGCGAAACGCGCGATGGTCTGGATGGAAGACTGGCCGGTCGTCTGCTGGCCGGGCTCAAATCAAAACTTCCGAATGCCACCGCCCTCATCGTGGGCGATTACGGCAAGGGCGTTGTGACGCAGCCGTTGTTGAACGAGATCAAATCGCTTTGCCGCGAGCGCGGCATCTGGCTCAGCTTCGATCCCAAGCCGGTGCATCATTTGAACTTGAGCTGCCTCTCGCTCATCACGCCGAATCGCAAGGAGGCCTTCGAACTGGCCAATCTGCCGGATGAAACGCGCCACGCGGACCCGCTGGGCGATAAAAATCTCATGCTTGTTGCCGAACGCCTGCTCAACGAACTTCGCCCGGCCGTGCTGTTGATCACGCTGGGCGAACTCGGCATGCTGCTCTGTCAGCGCGGCCAAAAACCGTTTCATATTCCCACTGTCGCGCAGGAGGTGTACGACGTTTCCGGCGCGGGCGACACGGTCATCGCCACGTTCACCCTGGCCATCGCGGCGGGGGCGTCGCCGGTCGAAGCGGCGATTCTTTCCAACCACGCGGCGGGCATCGTCGTCGGCAAAATCGGCACCGCCATAACGACGCCGGAGGAACTGATCACGAGTTTTATCGGGTAGGGAAGCCGCGCTGCGGCGTCCGGTCGGCGCAGCGCGCCGACCCGGCCTGTAAACCACATGAATTCTCACAAAATCACCGTTGAAGCCATCCGCGCCATGAAAGCGCGCGGCGAAAAGATTGCCGCGCTCACGGCCTACGATTTTCCGATGGCGAAACTGCTCGACGAAGCAGGCATTCCGCTGATTCTCGTCGGCGATTCACTGGGCATGGTCGTGCTCGGTTATCCCGACACCACGCACGTGACGATGGCCGAGATGGAGCATCACGTTCGCGCCGCCGCCCGCGCCGGACCGCGCGCGTTGCTGGGCGCGGACCTGCCGTTCCGCAGTTACGAAACCGCAGCGATGGCGGTGGAGAATGCAAAAAAGCTGGTCGCCGCGGGCGCGGAATTTGTGAAGGCCGAAGGCGGACGAGGAATCATCGAGCCGGTGCGCGCGATTGTGGCTGCCGGGATTCCGTTTTGCGGGCATCTGGGCATGTTGCCGCAACACGTGCTGGAGGAACGCGGCTACCACATCAAAGGCAGGAACGAGCCGGAGCATCAGGCGTTGCTCGAAGACGCGCAGGAGCTGGCCAACGCCGGCGCGTTTGCGATTGTGCTCGAACTCGTGACGCCGCCGGTCGCAAAGGAAATTACGGCGCGCATTCCCATCCCCACCATCGGCATTGGCAGCGGCGACGATTGCGACGGGCAGATTTTGGTGACGCTGGATCTGGTCGGTCTGTTTCCGTGGTTCACGCCGCGATTTGTAAAACCACGGGCGGCCTGCGCGGCGGAAATCAAATCCGCGGTCGCGGCGTGGAAAAATGCTCTTTAGCCGTCTGCCGGCAGGAATGATGACGGAGTTGCCGTTAAATTGGCACCGTTTGACATGCTGGGAAAAGCGGCGGAGGGCCGCCGCAGTCCAATACGTTGCGCGCCACGCGATGATGCTTGAAATACGCGAAGCGCCCTGGAGTGCGCCAGTCCCCTGACGCTTTACAGGCAGACAAAATATCTGACAGATTTCCGTATGAACTTGTGCATGAATGACAATATCAACTGCCATATGAAAATCGCTGCGTCGCCATTGCTCATAAAATTATTATCTGGTGGATTGCTTCTGGCGTGGGTAGCCGCCGGCTGCGTTACCCGGTCGCAGGCCAATGCCCAGGCGCGGGCGGCTTATCTCGCCGGCCAACAGGCCGCGCTCGCCGGCATCGCGGCGCAGGGGCAGGGCGTGGTCATCGTCGGTCCGGTACAACATCCCAACGTCCCGTGGGTCGAGGGATTGACCCTGGCGCAGGCCATCGTGACGGCCGATTACACCGGTAACCGCAACCCGAAAATCATCACCATCACCCGCCAAAGCGAAGTCATCAGCGTCAATCCGCGCGATTTGCTCGGCGGCCACGTCGTGCTGCTGCAACCGGGCGATAAAATTTCGATTCAGCAATAACTTTCGTCGATAAATAGGGCAGTTCATTTTGATATTGGCACCCTGCGCTTCGGGCGCAAAGTCAGCTTGTGGAAAAGCTCCAGAGGGCTGGAGCAGTCCAGGACGCTCCGCGTCTTTGGAAATCGTGGTGCCGCGCGCAGCGTCTTGGACTGCGGTAGCCCTCCACCGCTTTCCTGGGGCCACACAGCCAACGGTTCCAATGTTAACTGAAACTGCTATCGAAGCCGACGCATGCTGTATCGAAGCCGACTGCAATTTGCCTGCAATATATTAATAGCGCCTTAATAATATTTCAGAATTGTGAATGGGATATGCAAGACAATGAGGCAAAAGTGTCCACTATCAAGACACTTTTGCGATAGATTCGCCTGTTTCTAGTAATTCGGGCTTGGACAGCAGATGTCCAACCTCCTCTGCGAGAATGTCGCGTAAAGAAAGGTTCAATATGACAAACGCGACTGACAATCAACTGGAGCTCGGATTCAACGGCATCCGCCCGCTTGCGGATGCGACGCGGCGTGAGGGGCGCATCGCCCGCGCCGGCTGGTGGTTCGCCCAAATGCGCGACATCGTGGAGCGCGCGATGGATTGGGAGGCCGCGGGTGAGCCGCGACCGGAGCAAATCTGGATTCCCGGCGCCAGCCGCGAAGTGAAGGTCTGATTATCATTTTCGATTTACGATATACGATTGACGCGATTTGCCAGGTCGCCGAATGATTCGTAAATCGCAAATGACGGGTTCTTCCCTCCCGCACCGCGGGACTCCGTGTCCCTTCGCGGCGACACGAGCGCGCCGGTTATTTCCCCACAACGTCCGGATAACCGGCGCGTTTTCTTTTACGGTGGCGGTGGCCTGAAGGTGCGGCGATGATATGGTGACTCTGAGGCGGACGGCGGCGTGGGATTACAGATCGCCTGTTCTGCCAGCCTTATGGCCACGTCGGATGACACAACGCCGTAGCCGAGCCTGCCTTCCTTCCGGTCAGACGCCCGCCACCAATCCGCCGTGACGTGGCCAAGGTCTTCGTCGTAGGAACGTACCGTGATGTGGTAAACGTCACCACCAAACTTAAAATTACGACTCGTAATTGATTTTGATGCCATAACGTCTCCTGGTTGGAATCATGGATTAGCGCAACCACACCCACTGTCAAGCCGATTGGTTTTATTTTAGCAAACCATTGGGCCAGAACGGCTGTTTTTCTGACATCGACCCGACTCGACGACAGCCCTTAATCATCCATGAAACCGGCGCGCACAAAATTTCGGATCACGGCAATTTCCTCTTCGCCGGCGACGGTGTGCCCCTTCATGAATTCGTGCCATTCCAGATGCAGGCCGGCGGTCTTGAGCAACGGAATCTGCCGGCGCACCTTGTCGATCGGAACCATGGGGTCGCTCGTGCCGTGGGTCATGAGCAGGCGCTGCTGACGCGCGACGGGTGAGAGTTCCGACGCCAGTTTTTCCGCCTCATAAATCCAGCCGCTGATGCCGACGATGCCCGCCAGCCGGTGTGGATAATGCAGCCCGGTTTCGATGGCCATCAGACAGCCCTGCGAAAAACCGCCGAGGACGATTTGTTCCGCTGGAAACCCCTTGGCGCACAAATCGTCGAGCAGTTCGAACAATAATTTCCGGCTGCGTTGGACGCCGGGAGCCAGGTCATCCAGATCGAACCATGAGTAGCCGCCGTAGTAGTCGTCCGGCGCGTTGACGAGCAGATAATTCAGCCACGGCAGGTTCATCACCTCCGGGAACCATCGCCAGCCATCCGCACTGTCGCCCAACCCGTGCAATATCACCATTAATCGCCGCGAATTCCTTTCGGCGGCGGGAACCAATTCGCTGTGCAACATAGGACAAAAAGAATGTTTGGCAGGCTTGGTCTCGTCAATGGCCAAACTGATTTGAAGCATTTGCCGGGTGCGTTCTCATGGGTCCGGCCGCAGCTCCAGCCGCAAAATGGGAGTGCTAAAATTCCCGCTCTCCTGATAATTTGGGGCAGACCCATGCGCCGTCTTGAAATGAAATCCAACCCCGAACCGACGCGGACATCCGCCCCGGTCATGGCCCGGTTGCGTATTCCAGTGTGGTTGCTGTCGGCGTTGCTGGCGGTGGTGACGCTGGCCCTGTACTGGCCGGCCATGCGCCATGACTTTGTTTACGACGACAAACTCTACGTCACCATGAACGTCCATGTCCAAAATGGACTGACCCTGGCAGACGTGAAATGGGCTTTCTCCAATCCCGTGGCCTCCAATTGGCATCCATTGACGATGTTGTCGCACATGTTGGATCGTCAACTGTTTGGGTTGAAGCCCTGGGGCCATCACCTGACCAGCGTGCTGCTGCATGTGGTCAACACCGTTCTGGTTTTCTTGTTGCTTGTCCGTCTGACGGGAGCGATGTGGCGGAGCGTACTGGTGGCGGCGCTGTTTGGGCTGCACCCGTTGCATGTGGAATCGGTGGCGTGGGTGGCGGAGCGGAAGGACGTGTTGAGCACGTTCTTCTTTCTCCTGACGTTGCGGGCGTATGCGCGGTATGTGGAGAAGTCCAAAGTCAACAGTTCAAAGTCCACAGTCCACAGCCCACAGTCCAAGGTGTTCTACAGTCTGGCAGTCGTATTGTTTGCTCTCGGGCTGATGAGCAAGCCGATGGTGGTGACACTGCCGTTCGTGCTGTTGCTGCTGGATTATTGGCCGCTCAAAAGGGTGACATGTGACGGGTGGCGGGTGACAGGTTCTGATTCACGTCTTACTCCATCACTCCATCGCTTCATCACTCCACTGCTCCGTTTACTGCTGGAAAAGCTGCCGTTCTTCGGGTTGGCGGCGGTGGCCAGCATCGTAACCTTCGTGGTCCAGCAGCACAGCGGCGCGATGAAGATGTTTCAAAGCCTGCCCTTGGGCGCGCGCGTCGGGAACGCGCTGGTTTCGTATTGCCGGTACCTGGGGAAGCTGTCCTGGCCGGCGGACCTGGCGGTTTTCTATCCTCTCCGCGGACATTGGCCGGTGGCGCAAGTGCTCCTGGCGGGAGGGTTGTTGTTGGGCATTACGGTGCTGTTTATTGTGCTGCGGGGACGATATCCGTTTAAGCTGATGGGTTGGCTGTGGTATTGCGGGACGCTGGTGCCGGTGATCGGATTGGTGCAAGTGGGGGATCAGGCGATGGCGGATCGGTACACTTATATTCCATCGCTCGGGGTGCTGATTCTGGTCATCTGGGGCGTGTACGAACTGGCCTGCCGCTGGCGATATCATGCGCTGGTCCTGTCGGTGGCGGGTGGCCTGGCGATCGTTCTATGTTTTGGATTGACCCGGCTACAACTCGGGCATTGGCAGGACAATGAAACCCTCTTTCGGCATGCACTCGCCGTCACTGAAAACAATTACCTCGCGCACAACAATCTCGGTATCGCCCTCGACCGGGAAGGCCGGACCGGCGAGGCGATCAGTCAATTTCAGGAAACCATCCGCCTGACACCGGATGACGCCGAGGCTCAAAACAACCTTGGCGTCGCCCTCAACAAGATGGGCCGAATCGACGAGGCGATCAGCCATTACCAGGAAGCCATCCGCCTGAAACCCGGTTTCGCGGGTTTTTACAACAACCTCGGCATCGCCTTTGGCATGAAAGGCCAAATCGACGAGGCCATCAACCAATTTCAGGAAGCCATCCGGCTGAAACACGATTTCGCCGAAGCCCGCAACAATCTCGCTCGCGCGCAGGAAATGAAAAAACAAAATGGGCGTGCTAACGTTCCCGCATTCCTGATAATTTGTGGCAGTTCCATGCAAAGGGCAGAGACGAAATCCAACCCCGAACCGACGGGTGCATTTGTCCCGGTCGTGGCTCCGTCACGTGTTCGGGTGTGGCTGCTGGCGGCAGTGGTGGCGCTGGTGACGCTGGCCGTTTACTGGCCGGCAACGAGATGTGACTTCGTGAACTTCGATGATCCGGACTATGTCACGGCGAATTACCAGGTTCAGGGCGGATTGAGCTGGGCGGGGATGGAATGGGCTTTCTTGACTCCGGTGTCCTCCAATTGGGATCCCTTGACGGTGTTGTCGCACATGTTGGATTGTCAACTGTTTGGATTGAAGCCGTGGGGACATCATTTGACGAACGTGCTGCTACACGCTCTCAATGCAGCGCTGGTCTTCCTGTTGCTGCGCCGTCTGACGGGAGCGATGTGGCGAAGTGTGCTGGTGGCGGCATTGTTCGCAGTTCACCCGTTGCATGTGGAATCAGTGGCGTGGGTGTCGGAGCGGAAGGACGTGTTGGGCACGTTCTTCTTCCTGCTCACGCTGCTGGCGTATGCGCGGTACGTGGAGAAGTTCAACTCCGCTGGGGCGCGAGCAGGCGTCCAAAGTCCAACTCCGCCGGCGCGTGAGCAAGCGTCCAAAGTTTTCTACGGTCTGGCGCTGGTGTTTTTCGCGCTGGGCCTGATGAGCAAGCCGACGTTGGTAACGCTGCCCTTCGTGCTGTTGCTGCTGGATTACTGGCCATTACAGAGAGTTTCAAGTTTCAAGTTTTCAGTTTCAAGCCCCGGCTTGACGTCACCCTCAACCCTCAATTCCTTGTCCTCCGTGGCCTCGGCGAAGGAGGAGCAACACCCTGGCGCGCCGACCAGCCGCGTACGGAGCGAAGACGGGAGCGAAGCGAAGGCGGCTCCATCACTCCACCACTCCGTTTACTGTTTGAGAAGCTGCCGTATTTCGGGTTGGCGGCGGTGACGAGTGTTGTGACCTTCGTGGTGCAGAAGCAGACCGGTTCTTTGGCGACGGGTGAAACCATACCCCTTGGCGCACGAGCCGGGAACGCGCTGATATCGTATTGTCGCTATCTGGGGAAGCTGTTCTGGCCGGTGGATCTGGCGGTATTTTATCCGCACCCCGGTTATTGGCCGGCGGGAAAGGTGGTGTTGGCGGGAGGGTTGCTGTTGGGTATTACGGCGGTGTTGATTGTGCTGCGAGGGCGATATCCGTTTATGCTGATGGGTTGGTTGTGGTATGGCGGCATGCTGGTGCCGATGATCGGACTGGTGCAGACGGGTGAACAGGCAATGGCGGATCGGCATGGTTATATTCCGTCGCTTGGGGTGCTGATTCTGGTCATCTGGGGCGCGTACGGGCTGACCCGCGGCTGGCGGCATCAAGTGTTGGCATTGTCGGCGGCGGGCAGTGTGGCGATGATCCTGTGCGCCGGATTGACGCGGCAACAGCTCGGGTATTGGGAGGACAGTGAAACTCTTTTCCGGCACGCACTCGCCTGCACGTCTGACAACGCGGCTGCCCACAACAATCTCGGCGCGGCTCTGCTCCAAAAGGGCAATGTGGACGAAGCGGTCGCCCATTTCGAAAAGGCGCTGCAAATCAGGCCCGGCTTTGCGCAGGCCCACAACAACCTCGCCAACATTCTGGTCCAAAAGGACATGTTGGACGAAGCAATTGCCCATTACCAAAAGGCGCTGCAAATCCACCCCGACTATGCGGAAGTCCACAACAACCTTGGCAATGCCCTGCTCCAAAAGGGCAGCGCGGACGAAGCGATCACTCATTACCAAATGGCACTGCAAACCAAACCCGACAGCGCGCAAGTCCACTACAATCTCGGCGGTGCCCTGCTCCAAAAGGGCAGTGTGGATGAAGCGATCGCCCAGTTCCAAAAAGCCCTGCAAATCAACCCCGACTTCCTGGAGGTCCTGAACAATCTGGCCTGGCTGCTGGCGACCTGTCCGGATGGTCACATCCGGGATGGAGTTCAAGCCGTCAAGTATGCCGAGCATGCTTGCGAACTGACACACCATGATGTGACCATCTTCGTCGGCACGTTGGCGGCAGCCTACGCCGAGGCGGGACGGTTTGAAGATGCAATTGCGGCGGCGCAGCAGGCCTGCGCGCTGGCCTCGGCGGCGGGCGAAAAGGATTCACTTGAAAAGAACCAGAAACTGCTAGCTTTGTATCGCGCCCACCAGCCGTATCATGAAGCGGTGGAAAAGATTATTCCCGCCGCACCCTAGGCGTTCACGCTCGTCTTACGCTGCCGGATGCCCGCTCTCGTTACAGCGGAGTCCCTCTGCTGCTATTCCACATCCTCGCCCAGTTCGACGTTCCAATAGGCCAGGTCAATGAAATGCTTCCAACTGTCGTGCCGGTGCAGGCTGAAATTGATCTGCACAAACGGACGCCATTTCGGACGCTTGGGTTTGCGGACGAGGTGCATGCCAGCTTCCTGCGGTTTGCGGTTGGCTTTCTGCGTATTGCATTCGATGCAGGAACAGACAATGTTTTCCCACGTCGTCGGTCCCCCGCGGTCGCGCGGAATGACGTGGTCCAGGTTCAAATCCTTCCGGTCAAACACGCGTCCGCAATATTGGCAGGTGTTCTTGTCGCGCTCGAAAATGTTGTGGCGCGTGAACTTTACCTCCTTCTTGGGCAGCCGGTCGTAGACGAACAACAGAATGATTCGCGGCACGCGAATGCGAAAGGCAATGGTGCGGACGGATTCCTCCTGCGGTGCGTTTTGGGAAATGTTGCGCCATTCCTGAAAATCGAAGGTGTGAAACGAACCGTCCTCGGCATTGACCACCACCTGTGCCTGGCCTTGAAACAACAACGTGAGCGCACGGCGGGCGGTGCAGACGTTGACCGCCTGCCACAACCGGTTCAACACAAGCACATGTTGGTTTAGCGCGGTGTTCATGGCGCTGATGGACGGGAAATTACCAGAACGGCTAATGGAGGTCAATGCCACCAGTGCTACAATGTGGTGTCAATCCCGCTTTGGGCATGAAGCTTGGGATGCCAGCACTTTTCGCGATGCCGGCTGACGGGGAGAAGAATTCACCCCTACCGGCTGGCAGGAAAGGGGAAGCGGCCTTGATCCATTCTGCCGATGTTCAGCGGAACTGATGGACCGCTTCGGCCTCATGGCGAAGCTCGTCATCGGGATTGGCCAGCCAGCCGCGCCAGGTTGTTGATCGCTTCGGTGTAATTCGGATTGATCTGGATGGCCTTGCGAAATTGCTCCATCGCTTCAACAGGCCGGCCCATGTTGGCGAGGGCGACACCCAGGTTGTTCTGCGCTTTGGCGTAATTCGGATTGATCTGGATGGCCTTGCGAAATTGCTCCATCGCTTCGTCAAACCGGCCCTTGGCGGCGAGGGCGGTGCCCAGATTGTTCTGCGCTTCGGCGTAATTCGGATTGATCTGGATGGCTTTGTAATAGTTCTCCATCGCTTCATCAAACCGGCCTTTGTTGGCAAGGGCAATCCCCAGGTTGTTGAGCGCCTTGAAGTCGTTCGGATCAATCTGGATGGTCTTGCGAAAGTTCTCGATCGCTTCATCAAACCAGCCCTTGGCTGCGAGGGCGATACCCAGACTGTTCAGCGCGTCGGAGTAATTTGGATTGATCTGGATGGCCTTCTGGTAATGTTCCATTGCCTCTTCAATGCGCCCTTGGTTGCTGAGTAAAAGACCCAGATTGTTGTGGGCCATCCAGCAATCCGGGTTTTTGACCAGCGTGTTGCGCCAGAGGGTTTCCATGTCTGTGTACATCCCCGCCTGCTGCCAGGTCAGGAAGGCGAACCCCGGCAGCACGATGGTGGCAAACCCATAAACCACCGCCGGCGTACGCAGAGATTCAGCCGCTCGCACCACCAGTGCCGCCACCAGTGCGATGATCCCGAGAGCCGACAGATAAACCCAGTGGTCCCACACAAATGAAAAGCGCATGCCATACGCATTCATAAATCCCAGCACCGGAAACAATGTCCCCACATAAAAGAACAGTGCGGTTACCGGCCCGCGCCCAATGCGCCCCCGGGCCAGCCAGAGCGTGAAAAGGGCGCCGATGGCGGCTGCGGGATAGAGCCATTGCCGCACTGATCCGGGGTTGGGCTGCCAGCGCGGGTAAATGAAACAGAGGTTCGCCGGCCAGAACAGGTTGCCAAGGTAAAACCAGAACGCCCGGCCGGCAATCAGGCAGCGTTGCGGGAATGTCAGGGCAAAATCCGACTCTCGCGCGCAGAGATAGTGTTCCTCCAGCCAGGCGGTTATGGCGCAAAGACCAAGGGCCAGGATGAAGAAAGGCAGCGTCGGCAGCACATCTGCCCGCCACCGGATTTGTCCGCGTTTCCACCAGCCAATCAACAAAATGGCCGCCGGCAGCGAAAAAGTCGTCGTTTTGGACAGCAACGCACAAAGAAACAGGATGAAAGCCAGACCGTAAAAAAACGGCACGCGACCCGTGACCCGTGACCGGATGGAATCCGTTGGTGTCACTTGATACTTGCCTGCCGTGCCGGAGCGTGGTGAAGGCTGGTCACCCGCCACGTCTTGCGCCCAGCGCAGATAGGCCAGCAAGGCGCCGAGGTA
>JBEKSU010000007.1:0-29507 GCA_049516755.1 Verrucomicrobiota bacterium | reverse complement strand
GCGTTGCCGGTTGCTTGAAGACAAACGAGTATCCGCCGTCGTCGTTGCGTTTGAAATTGTCCGGCGCCGTCTCGCGGCACAGGTCGCAGTCAATGCACTGGTTGTCCACGTAGTATTTGCCCGGGACACTTTCGGGATAACGATTTGCAACATCAGCCATAAAATTAGTCTCGAATTTGAAGTGCAATATGGCGTCCCGGCCGCAAAATGGCAAGTCCATTTCAAATCTTTCTCCCGCCCGAATAAATCCTTTTTACTCCCCGCATTCGCAATTATTCTACCGCCCATGGAATTGAACACCCGGCGCAAAACGAAAATCATCGCCACCCTCGGCCCGGCCACCGAGTCCGCGGAAATGCTCGCCCGGCTCATGGATGCCGGGGTGAACGTCGTCCGCCTCAACATGTCCCACGCCCCGCACGATTGGGTCCGCCGCATCGTCAAGGACATCCGCGCCGCTGCCGCCGCCCGGCAAATCCACATCGGCATCATGATGGACACGCAGGGCCCGGCCATCCGCACCGGGGACATCGCTTCGCCGCTTGATTTGAAGCCCGGCCAGAAATTCACCCTCACCGTCCGCGGCGAACGCAGCGAGGAGGAACGTTCCGTGGACGTGAACTATGCCAATTTCGTCAACGACATCAACGTCGGCGACGTGGTGCTCATTGACAACGGGAACATCGAAATGAAAGTGCTCGCCAAGGACGGCAACCGGGTCGAATGCCGGGTGCTCACGGCCGGCAAACTGGGCAGCCGCCGCCACATCAACCTGCCCGGCGTCAAGGTCAGCCTGCCCGCGCTCACTGCCAAGGACATCAAGGACGTCCGGCTCGGCCTCGAGGTCGGGGTGGATCTGATCGCTCTTTCGTTTGTCCGCGAAGCCCGTGATTTGCTCCAATTGCGGGAATTATTTGAACCAAACAGTTTCCACCCGCTGGTCATCGCCAAGATCGAAGACCAGCAGGCCGTCGCCAACCTGGAACCCATCGTGCAGGAAGCCGATGCCATCATGGTCGCGCGCGGCGACCTCGGCATCGAAATCCCGTATGAGGAACTGCCCATCGTCCAGCGCCGCATTGTCAAAACGTGCCTGCGGGTCGGCAAACCCGTCATCGTCGCCACCCACATGCTCGAAAGCATGATTGAATCGCCCATGCCCACGCGCGCCGAGGTCACGGATGTCGCCAACGCCGTGTACGAACAGGCCGACGCCATCATGCTCAGCGGCGAAACCACTGTTGGCAAATATCCGCTCAAATGCATCGAGGTTTTTGACCGCATCGCCACGCGCATCGAACGCAGCGGGGGCGCGAACTTTTTCGAACACGCCGACCTGACCACGTCGCGCCAGAAACTGGTCAAAAGCGCCGTGGTCATGGCCAATGAACTCCGGGCCGAGGCCATTCTGGTGATTACGCGCACCGGCACCATGGCGCGCTACGTCGGCTGGCTCCGGCCGCGCCACTCAAAAATTTACGCGCTTTGCCCAAACAATGAAGCGGCTGGCGGCCTGACCCTGAGCTGGGGCGTGACTCCGTTCGTCGTCTCCTTTGACCTCATCAACCCGGAAAACACCATCGAATCGGCGCTGAAAAACCTCGTGAAACAGGGCCGCTTGAAATCCGGCGCCACCGCGGTCATCGTCGGCTCCATCCTCGTCGGCGAACAAATCGTGGACGCCGTCCAGATGCGGGTGGTGTAGGCGCGCACGCAGATGGGAGGCCCGTTGTTCCGGGCGGTGGCGCCGCACCGGTCGTGGCACTTGACATGGCGCGGGGGTTGGGTCGAGGTTACTTCATGAAATATCGAAGAACATTAATATTGATCGCGTTGTTCGCTGCCAGCACGGCTGCCGCCTGGCAACCGTTTGCCACTTCGTCTGCCTCCCGAACCGCCATCGCCGGGAAGCCGGCGATTCACTGGTTTAAGCCGGGTTCACGGGCGGAATTGAACGGCGAATTGAAATTTGGCAAAGGACCCAGTCCGCGGGCCTGGACAACAATCGCCGGCTGGCATCCGGGCGTTTCAGCCTTTCCGGATGCCAATGCCGAAAACTATTCCTGTCAATTGCAGGTGTTGTCGGTCGGCCATGAATCGTGGCCGTAGTTCGATCCGAACTCCGAAGTTGAATTTCTGCGTTGGCGGAGTGCGGCCGTCCCGGCCGCAGCAATACGCGTGAAGCCGGCGGTTGGAAAATGTTCCGCGGCTTGAAGGGAGCCAGTTGCTGCGCCCGAAGACGGGCGCACTCCATCATCACCCCATCCCCTTGCCACCGCTGTCAACTTTGGAGTTCATGTTCAATCCGTTCAACCAGGAAGTGGACAATTACCCGCCGGGGCGATCAGACGGGGGGATTCTCTATTTCAACACTTTCACCGCTTCCGTGGCGAGGTTGAGCATCGTGTTTGGAAACAGCCCGATCCAGAACATGCCGGCCATGCAAATCACCAGCGTGAATCTGGCCGGCCCGGATAGTAAAATCGGCGTCAAATCCGCCGGGGCGTCCTGGCTCCAGTAAATCGCGCGGATGACGCCGCCATAGTAGTAGAGCGAGATCACCACACCCGCCAGCGCCGTGAACGCGAGGCAATAGTAGCCCGGATTGGCCGCGCCTTGTTCCAGGACGGCTTTCAGCAGCAAAAATTTCCCGAAGAAGCCGGCCAGCGGCGGAATGCCCGCCAGCGACACCATCGCCAGCGTCAGCGTCGTGGCCAGCAACGGCGAACGCCGATGCAATCCGGCCAGCGCGGAAATGTCCTCGTTTTCCAGCTGCCGCATCACGAGGCAAATCACCATGAACGCCCCCAGCACCGTGAAGAGATAGCCGCTCAGGTAATAAAGAACCGCCGCCTGGCCGCCCGCGCTCAGCGCCGCCACGCCCAGCAGCAGATAACCCGCGTGCGCGATGCTCGAATAACCCAGCAGCCGCTTCAGGTTGCGTTGCGGCAGCGCGCACAGGTTGCCGTAAAGAATTGTGATGCCGGAGATGATGATCAACGGGTTCGCCCAATGCACCGATGCGCCGGGAATCGCCGCGAACAAAACGCGCAGCAGTAAAACGAACCCGGCGGCCTTGGAACCGACGGCCAGAAACGCCGTCGTCGGCGTCGGCGCACCTTGATAGACGTCCGGCACCCAGATCTGGAATGGAAAGGCGGCGATTTTGAATCCCAGGCCGACGAACACCAGCACCATGCCGAGCAGGAAGATTTTATTCCCGGCAAATTGATCTGCGACCAATGCCAACTCGTTGAAGTTGAGCTTGCCGGTTGTCCCCCACACCAGCGCGATGCCATAAACCATGAAGGCCGACGACAACGCGCCCAGAATCAGGTATTTCACGCCCGCTTCGAGCGACACGAGCCGGTTGCGCTGAAAGCTCGTGAGCACGTAAAACGTGACGGTGATCAGTTCAATGGAGACGAACAGCATCGCGAAGTTGTTTGCCGACGCGGCAAACAACATTCCCGATAGCGCAAAGACGATCAGCGAATAATATTCTGAAATGCCTGACGCGATGCGGTCGGAGAATTCCGCCGACATGAACAGCACGAGAATGGCGGCGATGATAAAAAGGCACTTGAAAAACACGGCCAGACCGTCTTCGACGAACATACCACTGAAAGCGGTGCCGGTGGCGCAATTGCCCAAGTTCAGGACCAGCAACACCGCCAGCGCCGCCGCTGCCGCGTAGCCCAGCAGGCGCCGGCGCTCGGCGGGCATCCAAAAATCCGCGAACATCAGCACGAGGCCAAGGCCGACCACCCAGATTTCCAGACTGATCAAAGAAAGGTTCATTTTGTTTCTGCAGCCGCCGACGCAAGGAAGCTTTGACTTTTCTGTATGGCGATACCACGCCCGCCCTCACCCTGACCCTTTCCCCCGGGGAGAGGGAACAACGTCTGTCCGCTCTCTTTAACTCGCAAGCCGCGCGGCAAATCTCCGTCACCTGATTTGCCAAGCGACGGCGAATGATTCTCCCTCTCCTGGGGGAGAGGGCCGGGGTGAGGGCGGACGTCATAACCATTAGTCACTTGTTGATTGGCGCTCTCACTCACCTTCGTTGCGCTCAACTTCACAATCCTTTCCGCATCCGGCGTGATTTTTTCCGTGAGCATACGCGGGAAGCAGCCGAATATCAGCAGGCTGGCCAGCAACAGCGCGTAAGGCAGTTTGCGCCAGACACTCGTCGCGTCGGAAATGCCCGACCACTTCTCCGGCATCGGGCCGTGCAAAACGTTTCGCATTGCACGCAGCATGTAAAGCGCGCCAATCATCAATGCGCCCCAAATCGCAAGGCTGGTCACGAGTGGGAACGCCTTCCACGCGCCGAAGAACACCGTGACTTCACCGACGAAATTCGCGAAGCCCGGCAGACCGCAGCCGGCCAGCGCCGCCATCAACAACGCCGTGCCGATGAACGGCAGCTTGCGCGCCAGCCCGCCGAGTTCGTCCATCTCCAGCGTGCCGGTCTGCCGATAAATGTAGCCGCTCAAGCCGAACGTCAGCGCCGCGAGGAATCCATGCGCAATCATGATGACCACCGCGCCCGTCACGCCGATGAGGTTCAGGCTCGCGATGCCAAGAAAAATAAAGCCCATGTGCGCCACGCTCGAATTGCCGATGAGCAGGTTCAGGTTGCGCTGCCGCATCGCCACCCAGCCGACGTATAAGATATTGCCGAGACAGAGCCAGGCGAGAATTTGCATCCAGTGTTGCGCCGCCTGCGGCAGCAACGGCAGCGCGATACGGATCAAACCGTACAGTCCAAATTTTTTCAACACGCCCGCGTGCAGCATGGCCGTCGGCGATGGCGCGGAGCCATAGCCCAGCGGCGCCCAGGTGTGAAACGGCCAGAGCGAAACCAGAATGCCAAAACCAAACAGCAGCAGCGGGAAGATGAAGTTCTGCGAGTGCGCCGCCAGCGGATGCACCCGGACGTATTCGGTGAGTTTCGGAATGTCGAACGTGTTTGCGCCGGATTGCACGTAAAGCGCAATGAGACCGATGAGCGCGATGAGCGCTCCGATGCTCAGGTAAAGCGTGATCTGGAACGTCGCGTAATTCTTCCGTTCACCGCGGCCCCAGACGCCAATCATGATGAACGTCGGCACCAGCGCGAGTTCATGCAGGAAATAAAAGAAGAACAAATCGAGCGACGCAAACGCGCCCAGGATGCCGCCGGTCATCACCAGCAGCAGAATGTAAAACTCCTTTTCGCGCGACTGGATTTCAAACGAGCAACACGCCGCCGCAAAGGCCACGATTGCGCCCATCAAAATCAACCCCACGTTCAAGCCGTCCACGCCGACGTGATAACTGATACCAAGCGATTCGACCCACGGGATTTGCTGTTCGAACTGATAGCCCGCATGGCCGGTGACAAACTGGCAGAACATTTTCACCGCCAGCAGCATCGGGATGAACGTGGCGAGCAAAGCGACGCCACGGATGATGACGCGGTAATTGCGCGGCACGAACACCAGTGCCAATGCCGCCACCAACGGCCAGCCGAAAATGTAAGTCAGAATGGACATTTTTATCGTTTCACCGCAGAGACGCAGAGACGCGGAGAAAGAATATTTCTTCCTCGGCTTTGCGCCTCTGCGCCTCTGCGGTTAAATTTATTCATTCTCATTTTCCCAGTACGAACCACAGCACCACAGCCACGCCCAATGCAAACAGAAAGGCATAGGTCTGGAGATTGCCGGTTTGCATGAGGCGCAGCGCGCGGCCGGAAAAATCCGTGCCGCCGCGAATCAAGCCGATGCCGCCCCAATCCACCACCCACCGGTCAATAAAATCCGCCACCGCGGCGATGAAATCATGCGCGCGGATGAAGGTGGCCTGGTAAATTTCGTCAAAGTAAAACCGGTTCTTCATCGCGGTGGCCAAACCGCCGAGTTTGGCGGGCAGCGGATCGTTTGCTGCGTTCTGATACAACGCCCGCGCGATAAACCAACCGATGGCCACGGCAGCCAGACCGGCAAACATGGGAATGGGCGCATGCAACGGTTCAATGATTCTCTGAACCAGCGATAAGCCGGAGGTTTCACCCGTGAATTGTGCCGTGTAAATCCCGCTGATGGGAATAATCCCGCCGATGAACGCGAACACCGCGAGAACAATCAAAGGCCAGGTCATGACAGTTGGTGATTCGTGGGCGTGGCCGGCGGCCTCCGTCCTGGGTTTGCCAACAAACGCGACATAGAACAGCCGGAACATGTAGAACGTCGTCAAGCCGGCCACCACCGCACCGAGGACGAAGAGCGGATAATTTTTCTGTTCCAGCGCCTGGGCCAGGATGGAATCCTTCGAGTAAAATCCGCTGAACGGCGGCACGCCGCTCAAAGCCAGTGTGCCTATCAGAAAGGTCCAGAACGTGATGCCCATCTTTTTGCACAGGCCGCCCATCTTCCAGACGTCCTGCTCCTCGCGCAGCGCATGGATGACCGAGCCGGCGCCCAGGAACAACAACGCCTTGAAAAATGCGTGCGTGGTAAGATGAAACATTGCGGGTGTCGGGCCGCCCAGGCCCACGGCCATGACCATGTAACCGAGCTGTGACAACGTCGAATAGGCGAGAATGCGCTTGATGTCGTTTTGCTGGACGGCAATCAACGCGGCGAGCAACGCGGTGAATCCGCCGATGTAAGCGATGACGTGCAGAGCATTATCATTGAACAGGAATAATACTCGACAGAGCATATAAACACCGGCAGCGACCATCGTCGCAGCGTGAATCAAGGCGCTAACTGGCGTCGGGCCTTCCATGGCGTCCGGCAGCCACACGTGCAGCGGGAATTGCGCGGACTTGCCCATCGCACCGCAGAAAATCAAAAGTCCCATCAAGGAAACAAACGCAGGTGACAAGTGGTGGATCTTGGCCGCGTGAGTCAGTTTGAGAGGAAAGTCAGTCTGTAATTCCGTAAAGTTAAGCGATCCCAACAACCCCCAGATTATCAAAATTCCCAGCAGGAACCCGAAATCTCCAAGGCGGTTGGTAATGAACGCTTTTTTCGCCGCGTCCGCCGCGCTGGGTTTTTCAAACCAGAAACCGATGAGCAAATAGCTGGACACGCCGACGAGTTCCCAGAAGATGAAGAGCTGGATGAAATTGTTCGCCAGCACGATGCCAAGCATCGAGAACGTGAACAGGCTCATGCAGGCGAAAAAGCGCGAGAACCCGCGGTCTTCGTGCATGTACCCGAAGGAATAAATGTGGATCGCTCCGCCCACGCCGGTGACGATGAGCATCATCATCAGGCTCAACGCATCCAGCTTCAGCCCGAAATCAATGCTCAAATTGCCGATGGCCAGCCAGTTGGCCGTCAGTTCGGAAGGCGTTGGCGTCCAGCCATTGTTGGCTATGAAAACAATCGTGAGAATAAAGCCGGTGACAATGGCGCCGATGGACAGGAGCGCGCTGGTGGTGCGGTAGCGCAGGGTGAAAAGCGTTATCACCGCCGTCGCGAGCAGCGGTAGGAACAAAATGAGCCACGGTAAAATTTCGTATTTCATTTCCCGAAATGCCGCCAAATTTTATAAGCGACAAATGCAAATAATAATACCCAACCTATGATTCCAAGAATTCGGTTTTTATCCCACCAAAGAGCTTCACGTTCTTGTTTCATGCGAAACCAATCATCAGAAAAAAAGACCACACGATAACCGATGTAACCTGCAATAAATGCAGAACCAATCATAAATAAAATCCAAACAAATCTTGCTTCGCTATCAAACACGCAACCGACTAAGGAAATAAAAAAACAAGCGCAGACGATGATAAAACTCATCCACGCCGGGCTTTTTCCTGAACGCAAATTTATTTTCATTTTTAGAGTTTCATCCTCGTCAGATCTTCGACGTGCGCGGTCTGGCGTTTGCGGTAGAGCGCGACGATGAGCGCCAGGCCGACGGACACCTCGGCGGCGGCGACGGTGATGATGAAAAAGACCAACACCTGGCCGTTGAGGTTGTTGTTGAACCGCGAAAACGAGACGAGCGCAAGGTTGGCCGCGTTGAGCATCAACTCCAGGGACATGTATATCACCAGCAGATTGCGGCGGGCGATCACGCCAAGCAATCCCAAGCAAAACAACAGGGCGCTGACGGCAAGATAATGTTCGAGTCCGACGTGCATGTTATTTGAAATCCTTTTTGGTCAATAAAATCACTCCGATCATCGCCACGAGCAGCAGCACCGAGACGACTTCAAACGGGAGCAGGTATTGCGTGAACAGGAGGTGGCCGAGATTGGCGGGCTGGCCTTCCAAGGTCGGGACCGGCAAACCGGCGCCCGGTTGGGTGGTCACCAATACCTTCAGAAAAATGGTTGCGATGGCACCGACGGAGACCAGCCCGGCAATGAGCCCAAACTTTTTGACTTTGCGGCGTTCTTCCTCCTTCAAATCGAGCAGCATGATGACGAACAGGAACAGCACCATGACCGCGCCGGCATAAACGAGGATTTGCACCGCCGCGAGAAAGAACGCGTGCAGCAACACAAACAGCCCGGCCATCGAGATGATGGTCAATACGAGGAACATCGCACTCGTAACCGGGTTGCGGCTGAACGGATTCGCGACCACCAGCACGCCGCACAGCAGCGTCAGGAACGCAAACACGAAAAATAAAATATCAGGCAATGCTGGCATGAATCAGACTTTCACCGGGAAATTCTCCTGCTCCTTCGCCTCTTCCAGTTTGTGTTTCCACTTCTGGACGCCGCCATGGACGCCACCCAGCGCGAGAAGTTTTTCCTTGTCATAAATCATCTCGGTGCGGCTCGTGCCGGTAAGCGAATAATCCTTTTGCAGGAAAATCGCCTCCTCCGGGCAGACTTCCTGACAAAAGCCGCAGAAGATGCAGCGGAGCATGTTGATCTCGAATTCCGCCGGCATCTTCTCCGCGTTCGGGCGGTCGGCCGGCGGGCCGGCCGGGCCGGGCGGAATGATTTTGATGGCCTTGGGCGGACAGACGAATTCGCAAAGCTGGCACGAGACGCACTTGGTATTGCCGTCCTGGTCGCGCACCAGATAAGGCGCGCCGCGGTAGCCTTCGGGCACAACCCATTTCTGCTCGGGATATTGCATTGTCACTTTCCGCTTGAAGAAATGACGGAGCGTGACTTGGAACCCGCCGGCAATCGCCGGCAGATAAAGCCGTTCCCAAAGATTCAATGGTTTGCGTTTGACGATCATTTCAATTTCAACTGCGCATCCACAAAATCACCGCCGTTACCACGATATTCGCCAGCGCCAGCGGCAAAAACCGCCGCCAGCCCAAATCCATCAACTGGTCATACCGGAAGCGTGGCCACATCCAGCGTACCCAGATGAACAGCAGCAGGAACCCAAACACCTTCGCCAGAAAAATCGCGATGTGCGCGATGCCGCCCAACAACGTCGTCGCGGTCTGGTCGAGGCCGAACCACGGCAGGGTCCAGCCGCCGAAGAACAGCGTCACCATCATCGCCGACGCGAGGATCATGTTTGCGTATTCGCCCATGAAAAACAGCGCAAACTTGATCGAGCTGTATTCGATGTTATAGCCGCCGGCCAGTTCCTGCTCGGCTTCCGGCAGATCGAACGGCGTGCGGTTGGTTTCGGCAAAGGCTGCGCCGAGGAAAATGGCGAAGGCCAGCGGTTGCTTGAACACCAACCAGCTTAAAAGCCCATGCGTTTGATACCCGATCACGTCATTGAGATTCAAACTGCCGACGAGCAGAAAGACCGGGATGACCGACAGGCCCATGGAGATTTCGTAGGAAATCATCTGCGCGCTCGACCGGATGCCGCCGAGGAACGGATATTTCGAGTTCGCCGCGTATCCCGCCAGCACGATGCTGTAAACGCCGAGCGAAACCATGCCGAACGTGTAAAGGATGCCCACGTTCAGATTGGCGAGCACCATCGATTGATTACCGATCTGCGATCCAAACGGAATGACGGCGAGGTTGAGGATGGCCGGCATCAGGGCGATGCCCGGCGCCAGGAAGAAATAAATTTTCCGCACGTGCGCCGGCGTGAACTCTTCCTTGAGAAAGGCCTTGACGCCGTCCGCCGCCGGCTGGAGCAGGCCGAACGGTCCGACTCGGTTCGGTCCGAGACGGTCCTGCATGAACGCGCACACGCGCCGCTCGACCAGCACGATATAGGCGACCATCGTCATCAGGATGGCAAACGCGGCCAGGATCTTCACGCCCGTGAAGAGCGCGAATTGCTGTGCCTCGCTCAAATTGTTCAGCCAATCAATCATTTCAAATTCCAAATCGCTCTATCGTAGCGCAGACTTCCAAGTCTGCTGTATCGCGGATTTCCAAATCCGCCGACTTCGCAATTTCGAGCGCTTTGCCGACTTTGAAGTCGGCGATACAGCAGGTTTTGAAACTGCGCTACATCAAATTTTCACCGTCACGCCCGTGTCGCCGAGGCTGGTCCACGTCAAACCATTGAACGCGGGCATGTCCTTTGCCATTTCATTGAACAAACCTTCGATGGTCCAGCCTACGCTCTCCGAGCTTCGGCTCGGCAAGCAGCCGTCCTGACCAGTGACGTTGTAAATCAAATCATGCAAAAATTCCCATTCGGGTCGCGCGTCGCCGGGCGGCTCAATGGCTTTTATGAATTTCTGGACGCGGCCTTTCGTGTTGGTGAACGTGCCGCGTTTTTCGGCGTGGGCGCAGCCGGGCAACAAATAATGCGCCAGCTTCGTCGTCGCATTCGGCAGAATGTCGCTCACGATGAGCGTCTCCAGCTGGCCCAGCAAATCCGCCCCGAGGCCATGATTGGTGACGTCCTCGCCGAAGACAATGAGCGTTTTGATTTTGCCGCTGAGGATGCCCTCGGCAATTTTCGGCAGGTTGGTTCCCATCGGATTGGCAGCAACACCGGTCAGTTGCACACCATTCGTGTTGGGATTTTTGTCCGGGCTGACAAGCAATCTGTCACCTTCGCCGGTTCGGGGGATGGAATCGCTCAGGCCGCCGAGCTTTGCCTTGAGTTTGCTCAATAGCCAAAGCTCTTCGTTCGTCTGTCGGGCCGAAGCCACAATCGCCACCGAACCTTGCGGTGTTTTCCTTAACTTTTCTGCAATTTCGCTGAGCGTCGCCGTCCAAGTGTAGCGCAGGCGTCCCGCCTGCTCCGCGTCTGAAGAAGGCAGGCGGGACGCCTGCGCTACTTTAAGCACTTCTGTCAGCCGCTTCTCGCTGCCAATCCATTTGTAATTCAGCCGGCCGGCGTCGCACATCCATGGCCCGTTGACGGCGTCGTTTTCGCGCGGGGTGTAGCGGAGAATATTTTCCTCGCGCGACCCGATGAGAATGTTGCAACCGGTTGCACAACTGGTGCAGACGCTCCTGGTTTCCTTCAAAAACCAGACGCGCATCTGGAACCGAAAATCCTTGGACGTGAGCGCGCCGACCGGGCAGATATCCACCGTGTTCAGCGTGTAATTGTTGTCGAAAGCCTTGCCCGGATAGGCCGTGAGCGTGTTGTAGCTGCCGCGATTGACGATGCCGAGCGCGTCGTCGCCCACGATGTCCTTCGTAAATCGGATGCAGCGGGTGCAAAGGATACAGCGCTCGTCATCGAGCATGATGCGCGGGCCGAGGTCAACGGCCTTGGGTTTGTGGACCTTGGCTTCGACGAAGCGGCTGGCCGACTGGCCGTAGTCCACCGAGTATTCCTGCAATTTGCATTCGCCCGCCTGGTCGCAGATCGGGCAATCGAGCGGATGATTGATGAGCAGGAATTCCAGCACGCCCTCGCGCATTTGTTTCACGCCGGGGGTGTTCGTGTAAATTTCCATTCCGCCTGAAACCGGCGTGGCACAGGCGATGGCCGGGCGCGGCGACTTGATGATTTTAGGCGTGCCGTCGGGATTCAAAATCGGTTTCCGATCCGGCCCGAGCGCCGGGGTGCCGAATTCGACGAGGCACATGCGGCAATTGCCGGAGATGGGCAGCTTCGGATGATAGCAATAATGCGGCACATCCGTCTTCGCCAGTTCGCACGCCTGAATCATGGTTGTGGACACGAGCTTGCCCGACCAGTCCGCCGTGAGGCGCGGCACCTCGATCTCGCGCCCGTCCACCTTCACCTTGATTTTTTCAATCATGGCCGGCGGGGGATTGGTTTCGGTTGTTGGTGCTGCTGACATTTTTATTTAACGCCAAGGCGCAAAGGCGCAGAGACGCAAAGCGAAAACCTCTTTGCGACTTGGCGGCTTTACGTTGAAAATTGATTTAATCATTTCAGCGCCTTTGCCTTTCGGTAAGAGACGGCGGACGCAGTCTTGGTTTTCTTGTTCGAAACTGTTTTGGGCGGGGCATCCGCGTCGCTTAACACAAAGTGAGCCGGTGCAGCTTCCTTGCCTTTCAGAATATTCCCGCCATGTAAATCCACGACCGGGAAAATCATTTCGTAATCCCCCCACATCAGGTCGCCGTCTTGAATGTGGAACGACTTGAATTCTTTCGTGCGGCGATACTTTGTGAACATGGGGTTCCTGGCTTGCCTGAGAAACGGGCCGAAGTCCACGACCCGGTGCGTGCCGTCGTTGAACTTGATGTCCACCCGGTGACGGGAGACATACCTGGCTTCTTTGACTCGCAGATACATAACCTATTTGATTCTTCGGGTGATGATTTCGGGATGAACAACCTTGTTCAAAACGAAAACATCCGACCACTTCTTCAGAATATCCTGCGCCTTCGCATTCACCAGTTCCAGAAAATGCTTTCGTACTTGGCCGGAAAGCGGGCGACGGTTTGCGACGCGGCACAGCCGGATCTCCACAATCTTCCCGTTCGCCGTGATAATCTCGGCCTTCGTTTCCTGACTGCCATAACGACCGTGAACATGAACCGGCAAATGTTCTCCGGCAAAGAAGAACACCGTGATGCCATGATATTCGTAAAGCTTGGGCATGGTTCAAGGTTGCGGACTTGCCGCAATTTTCATTTCTGCACTTGGCCCGGCACCTTTGGCTTCCTTTGCACGGCGTTCTTCGTCCGCGGCGCCTTTCGCAATAAACTCGTCCTTGAACTTCGCCACAAAACTTTGGACGGGCCAGGCGCAGGCTTCGCCGAAGGCGCAAATCGTACGGCCACCGGGGATGTTGTCGGCAATTTTGACCAGATAATCCGCGTCCTGGGCGCGGCCTTCGCCATGGGTGAGGCGGTGCAACGCCTTGCTCAACCAGAGTGAACCTTCGCGGCAGGGAGTGCATTGGCCGCAGCTTTCATGCGCGTAAAATTCGGCGATGTTCGCCAGCGCCGCGACGATGTCGGTCGAGTCGTCCATCACGATGATGGCGCTGGAACCGCTCATCGAACCGGCCTGGATCAGCGAATCAAAATCATAAGGCAAATCGAGCATGTCCACGTCCTTGCCCTTGATTGTAAATTTTTCGCCCGCCTTGAAAACTTTTGCAGATGACCCGCCGGGGATCACCGCCTTCAGTTTTCGTCCGTCCCGCAGACCGCCGCCAAAATTCGCGTCGAAGATCAATTGCCCGACGGTCGCCTTGCCGATTTCGATTTCGTAATAACCGGGGCGTTTGACATGGCCGCTAAGGCTGACGATGCGGGTGCCGGTGTTGTGCGGCGTGCCGAGCTTGGCGAATTCCGCGCCGCCCAGGGCGACGATGTGCTTCACGTTGCAGAGCGTCTCGACGTTGTTGACGATGGTCGGGCACAGCCACAGGCCGAGCACCGCCGGAAAATACGGCGGCTTGATGCGCGGATACGGCCGCTTGCCTTCGAGCGATTCGATGAGGCCGGTTTCCTCGCCGCAAATGTAAGCGCCCGCGCCGCGATGGACGTAAATCTCCAGGTCGTAGCCGGTGCCCAGGATATTTTTGCCGAGGATATTTTTCGCGCGCGCTTCCTGCAGCGCCCGGTTCAGGAGCTTTGCGCCATCGGGCATTTCACCGCGGATGTAGATGTAAGCCAGATGCGCGTCGTTCGCGAAACAGGAGATGATCATGCCTTCGATGAGTTGGTGCGGGTCTTTGTAGATGATCTGGCGGTCTTTGAATGTGCCCGGCTCGGATTCGTCGGCGTTGCAAATCAGGTAAATCGGCTTGCCGCTCTTGCGGTCCACAAACGACCACTTCAACCCGCACGAAAAACCCGCGCCGCCACGACCCCGCAGGCCGGAGATCATGACTTCCTGGCGGATTTGTTCCTGCGCGTTCTGCGTTTTGCCATCGGGCAAAGATTTTGGCTGAATCGCGAGCGCCTTTTTGAGCGCGTCGTAGCCGCCATGACGCAGATAGCATTCGATGTCCGGCGTATAACCCGGCTGATCGGCGTGCTTCAGAATGAGGCGGTATTCCGAGGGCATATCAATTCAAGGCCCCAGCGGGGCGAACGAGAGTAGCCCACGGTTTTAACCGTGGGTTGTTCAATCCAAAACGAACCAAGCCCCGGAGGGGCGACAGAAATTTCAGCTGCGCACTTTCTTTCGTCCCTATGGGACTTGATACAAATCCGTCCGGCAACCCACGGTTAAAACCGTGGGCTACTTTCTCGCGTCCCACCGGGACTCCGGTCTGCCGGCTTGACTGGCCGGGGAAACCCTTTAGTCTGTCAAACGCTCCGGCTTGCCCGATGGTGTAACGGTAGCACAGCAGACTCTGGATCTGTTTGTCATGGTTCAAATCCATGTCGGGCAGCCAATTTGCCAAGGCTAAAGGCTGAAGGCTAAAGGCTGAATTTAACCAGCTCATTTGCACCTCCCCACAATTTCATCCGCTTTCGCTTGGCTCACGCCTTCGTGGAATTCATCATTGCACATCATCACCGGCGCGGTGCCGCAACTGGCGAGGCATTCGACGAATTCGACCGTGAACTTTCCGTCCTTCGTCGTTTGCGGGCCGTGCGCGTGCGCGTCCAGGCCCAGCTTCTCGCAAAAATGTTTGTGGAGTTCATATGCGCCGCCCAGCGCACAACTCAACGTCCGGCAGACCTTGATCTGGTATTTGCCCATCGGCTGCTGCCGGAGCATCGGATAAAACGTCACGAGTTCGTAAACGTTGATGGGCTGCAATTCGAGTTTTTTTGCCGTCCACTCGACCGCTTCCTGCGAAATCCAGCCGAAATGCTCCTGAATGGCGTGCAGTACCATGAGCGACGCCGCGCGCTTGACCGGGTAATGTGAAATCAGCCCGTCAATTTCGGATTCAAGATTTGCTGGAACGGTGAAATTCATTTCAATTTTTAACACCAAGGCGCAGAAAAATGTGGGGTAGCACCCGCGTCTCGCGGGTTGTTTCGTGCGTCGCGCCCGAAACCTTTTGCGGGCGCGGTTTGCCGTTGTTCGTCCGATCAATATCAATCGTGCGCTCGCCACCGCAATTCGGCGGGACGCCGAATTGAACCCGCCGGAGGCGGGTGCTACCCACAGCATTCGTATATTTTGTCTTCACTTCTTGATCTCTTTGCATCTTTGCGATGAAATCTTTCACCGGTCACACTCCCCCATCACAAAATCGAATGACCCGAGAATGGCGGTCGTATCGCTCATCATGTGACCGGGCATCACGTGCGACAAAATACTCAGGTTCACAAACGAGGGTGAGCGGATCTTCAGCCGGTACGGCGTGCCGCCGCCGCGGCTGTGGATGTAAAAACCGAGTTCGCCCTTGGGATTCTCGTGGCCGAAATAAATTTCGCCGGGCGGCACGTTCACGCCTTCCGTCACCAGCATGAACTGGTGGATCAACTCCTCCATGCCCGACAGAACCTTGTTCTTCGGCGGCAAAACAATTTTGCCGTCGGCCACATTCACCGGCTCCTTCGATTTGTTCTCGAAGCCGCCGGGAATTCTGTCCAGGCACTGGTGGACGATGCGGACGCTCTGGCGCATTTCCTCCATGCGCACGAGGTAACGGTCGTAACAATCGCCGACCGAGCCGAGCGGCACATCGAACTGTAAATCCGGGTAGCAAAGATACGGCTGCGCCTTGCGGAGATCGTAATCCACGCCGCTGCCGCGCAGGTTCGGACCGGTGAGTCCGTAATCAATCGCGTCGGCCTTTGAGATGACGCCCACGTCCCGGGTGCGGTCCACCCAGATGCGATTGCGCGTGAGCAGCGTCTCGACCTCGGCGATGTTGACGACGACCTCGTTGAGAAATTTGCGGACGGCATCGCACCAGCCGGGCGGAGTGTCGCGCGACACGCCGCCAATGCGCGTGTAAGCCGTCGTGAACCGCGCGCCGGTGAGCGACTCGCACAAATTGTAAATCTTCTCGCGCTCCGTGAACGTGAGCAGAAAGACGGTCAACGCGCCGATGTCCATCCCAAAGCAGCCGACGCCGAGCAGGTGCGACGAAATGCGCGCCAGTTCCGCGCAGATCACGCGGATGTACTGGCAGCGCGGCGGCAAATTCTTTTCGATGCCCAGCAATTTTTCCACCGCGAGCGCGTAAGCGACGTTGTTGGCCAGCGGCGCGAGATAATCCAGCCGGTCCGTGTAAGGGATAAACTGGGTGTAGGTCATGTTCTCGGCGATTTTTTCATCGCCGCGATGCAAATAACCCACATCCGGAGTGGCCTTGGTGATGAGCTCGCCGTCGAGTTCGAGCACGATGCGGAGCACGCCGTGCGTGGCGGGGTGCGACGGCCCCATGTTCAGGACCATTTTTTCGCCCTGCATGTCCTGAAGGTCCTCGACGGCCGATGCAGCTTGCGCGACCGGGTCTTTAAAATCGATGTTTCGAACTTCGGGCATGAAAATCAGCTTTCCGGCGTCCGCGCGCGCGGCTCGCGTTCAATGGCGTCCTTGCCGCCCGGCGCAGTCACGAATGGCCCGCCTTCGAGCGGCGCAACCTGGGTGAATGCGACTTCAGGAACCTGGGTCGGTTTGCCGGCGAGCGGGAAATCCTTCCGCAACGGAAAATACGGATAGCCTTCCCACATCAAAATCCGGCGCAAATCGGGATGACCGCGAAACCGGATGCCCATCATGTCGTAGATTTCGCGCTCGTGCCAGTTCGCCGTGCGCCACACGCCGACGAGGGTCGGCAGTTCGGATTTTTCCTCGCTCACGCCGGTTTTGATGCGCAATTCGCAACTGTCGGCGAGGCGGCGCAGATGATAAACCACCGTCCAGCGCGGGTCCTCGCCGTAATTATCGAGGCTGCTGATGTCCACGAGAAAGTCGAAGCCCAGGTCCTTCCGGGCAAATTCGCACACCTCCACGATGCGTTCCGCGTCGGCGAGCTGGAGGGTGATTTCGCCCCGGAATTCCGCCGGTTCGGAGAGCACGTCCCCGAATCTGGCTGTGAGTTGTCTGGCGAGATCGAGCGTGCTCACATTGCAAAAGTTTGGAGTTCTGCGTTCACGCGGTTCTGTTGGAGCACGGGTGAGGACGTCCGTGCTCTGCCGCCTGAAGGCGGAACTCCGAACGAGGCGAATCCGTGTTTATCCGTGTTCATCCGTGGTTAAAATCAGGCTTTTTTCAACGTGGCCAGCAACGGCTCGTGTTGCACCTGGTTTTGCAGCTTGATCAGCGCATCGAGCAGGGCTTCGGGCCGGGGTGGACAGCCGGCCACGTAAACGTCCACCGGGATGATGTTGTCCACCCCTTGCAACACGGAGTAACTGCGATACATGCCGCCGGTCGAAGCGCACGCGCCCATGGCGATGACCCATTTCGGCTCGGCCATCTGGTCGTAAATGCGTTTTACCGCCGTCGCCATTTTGTAGGTGACCGTTCCGGCCACGATCATCACATCGGATTGCCGCGGCGAAAACCGCATGACCTCCGAACCGAAGCGCGAAATATCGAACCGGCTCGCGCCGGCGGCCATCAATTCAATGGCGCAACAGGCCAGGCCCATCGGCATCGGCCAGAGGGAATTTTTGCGAAACCAATTCAAGGCCGCATCAACGCGCGTGACGATGAAGTCGCCTTCAATTTTAGAATCGTAGCCGATTTCGCTCCGTGTTGGCATAAACAAACACCCCAAAAGGGGCGCACAAGCTAACATAAACAGCGGTTACAATGGGAACAAGTTAAATTGTGAATCGTCTCCCAAACTTTCACACAAATTTAACAATGAGATTGCGATGATTCTGTTATCAACTTGCGCTTGTGAGCGGCGCCAGATTGCGTAGAATCAAAAAATGCGCCGGTTTGAACGATGAAAACCTTTGCCCAACTGAATTTCCCGGGGCGGCTGATCGCCGTCGAGGGCCTCGACGGATCGGGCAAGTCCACGCAGATTTATCTGCTCAAGCGCTGGCTGGAAGCCGAGGGCATCAAGGTCTATTTCAGCGAGTGGAACTCGTCCGAGCTGGTGAAATCGGCCACAAGCAAGGGCAAGAAGCGCGAGCTGCTCACCCCCACGACGTTCAGCCTCATCCACGCCACGGACTTTGCCGACCGCTACGAGCGTCATTTGCTGCCGCTGTTGCGCGCGGGTTACGTGGTCTTGTGCGACCGCTACATTTTCACCGCATTCGCACGCGATGTAACGCGCGGCTGCCCGTCCGACTGGGTGCGCGGCATTTACAATTTCGCGTCGCAACCCGACCTCACGATCTTCTTCAAGGCGGATCTGGAGGTGTCGCTCCACCGCATTCTCGAAGGCCGTCCGAAGCTGAAATTTTTCGAGGCGGGCATGGATTTGGGGTTGTCGAACGATCCCTACGAAAGCTTCCGCATTTTTCAGGGCCGCATCCTGGAGCAATACATGGCCATCAGCGGCGAATTTAATTTCGTCGTGATGGACGCCAACCTGCACGTGGAAAAGCAGCAGGTGCTCGTGCGCAAACTGGTGGGCGAACGCATTGATTTGAAAAAATTCAGACGCCGCAGCCCATTGCCGTTGCCGCCATCAGCTCCGCCGGAGGACAAGGCAAGGGAGGCAGAAGAGGATTCGGCCGCATGAAAACCAATCCCAAACCCACCGACAAATGCCGCCGATTTTACGGGCACGGCATTCCCGGCGTTCAACTGGATGACCTCACCGGCCGGTTGATCGTGGTCGAAGGCGCGGACGGTTCGGGCCGTTCCACGCAGATTGCGCGCCTGGTGGACAGCCTCGAAACCGGCGGCCACGCCACGGTCCAGGTCGGGTTGAAACGTTCCACGCTCGTGAGCGCCGAACTGGAAGAGGCGCAGGAAGGAAATATTTTAAGCCGGACAACGTTGAGCCTGTTTTACGCGACAGATTTCGCCGACCAGCTGGAAAACATCATTCTGCCGGCGCTCAAGGCGGGGTTCATCGTGCTGGCCGACCGCTACATTTACACGCTCATGGCGCGCGACATGGTGCGCGGCATGGATGAAGCGTGGCTGAAAAATCTTTACGGCATCGCTCTGGAACCTGATGCGGTGTTTTATCTTTCCGTCGAGCCGGAGGAACTGGTTCAACGGAATCTCGCCAAAAGCGCGACGCTGGACTATTGGGAAAGCGGCATGGATCTCGGGCTGTCGCGCGACATGTTCGACAGTTTTGTGAAATATCAGACGGCGATCCAGGCCGTGTTCCGGCGCTTGCAAAAGACCTACGACTTTAACATTGTGGACGCCAACCGCTCCATGGATTCGGTCACCGGGGAATTGCGCAAAAAGATCGGCGTGCTGCTGAACGGAAAATAAAACTCAAACGCCCGGTGGCGGGTTGGTTGGTTCCATTGTCGACGGCTGGTTTGCGGGTGACGGCGAATTTGCCGGCGATTGCGGGTGATGTCCGGCCGGTCGAAACTGTTTCATCACCTCTTCAAACCGTTTCAATTGCGCCGGGGTCAGTTCGGCGCGGATTTGCTGGTTCACATCCTGCATCACCTTGCGCATCTGCGGCGCAACATTGGTCCAGATCACGCGGTTGCGCTCCTGGCCGTCGGCAACGATTTTGGCGATGTTATTGCTTTGCACCATGGTAAGATGAAGCGACTTGTCAAGCCGGCGGACAAAATCCTTGCTTAAGCGGTCCGCCAGCCGGGGAAGGGGTATCTCCGGTGTGTGGACGGGCTCGTGATTTTCCACCACCGGCGGCGCATTGGTTTCTGGGGAGGAGGGTTCAACATGGCCCGACTGCCGGTCAGGAACGTGATTGACCAGCAGCCCGCCGGTGGTCATCCCTGCGCCAAAAATCACCACCACCGCCAGAATGATTTTCCAGGAATTCATTGTGCCTGATCACTTTGGTCCACGGACGCCAGCAATGTGTTTTCAAAATTCTGGGAAAGGTCGCCGGCATTGGTCGGAACTGTGGGTTTGAAAAACGCCCACGCGCCGAACAGCAAGGCGATGGCCACGCACGACACGGCAGCCCGCCAGAGCCCGCGCGCCCATATCACCAGGGGATCGGTTGCGGCGCGGGCCGCGAGCAGGGCCATCACGCGCTTTTCAAAGGCATACGGCACGCGGTCGTCCGGCGGCTGGGCGCGGGCGGCGGCGAGCAATTTCGTTTGCAGTTCAGCGATGTTCATACAAGCCCCATTTTTTAGACGGCGGATTGCGTGTCCGGGTTACAGATACTTGTCCGTGGCCATCCGGGCGGTGATCTTTCGCATTTCGGCCCGGGCCCGAAACGCGCGCACTTTCACCAGCGGCACCGACCAGCCGGTGAGCCGGGCGACTTCCTTGACCGAACGGTCTTCGATTTCGAGCAACGTGATGACCAGCCGGGCCTGGGGCGAAAGCCGTTCCAGAATGCGCCCGATGAGCAGCCTGGCCGCGTCCGCGTGTTCGGAAGCGGTTTCCGGTTGGGCCACGAACCGTTCCAGCCAGTCATTTTCCGGTTCGGTCAAATCCGAAAACGATGACTCCCGGTTGCGCTGATGGCCGCGCAAAAAATCGTAACATGTCCGCACGGTCAGCCGCATGAGCCAGTGTTCAGAAGGAGCTTCGCCGCGGAAGCTTTTGAGTTTTTCAAACGCCTTGAGCCAGACTTCCTGTGAAATGTCCTCAACCTCGCTTTCGCGGCGCGCATAGCGGCGGGCAGTGGCAAAGACGCGTGGCGAATACTTTTGCACCAGCGGTTCGAAGCTGGCGGCATTGCCTCGCAACACGGCGGCAATCAGATCCGCTTCGGTTGGTTCCATCGCACGCGAGTTTGCCAAAAAACCGGTCCCGGCCAAGGTCAAAAGCCGGTTGGCATCCGGGCGGTCAAGACCGCGTGATGTGGAGCGCTGCCTCCAGGTCGCGGGTGAATTGGGAAACCGATTCGCCGATCTTGCGCGGTTGTTCGGCCAGGGTGTTCCACATTTGTTCGGTGACGGTCGGCCGGTGGCGAATCAATGCCACCGTGGCGGCAATCAGCGAAAGACTGTTGTTCAGATCGTGTCGCAGCGTGGAGAGTTTATCATTCAACTCGCCGATTTGCTCCAGGCTCAGGGCGACGGGTTTGGTTGGCTTGGCCATGATGAAATAATCGTTAATGTTTGGGGATAACCAGCGGGTTTCGTGCCAGAACAGGGTCATGGGTGGTTGGATTATGAAACATTCCCCCTGCTCCTGCGTTAACCCCGTGGCATTTGATGTGAGTTTGAAACGGAAATTCCGTGCCAAAGACGGGAGATGATGAGAGTCCATGTCAGGCAATCTGGCTAAATACTGTCGAGAAAACGTATTAAAACTGGTTCCAGACCAGCCAGTAAAAGCCGAGGACATCCATCAATTTGTTGAATTGGGTAAAATCCATCGGTTTGACCAGGTAACTGTTAACCCGGTATTCGTAGGCTTTGGCCACATCCACATCTGCGGACGAGGTTGTCAGGACGACCACGGGAATGCTCGTCAAGTCGGCGTCTTCCTTGATAATTTTCAGCACCTCCAAGCCGTCCACTTTGGGCAGGCGGAGGTCCAGCAGGATCAGGTTGGGCCGGGGCGACAGGCCCGGGTTTTGGAATTTTCCCCGGCTGAAAAGATAATCCAGGGCCTCCTGGCCATCCGCCACATGGACCAACTGAACCGGCCGGTTGGCCATGCGGAAGTTGACGAAACTACGCCGCACGATTTCAGCGTGGGCCGGGTCATCTTCGACCAGGAGAATAATGACGGGTTCACCACTCATGGCGGTTCGCCTCCTTTTTCTGAAAGTTTGTCATGTCAATTTCCCCTCAATCTGCTCGCCCAAAATTTCCTTTATGTCAGACCGACGATAACTTTGTGACTGCTCTTGAAGATAATTCGATCTTGCGCCGGACGTCAACTGCTGGATTTACCCTTGTCCCAACTCTTTGAGAATGTCCCCAGGCTGCAGAATGACGAGGTTTGTCCCGGTTTGGCGCCATTGGTCACAGGAGATAAATTGGAGCGAGCGAAGGGATTCGAACCCTCGACACTCACGTTGGCAACGTGATGCTCTACCAGGCTGAGCTACGCTCGCTTCCAGCTAGAAAAAACAGTCTATGCGAAGCTGCCGGATTTACAAGCCCGATTTCAGGCCGGCTTGTCTGAACCACCCAGCGTCGTGCGAATCACCTTGAGCAAGTCGTCGTGGTTGATGGGCTTGTGGAAGAACGCCACGGCGCCGCAGCTCGCGGCGCGTTCCTTGATTTTCACGTCTTCAGTGCCGGTGATGATGATGATGGGAATTTTCTTGGCCGGATCCAGGCGCTGAAACCAATCCATGATGCGAAAGCCATCCCACGGCACACCGTCCACTTCCGGCGGAAAGTTGATGTCCAGCAGGATCAAATCGGGGGTTTCCTTGCGCGCGGCGGCAACGGCTTCGGAGCCGTCCAGCGCGGTGATGATTTGATAACCGGCGCCTTGCAGCTTCAAGGAAATCGTCTTGAGGATGACTTCATTGTCATCCACCACGAGGATTTTCTTTTTCGGTCCTGCCGAAGTTCCGGCGTTCATAATTAAACGATTAAACAATAATTCAGCCGTTTTAACAGCCAATTTTGTGCCAACCTACCAAACCCGCCTATGGGCGCAAAGCAATATAACGCATTTTTGACTTTTGCGCCCGCCCGTGTATTAAACTGGCCGCGTGAGCAACGTTTTCTATACACCCGGCGAACAACGCGCAGCCCGGGTCAACGACCTTTTCGCCGCCATCGCCCGGCGTTACGATTTGCTCAACGACCTGCAGAGCTTCGGCCTGCACCGGCGCTGGAAACGCCGCGTCGTCGAACTCGCCGCCGTCCAACCCGGACAGCGCGCGCTCGATTTGTGCTGCGGCACCGGAGATATTGCACTGGCCCTCGCGCGGCGCGGCGCGGCCGTCACCGGCCTCGATTTCAGCCCGGCGATGCTCGACGTCGCCGAGTCCCGAAACACCATCCCCGACCCGAAATCCGGGGCCCGAAATCCGACCTTCATCCAGGATGACGCGCAGCAGATTCCGTTTCCCGACGGGACCTTCGACGCGGTCACCATCGGTTACGGTTTGCGGAATCTGGCGAGCTGGGAAAAGGGTCTGGAAGAAATGCACCGCGTGGCCCGGCCGGGAGGACGGCTGGTGGTGCTGGATTTCGGCAAACCGGCGAATGCAATCTGGCGCGCGATTTATTTCGGCCATTTGCGCTGCTCCGTGCCGCTCATCGGCCGGCTGTTCTGCGGCAACGCGGACGCCTACGCCTACATTCTGGAATCACTCCAGCATTATCCGGCGCAAGCAGGCGTGGCGGAAAAAATGCGGGCATTGAAGCTGGCGAACGTGCGCGTCATCAATCTGCTGGGCGGCGCGATGGCCATCAACTACGGCGAGAAGCCGGTTTGATTGGCAGGGTGTGTTTTCAAAATACGGAGTGTGGCCGTCCCCGGCCACAGCCATGCCCGCCAACTCCAGATTTCCGTAATTTCATGCGCTCCTGGCTGGTGAACGTTGCTGCGCCCGGAGACGGGCGCACTCCGGCTGCGAGCGTTTTTCGATTTTGAAAACTCACCATCGGAGCCGACGCCCGCCGGGTCGTAGCACTTAACGCTTGACCGATGAACCATCATAGGAGGCCACATGGTCAACATCTCGTATCCTGTGTCGGTAAATCAGCACAACAATAAACGCTGGTAGCAAAGCAAAAAGGCAAGCCCACTTGAGTATGACGAACATCGAATCCGGGTCAAAAGGCGAAACTTTACCCCAGCCACCCGGCTGAAGTGACGTGCCTAGATAAATGACCGCGATTACCAACAAGGCGGTGACAATGGTAGTGGCCGGGACGATAAACCAGCTTGGACGGCGATGACGCCAACGGGCAAGACGACACGCCAAATTGGTAAGGTAGGTGGCCGTGCCACCTATCAGCACAATCGGCAACATTATGAAAATGATGGAGTCCATATGCGTAATGTGACCTAACATTTAATGGACGGCTTGTTCTGTAGCCTGTCCTGTTTCAGGGTTGTGAGTGTGTTTCGCATTCAATTTTCTGTCCTACACACCGTTGAAACTGAATTCCCAGCCGGTCTCGCGCCGGCAAAGACGGCACCGTCAGCGCCCGGCTTTCCCGGGCAGTTCAATTGTCATCCCTTCGCGCGCGGCGTCCACTTTCAATTTACCCTTCTGCTTCGCCACGAGCCGGCGGGCGTGCTGGATCATCTTGTCGATCTGTTTGTCGTCGTGGTCCGGGTCGTGGTGGAACAGGGAAAGTTGTTTGACCCCGGCTTGCAGGGCGAGCGCGACCGAATCGTCCACGCAACCATGCCCCCAGCCGAGGTGCTCCTGGTATTCCCCGGCGTCGTATTGCGAATCGAGGATCAACAAATCCACGTCACGCAGGAATTCGATCATCTCCCGGTCCTTGCCGCCGGTGCGCGGCTCGGTATCGGGGAAAAAGGCGACCCGGCTGCCGGCCGAGAACAACCGGTAGCCGACACAGAGGCCCGGATGATTGGCGCGCATCGCCCGCACGCACACCGGGCCGATGTTGAAGTTGAAGTTCTTGAGTTCCTCGATTTCGATGTTGCTGGGCAGCTTGTTGAACGGCACGGGAAAATAGGTGCTTTCCATCTGGCCGGTCAGGGCATTGACCAGGCCTTTGCGCGTGCCTTCGCAGCCCAAAATGCGCAGCCGGCAGCGGGAATTGTAAATCGGCCCAAAAAACGGCAGGCCTTGGATGTGATCCCAATGCGTGTGCGTCAGGAGCATGGTCAGATTGAGCGGCTGATCCTTGAATTCCGACAGCAGCGAACGGCCCAGTGCCCGCAGGCCCGTGCCGGCGTCGAGGAGGATGATTTCTCCACCGGCGCGCACTTCAACGCACGATGTGTTGCCGCCATAGCGGACGGTCGTCGGTCCCGGCGTCGGAATCGAGCCGCGCACGCCCCAGAATTTTACGCAAGTGGCGGTTTTGATGCGGGGAATCTAACCCGTTTTTCGTGAAAAACAAACCGGAAATCAAACGGGTTGCGCCACAAAAAAGCCTTGTGCCTCCAATGGATGGAGTTACGTTGGCCGGGCTTTGTTTATCGCCGCCAGCCTGGCTTGGAGCCAAAGCCGGCAAGGCATGTCCGCAATGACCGAAGCCTGCAAGCAATGACAGAAATTCTGATATGGAACATCCCCCAGCAACCGGTGACAGGCCTGTCGGCGCGGGTTTAAGGTCAAAATTCAATTTCATGGATCGGGAAAAGGTTCCGGTTCTTTGTGCCTTGTTGGTTTTGCTGGTGGGCGGGGCTTATTTCAATGCCATTCCAAATGACTTCATCAATTATGACGACCCGCTTTACGTCACGGAGAACGTTCAGGTCAGGCAGGGCTTGACTTGGGAAGGCACCATCTGGGCGTTTTGCGGCACTGCCGCCGGCAACTGGCATCCTCTGACCTTGTTGTCACACATGCTGGATGTTCAGTGTTACGGACTGAGGCCCTGGGGCCATCATTTGACGAGCGTGCTGCTTCATGTCATCAACACCCTCCTGGTCCTTTTGGTTCTAAAACGAATGACGGGGGCAACCGGACGAAGTTTCTTTGTGGCGGCGTTGTTTGGAGTGCATCCCGTCCATGTCGAATCGGTGGCGTGGGTGGCCGAACGCAAGGACGTGTTGAGCACATTATTCTGGCTGCTGACAATGTGGGCGTATGTGCGGTACACGCAAATCGCGACCAGTGGCCGGCAACAGGTGGCCGGAACAGAAGTAATTCCACCTGCTGCCGACTCGTCACCCGCCACGCGCCACCCGTCACTTTTTTACGGCCTGGCGCTGGTATTTTTTGCGCTGGGTTTGATGAGCAAGCCCATGCTCGTGACGTTGCCGTTTGTGTTGTTGCTGCTGGATTACTGGCCATTGAAGCGTTGGGAAGGCAAGGGGGCATGGTTTTTGATTCTGGAGAAAACGCCGTTCTTCCTGCTTTCTGCCGCCACGAGCACGGTCACTTTTCTCGCGCAGAAGGGGGTGAACACCGTGGTGTCACTGACCGCCCTGCCCTTGTCTGCCAGGGTGGGAAACGCGTTCGTGGCGTATGGCCGATATCTTGGCAAATTATTCTGTCCGGTGAATCTGTCCGTGCATTATCCCTATCCCGAGCACTGGCCCTGGCCGACGGTGGTCCTGGCTTTCGCCTTGTTCGCCGCCATTTCACTTTTTTCCGTCTCATTACGGCGACAACACCCATACCTGTTGGTGGGCTGGTTGTGGTTTGTGGGGACATTGGTGCCGGTCATCGGGCTGGTACAGGTTGGCGCGCAATCCATGGCGGACCGCTATGCGTATGTTCCGCTGATCGGAATATTCATTTTTTTGGCGTGGGGCGTGGAAGCCTTGACCCGCTGTTGGCAGCGTCAAACCCTCATCCTGTCCGTTTTCGCTTCATTAGCCGTCATCGCCTGCGCGGTTTTGACGCACCGGCAAGTCGCCTGTTGGAAAAATGGCGAGACACTCTTCCGGCATGCCACCCGGGTTGCCGCGGACAATTACAAGGCGTACGATCTTCTGGCGGATGCCTTGAGCCGGGAAAAGCATTTTCCAGAAGCCATCCAGCAGCTTCAGGAAGCCATCCGCCTGGCACCTGACAGCCCAGATTTGCATTTTCACCTCGGCACCGCGCTCGAAGACGGGGGCCGGTTGGACGAAGCCATCGTCCAGTATCGGGAAACCCTGAAACTGAATCCCAATTTGTTTGATGTTCACAACCGCCTCGGCATGGCCTTGGGACAAAAAGGGCTGCCGGATGAGGCGATCCTTCAATTTCAGGAAGCGCTCCGGCTCGCCCCGCGTTCCAACGACATTCATTACGATCTGGGCAACGCGCTGGCCAGAACCGGCCGCCTGCCCGAAGCTGCGATACAACTTCAGGAAGCCTTGAAACTGAAGCCCGACGATGCCCGCGCCCGAAATAATTTTGGGGTGATCCTGTTCCGGGAAAAGCGGGTCGATGAAGCCATCCAACAACTCCAGGAAGCCTTGAAGTTGCAGCCGGATTATTCCGAGGCCCGCAAAAACCTGGCCATCGCTCTGGAAACCAAAAATGCCGCCCCCACACCACCCGTAGAACCGGCAAAGCCCTGACCCATTGCCGGTCAAGATGTTTGCTTTTGGGCTGAAAGTTCGCGGCGCCGAAGCTGCCGTTCCTGCTTCTTAATTTCTTCGCTCAATAATTCCTCCGCCGACCAACCGCGTGATTGGGCAAATTGCGCCAGATCAAACAGCTCCCGGGCTAATGCGGTCCTGGCTAATTGCCGCCTGGAGTTTTGACCAGTCAAAGGAATTTTTGTCTTGCGCGCCTTCTTCACCAATTTTTCGGCACGGAGCAGCGCGGGCAGATGTTTTGGAATGCCATCGAGCGCGGAATGACGGGCGTGTTTTGTCCCGTGCTTTTCCGCCTTTTTGATTTTTTCCCAGTTGGTCCAGACTTCATCCACGTTTTTCACTTTCGTCGCGCCAAAGACATGCGGATGCCGGCGCACCAGCTTTTCCACGATCAGCCGGCAGACCTTTTCGAAGTCAAACGCGCCGCGTTCCTTCGCCAACTGGCAGTGAAAAACGACCTGCAACAGCAAATCGCCCAGTTCCTCCGCCATCTCGTGGTCGTCTTCGGCCTCGATGGCGTCAATCAATTCATAGACCTCCTCGATGGCGTGGCGGCGCAGCGTCCAGTGGCTCTGTTCGCGGTCCCACGGGCAGCCCGTGGGCGAGCGCAGCCGGGCCATGACTTTGAGCAGGTCGTTTATCGCAGATTTACTTTTCATTTTGAGAAAACATCGAACATTCAACATTCAACATCGAACTCCCAATTGAAAACAGCGGCGGCGCGGGAAAACTTCGATGTTCGGCGTTCAAAGTTGAATGTTGGATGTTCAAAAATCAGAGAATCACCAGGTCATCCCGATGCACCACCTCCACGCGTGCCAGTTTGCGGCCTCGCACCTCGGCGGCGCCAAACTTCACAATCCCACGAGCGAATTCCGTCCCGTCCAGATCGCAGATTCGCACGACGTCGCCGGCGGCAAACTCGCCCTCGCAGCGCGCCACGCCGGGAGGCAACAAACTTTTGCCCTTTTCGCGCAAGGCCAGCTTCGCGCCGCCATCCACGAACAACGCGCCCTGGGGATGATGGAAAAATGCAATCCAGCGTTTGCGGCCCTGCAGCTTCGTGGGGTGCGCGACGAACAGCGTGCCCTCACCTTCCCCGGCGAGGATTTTCGCCAGCACATTTTTCTTTTTGCCCGACGCGATGACGAGAGGGATGCCGGAGCGCACGGCAATTTTCGCGGCCTGGATTTTTGAGGCCATGCCGCCGACGGCGGTGTCGCTGTCCGTGCCGCCGGCGAGCTTTTCAATCGGCGAATCAATTTTTTCGATGACCGAGATCGTTTTCGGATTGGCCCTGCCGAAATTTTCGATGACGCCGTCCACCGTGGTCAAAATGACGAGCAGGTCGGCGGGCAGCAGCGCCGCCACCAGCGCGGACAAGGTGTCGTTGTCGCCGAATTTGATTTCGGTGAACGACACGGCGTCGTTTTCGTTGATGATGGGCACAACGCCGCGGCCGAGCAAAGTGACGAGCGTGTTGCGCGCGTTGAGGTGGCGCTCGTGATGTTCGAGGTCGTCGTGCGTGAGCAGCACTTGCGCGACGTGCAAGTCGTGCGCGGCAAAAAGTCTTTCGTAAATCGTCATCAACCGCGACTGGCCGACGGCGGCGCACGCCTGCAATTCGGCGAGTTCGCCCGGGCGCTTTTCGTAACCGAGCGCGCCCATGCCGGCGCCAACCGCGCCGCTGGTGACGAGCACAATTTCCTTGCCCGCCCTTCGCAAGGCGGCGATTTGCGCGACGAGCTGCTCAAGCTGCGCTGGATCGGGCTGCTTGCGGCTGTCGGTGAGCACGCCCGTGCCGAGTTTCACGACGAGGCGGACGGCGGCTTTGACGGGTTGACGATGCACGCACGGAGTTAAAACGAAATCCGCGCGTTGAAAAAGTCGAAAATGGCGGGCGGCTTTACAATCCGAGTTGTTTCAAGACACCCAGGCCCGGATTTTTCTGGTCAACCAATGAGTCAAAGAAGCCGTCGCTGCGCAACGCGATGTCCGCCGCCAGTCCCATGAGATCGGTCGGCGATTTCACGTTGGGGATGACCAGACTGTCAATGC
>JBEKSU010000006.1:0-29567 GCA_049516755.1 Verrucomicrobiota bacterium | reverse complement strand
GAACTGGCGCTGGCGATCCGGCTGGATGCCGGCCGCGCACAGCTTTGGCAGACCAATTTGGAAGGCGTTCTCGAAGGCTGGACGATGTTGCCCGTGGAAAAAAACCGGAACGGCTGGGAATTGAAAAAACATCTTCCGCCCAACCTGGTCCGTTTTGTCCAGGTTGGCGATTGGGTTGT
This sequence comes from Verrucomicrobiota bacterium, assembly GCA_049516755.1. Taxonomy (GTDB): domain Bacteria; phylum Verrucomicrobiota; class Verrucomicrobiia; order Limisphaerales; family UBA11358; genus UBA11358. The sequence continues at coordinate 29,388 of JBEKSU010000006.1, read as the reverse complement.
ATTCGGCTGGGGCCAGGACAAACTGGTGTTGAATGACGAACTGGTCCGGCGCGTGCTGGCCGAAAAACGCCCCGCTCCCGCGGAGAAGGACAGTTGGTTGACCGCGGATGTAGACTGGCCGCGTCTGGCGCGTTGGTTTCCATCCATCAACCCGCTTGATCTGCCGGAGACGCGATGGCAGGCCGTCGGACGCGATGGCAATTTGCATCTGGATGGCAAACTGATTTTCCCGCATCCGCTGACACTGGCCCTTGAACCATGGCGGATGCCAACGAACACAATTCGCCAGCCGTTCATCAGCTTTACTGCGGCGCGCGGCATCGCGCCGTGGCTGGAAAAGCAAAGCTGGGCGCAGCCGTATGAAATATCGCCGGTGCCGAACCAGGTGTTCATCTGGGCGCTGGCGCAGATGCCGTTCATGACTTTTGCCGCCGCGCCGGTGCCGGACGGGGGAGCGGCGCTCAAGGAACTTGAACAAAAGGTTTCCGCCAACACCAACTGGCAAAGTCATTTCGAGGCGCCGCTCACGATCGACGTGACGAACAATCAAATCTCCTGGCTCGGCCTGCCGTACATTGTCCCGGGCGTGGAGGCTTTGACTGAGCCGTCCGGTGATTATTTGTTCGCATCAATTTTCCCAAACGGGCCAAAATCCAAGCCGCTGCCGCCGGAACTGTTCCAGCTGCTCGCCCAGTCCAACCTGGTTTATTACCACTGGGAAATCACCGCTGTCCGGTTGAAAATGCTGCCGCAGCTGTCGCAACTGGCGCTGATGGTTACGCACCACCGGCAGCTGGATGAACAATCCGCCGCGGGCAAATGGCTGGCCCGGATTGGACCGACGCTGGGCAACACCGTGACCGAAGTAAAGCAAACTGGGCCGAATGAATTGTCGTTTACGCGCAAGGCGCCGGCCGGACTCACGGCGGTTGAACTCACCGCCCTGGCAAACTGGCTTGAAGTGCCGGATTTTCCAGGCTGCGACTTGCGTTTGCCGCCGTTCAAAGCCAGGCACCCGCACCCCAAAAAAACTCCCGGGACGACACCGGTAAAAATCCCCGCGGCACCGCCGTCCACACCGGCACCGCCGCATTAACATGCTCAAACTCGGCGTCAATATCGATCACGTCGCCACGCTCCGCGAGGCGCGCTATCGCGGACGCGGTTTCGGTGAGCCCGATCCGATCGCGGCGGCGCGGATTTGCGAAGCCGCCGGCGCGCACGGCATCACCGCCCACCTGCGCGAAGACCGCCGGCACATGCAGGATCGCGACGTCTGGAAACTGCGCGAAGTCGTCAAGACCCGGCTGAATCTCGAAATGGCCGTCGTGCCTGAGATCATCGCCATCGCGCTGAAATTGAAGCCGGACATCGTCTGCATCGTGCCCGAGCGGCGGCAGGAAGTGACCACCGAAGGCGGTCTCGACGTGGTGGCGCAGGAAAAAGCCATCACCGACACGCGCAGGAAAATGAACGACGCGGGCATTGAAGTGAGCCTGTTCATCGCGCCGGATGAAAAACAGATCAAGGCCGCCGCCCGCACCGGCTGCCAGTTCATCGAGTTGCACACGGGTCAGTTCGCGGAGGAATTTCATGAACGGTGGGGCGAGAGTCTCTCGAGCCCTGACTTGAAGAATAATTTGGGCTCGACGGAGTCTCGCCCCACCAAATCTCCCGAACTCCAACGTTTGATTTCCGGCGCGCAGCAGGCGCATGCGCTCGGCTTGAAGGTGAACGCCGGGCACGGATTGAATTATGTGAACCTGCCCACGCTGTATTCGGTTCCGAATCTGGTGGAATTGAACATCGGCCACAGCATCATCAGCCGTGCCGTCAACGCGGGCCTGGGAAAGGCCGTCAAGGAAATGCTGCGCCTGATGAAAAATTATCGCGGGTGAAAATTTTTAGAAGCCATTCTTTTCACGGACTCGCCTGAAGATGATAATAAGACCGTATCGTGGCAAATTGGTCTTTGGGCAACATGAAAACATAGCGATTGGGATAAGCCTTCTCAAGACGGTCAATTTGACGTTTGATTGCTGAATAACCACCATCCTTTTTATTAAAGCCCGCTACAATGCATGTAAAACCGCAGAACACAGGTGCTTTCGGGTTCGGTTTCACCAGCAAAAACTGTTTGTATAAATCCTCTTCATTCGCAGCACCCCAAGTATCAAGTTTTGGTGGAAAACCAGCCTGAATTACTCCGCCTTCACCGAGAACTCCTGCAAAGCCGCACGTTTTCATATAGGTAGTGTATTTTGCACTTGGATTGGGCGCGATCCATATACGGGTGGTATAAAATCCTGCATTGGCGCACCAATCATGAGTTAGCTTGCACCATGCTGAAAACATTTCCGCGTTAAAGTCCCGGATAAAAATGAATTGAACACCACATGGGCCAGCCACCAGTTCATCGTTGTCTGTTATTTTGGAATAATACCAATCTAACAAAGGCGGGTTGAGTTCTTGAAGTGTTGGGCTTAGTTCCGTGGCTACCGGAATCGTTCCACGGGCAGGATCATGCCAAAAATCGTAGAGCGAATTTTGGTCGAACTGTATGTTGTCACCGTCACTCCACATGATGTGGGCATAGATTTTACCGGGGTCAACTGCAATTACCCGACCCGGAGATTGCGTGTAAGTCTTATCAGGAAAGCTCGACCAAAAACTGCCATTTGCATACAGGTCGCTAACGACATAACCAATTCCATATTGGTTGGCGAGCGCGTTGGCTTCATCGCCGTCGCTACCATAACCCATCAACGACGTGCCCACCCCGTAGCCTTTCGTCCGAAAAATTTTCTTCACTTCAGCCTCATCGGTTTTGAAGTCGAGCCAAAAAACAAAACCCTTGCTGGCCACAACGTAATCAACCAAAGGCAGCACCCTGTCAGCGTTAAGAGCAAAAACGACCTGCTTGCTACAACCGGGCATCAGGTTCAACAGTGCCCAGTCGTAAGCTTCGTTTCTGTCTGTCCACTTGTTTTGAAAATCCTCCACGGCACCTTTCCAGCCAAACTCCGATATCAAATCATTCCTGATTGATTCGGTGACCGGAATTCCATCTTGTTGTGCGGCGGACATCAAGGCTAGACACCAGGTCCAATCCTTCTCCGGGTCGTAGATAAACATTTTCTTCACGCGCCCTTGATATTTCTGGAAAAGGGCTCGCAATCCCGCGTTGGCCCCAGATAGTTCATGCAATTGTTCAAATGGCTTTCCACCACTCTTAAGCTGTTCCCAATGGTGCTCTTGGTCAGCAATATAAACCTCGGCTGATGATTGATTGACCATGCCTTGTAATGCCCACGCAGTCATCCTGGCATTCCTGCTGTCTTTGTGACAATCAACGACATAAACATTTGTTGCCGCCGGCATTTTTGGAAACATTCCGCTGGCAGCTGATGCTGACTGAACACTCAGGGTAAATCCCAAGAAAATAACGAAATAATTGGCGAAAGACTTACGGTTGATTTTCAACTTCACGTTTGAGGGGTATTCCGAGTTTGCTTGCGCGTCAATCGCAAATCGTAAATCGTAAATCACAAATGATTCTGGGCATCGGCATTGACATCATCGAAGTCGCGCGCATCGCGTCGTCGTACGAAAAATTCGGCGACCGCTTTCTCAATCGCATTTTGCATCCCGCCGAGATTGCCTACTGTCTTACGCACAAAAATCCCGCGCCGTTTCTTGCCGCGCGGTTCGCGGCCAAGGAAGCCATCTCCAAGGCGTTCGGCACCGGTATCGGCGCCCAACTCGGCTGGCAGGATATCGAAATCCGCAAAAAGGAGTCCGGCGAACCGTACGTGGTGTTGCACGACAAGGGGAAGAAATTATTCAAGTCACGCCGTGCCAAGCGATTGCTCATCAGCCTGAGCCACACAGTCAATTACGCGGCGGCAACGGCGATTTTGGAGAGGTAGACACGGATTACACGGATTAACACAGATTTAATTCGTGAAAATCTGTGAAATCCATGTCACCCGTTTCTCCTTTTTTTGGCGGGTAATTTGCTCCAAACTACGCGCATGGCGACGGCAGTGGTGGCGATTCTGGTATTTGCGGGGGCGAGCTTCTTTTTCGCCTTGGCGGAAACAGCTTTATTTTCCCTGAGCAAATGGCAGGCGCGACAACTGGCCGAACATCATCCGGGCGCGGGCAAAATCGTCACCCAACTGCTCGAACGTCCGCAGGATTTGCTGGCCACGCTGGCGCTGGGCAACACGTTCGCCAACGCGGCGATGCTCGCGGTGGCGCTGCGGATGGTCTTCAATGAGCACTGGGCGCTGGCGCTGACGATGCTGACGTTGCTGGTGTTGACGCTTCTGGGTTGCGAGGTTTTACCCAAAACGCTGGCCGTGCGGCGGCCGGAACGCTGGGCATTGCGGGTCGCGTGGCTGATGCTGGTTTTCGAAAAAATCACGGCGCCCCTGCATCGCGTGGCCCAGCAACTCAACGCGGCCATTTTGAGAATCATCACGCTGCAAACCGCCCCTCCGCAGGGAGGAGGAGCATTGACGGACGCCGAATACCAGGAACTCCTCGAAATGGCCTGGCGTCAGGGCACGCTCGACGAATCGGAAAAAGAAATCATCCTGCAAATCGTCAGCCTCGACCAGCGCACGGCGCGCGACGTGATGCGCCCGCGCGCGGGCATGGCGTGCATTTCGGACGACGCGACGGTCGGGGAAATGATTGCGTTAGCGAAAAAATTCAAGCACCGCCGCCTGCCGATTTACGACGAAACGCCGGACACCATCGTGGGCATTCTCAACACGCGCGCGCTGCTGCTGGATCCGGCCATTGACCTGGCCGACGCGATTGAGTTTCCCTCGTTCGTGCCGGAGACGATGAATCTGCTGCAACTGTTCAAGAGCCTGCAAAAACAGCAGCGCGGCCTGGCCATCGTGCTCGACGAATTCGGCGGCACGGCGGGCCTGGTGACGATGGAGGACATTCTTGGCCAGCTCGTCGGCAAAATCCACTCGGAGACGCAGACGGAAGGGTTGGTGATGGAAAAACTCGCGCCGGACCGCTGGCGCGTGAGCGGCACGATGCGGCTGGACGACTTCCGCCGCGAATTCCCCGCGCTCGGCGACGTGGACGAGGTGGAAACGATGGGCGGATTGCTGGCGCATTTGATCGGCGTGGTGCCGGCGGCGGGCGAGTCGGCAATGTTTCGCGGCTTGAAACTCACCGCGGAGGCCGCCGACGAACGGCGCGTACGCAAGCTGATTGTTCAGCGGGTGAATAAATGAACACGAACCTCCTCAACTGGCTCGTTTTTGCCGCGTGTCTGGGCCCGTCGTTTTTGCTGTCCGGCATGGAGGCGGGTGTGTTCGCGCTGAACCGGCTGCGGGTGCGGCGGCTGGCGCGCGCGGGCAAGCCCTCGGCGAAACTGCTCCATGGCTTTCTCGAAAATCCGGAAAAATTCATGTGGACGATTCTCGTCGGCAACACGCTCGCCAATTTTCTCATCCTCGGCTGGACGGTGATCAAGCTGCACGAATGGTTTTTGGGGTATCGCGCCGGGATCATCGTTGTTTTTGCGGTGGTCGTTTTTTTGTTTTACGCGCTGTTTGACTTGCTGCCCAAAATGCTGTTCCGTGCGTATCCCAATCAACTGTGCCTGTCGGCGGCAAATCTTTTCCGGCCCATTCATTTTGTGCTCAGCCCGCTCGTGTCAATCGTGGCCGACGTGTCCCGGGCGATGCTGCGCTGGACGGGCGGGCGGGCGTTGACCGGGCGGCTGTTCGGCAATCGCGAGGAAATGCTCGCGGTCATGCAGGAATCCGCGCAGGCGTTGACGACCGACGAGCGGGCGATGATCAACCGGGTGCTCGATTTGCAAACGTTCACCGTCCGCCAGATTGCCACGCCCCTCGCACAAACGGTGACCATTCAGACGCAAATGCCCATCGCCGGGGCGCTGGCACTGGCCCGCGAACGCAAATTGTCACGCCTGCCGGTCTGGGAAACCCGCGACGGACGCCCCTGCATCGCCGGATTGCTCATGCTCGGTCCGCTGCTGTTCCGCGATGATCTCGATCTGCAAAAGCCCGCGTCGGCGCACATGACGCCGGCGTTGTTTCTCGGCGAGGACACCCGGTTGGAGGTCGCATTGCGCCGGATGCAGCGCGCCGGCGAGCGGCTGGCCATCGTGCTCGCGCACGACGGAAAAGAATTGGGCGTTGTGAGCCTGGAAGACATTTTGAAACTGATGTTCGGCGAGGTGAAACTGTGAACTGGGATGCGGCCATTTTGATCGTGCTGAAAATTCTGGCGGTGCTGGCGCTGGTGCTGCTGAACGGATTTTTCGTCGCCGCCGAATTCGCACTCGTCCGCGTTCGCGAAACCCAATTGGACCTTCTCGTGGCCAAAGGCTGGCGGCGGGCGAAAATGGCGCAGCACATCGTCCGCAATCTGAATTCCTATCTGAGTGCGACACAACTCGGCATCACGATGGTCAGTCTGGGGTTGGGCTATCTGGGCCAGCCGGTGTTCACCACCCTGCTGGAGCCATTTCTCGTTCCCCTCGGCGTTGTGTCCATCGCCTGGCTGCACTCCATTTCCTTTGCCATTGGTTTCACCGCCCTGACCTTTCTGCATATCAGTGTCGGCGAACTCGCGCCGAAATGGTTGACAATTCAAAATCCGTTGCCCGTCGCGTTGGGGGCGGCGTATCCGTTGCGGTGGTTTTACCTGGCGTTTTATCCGTTCAACCGTTTGCTGAATCACGCAGCCCGCTGGCTTTTGGAAAGAATGGGCATTGAGCCCGACAGCGCAATGGACCGGGGCCAGTCGGAGGAGGAATTGCGTCTTTTGGTCACGTCGGCGCAAGGTACAACGGTGAGTCGCAGCCTCATTCTCAACGCCCTTGATTTGCGTCATCGCGTCGCGCGCGAGGTCATGCGCCCGCGGCATGAAATCGTCGCTTTTGACACCGACGCCAGTCTGGCTGACTGTCTCGCGCTGGCGGAAAAAACCCGTTATTCACGCTTTCCGCTGTGTCTGGCCGGCAATTTGGACCAGACCCGCGGTATTGTGCATATCAAGGACCTTTACGCCTTGCGCGACAAGGCGCAGACGGCGGCGGATTTGCTGCCGGTGGCGCGCCCGTTGATTTACGTGCCGGAAACCGCGCGCCTGGAAAAGCTGCTCCAGTTGTTTCTCGAACGGAAGTTGCACTTTGCCATCGTGGTGGACGAATACGGCGGCACCACCGGCATCGCCACGCTTGAAAATGTGCTCGAAGAGATCGTGGGCCAGATTCAGGACGAGTTCGATCAGGAAAAATCGGAATTGACGCTCGTGAGCGAGAACGTCTGGGAGGCTGCCGGGACGCTGCCGTTGCATGAACTGGAAAAAATCATCGGTGATACGCAACACGAGGAAACCGTGGCCACCGCCAGCGGCTGGATGACACAAAAGCTCGGCGGTTTTCCGAAGACCGGGGATGCGCTGACGATTGGCGCCTGTGAATTGCGCGTCGAGGAAATGGACGGCCCGCGCGTGTCCCGCCTGAAGATCACCAAACACACCGCGCCGGAAAGTCCGGATATCTGACCGGGGGAACTCCAGCCCGACCCTACCACCGGCCGCCGCGAATGGCAAACGTGGCCGCCAGCACGGCAATCGTTCCGTCCAGCGCGACGGCCACCCACATTCCGTGCAGGGCGGACGCGGTCCCGAAAAGCAGAATCGCGCCGACCCACACGCCCAGCGGATGAAAATCCGGCACCCGACGGGCCGGGTTTTTGTTGATGAGCGCCGGGGTTACCAGCACCAGCATCAGCAGCGCCACGGCCGTCCAGCTCAAAAAATTCACCAGCGGCGCGCCCTGCCAGGTCAGCGGAAATTTTGTCGGCATCCAAAGCCAGTAATGTTTCACCCGCGAGGCGAAGGGGTCGAAGGCGAGGTCAAACAACATCGTCAGGACTGCCGTCAGCCCCATGAGCCAGAAGCCATAGCTGCGGATCTTCCGCCACGGCCGCAAAATCAACCGCACCACGCCGCGCGAATTCAAAACCGCGACCACCCAGATCAACGGCATTGCCCAGGGCAGCGTCTTGAATAATTGCGGTCCGGCTTCCGCGCCGAATATGAACGGCCCGAACGGAATTCCCATCGTCACGCCCAGCGCGTGGATTGCGCCGCCCAGGAGCGCGATGACAAACGCGGCCAGCAATACATTTTGCAGCGCCAGCTGCCGGGCGAGCGCGGTGATGGTGCCCACCGTGGCCAGCAAAATCAGCAGCGCCTCCGGCCAGCCCGGCCGGCCGGGCAGGTCCAGCGACAGGCCATTTTCCGCCAGCACCAGCGCAAAGGCGGCGGCGAGCAGGAGGACAAACAGCCAGTGAAACCACGGCTGTGTTTTTTCAGCGCGTGTAATTGCCGGCTGGTTTCCGGACGATGCGGGCGGTTGCATGTTTCAAACAGCGTATGAATTTGCCGCCGCCGGCGCAGTCAAATTATTTTGAAATTGTTTCAAGCGGGGACGGGTATGGAAGCAAAAGCGGCAGAGGGCTGCCGCAGTCCAGGACCTGGCGGTGGTTTGGGAGTTCCGATATGCGCGGAGCGTTTTGGAGTGCGCCAGCCCTCCCGCCTTCGCGGCGCGCCATAGCGCCGCTCCGGCGCGACGGCGGCTGGCGCTTTCAGCCGGAGAGTAAATGATCAGTGATATCAAAAGGCGGGTGATGGAATTCCAAATTCACTTGTTCCCCGGCGGCAAACGTGCTTTGCTCTGCGCAGAGAATTCACCATGACACTCGACGAAGCCAAAAGTTTCATCAGAACCTGCGCGAACCAGATGAACGCGCGCTACGGGCGGACCGTTTTTGACGAATGGGCGGTGGTGTCGCTCGCGGAAAACAAGGCGCGGGTGCTGGTTTACTACGGCCCGCGCAACGACGATTTCCTGAAGAATTTCGTGAAGGATTTGGGTGCCTTGCGCGCGGAACTGGTCGGCGGGAGGTACGGCGTGGGCGACTTTGAATTTGCGCGGTATGGTGCCGGCACCGGTTTCGAGTCCTTCATGGTTTTGGGCTCCGGCGCCTACCTCATCTGCAACAACACCGCCGAATCCATGGAATCCATCACAAAAAATCCGCGCTGGCTCAACGCCCAGGTGCCATTTGCCGAGTTGAGCGACAAGGTGCGGGGGAATCCATTGACGGTTTCCGGCGATACGCAGTTCTTCAAAAAGCCGCTGTGACGGGCGGTGGCGCTTCAGCCCAGCAGTCCCCGGTATAGAAAATAACCGTAGGCCGCGACCAACAACCAACCGATGAGGCGCGGCAGTTGTCCGAACAGGGCGACGAAGAAGAAATGCACCAGTGTCGCTCCGAGCAGGATGAACATGCCAATTTGGAAAAACGGCGGTACGGTCATCGTGTGATACAGCGCGTAAATGCCGAGGCACAGCGGAATCGAGACGTGCGCGTCGCCGACCTGCGAGGCATAGACCGTTTCCGGCTGACCGCGCCAGGCATAGTAAACTGCCAGCGTGGCATTGGGCAGCACCATCAGCCAGCCGCTGAGCCAGCCGAGATGTTTGGCGCTGATGAAGCCGGTCTGGACGCCGGAAATCCAATGCACCAGCCAGTCGGTGCTCACGTAAATGCCATAGGCGCCGACGGCCAGCAGCGCCAGATCAAACGGCAGCGTCCAGCCCAGCGATTTGCCCTGGCGCACATTGGACTTGAGCACTTCGAAAAAATGGAAGCATTGCCAGAATAAAAACAGCCCCACCAGCACCAGCCCGTCGTTGAAATTCAATTCGCCCTTGCGTCCGAGCGCCCAGACCGCGCCGGTAAAAAACAAAACCGCCATCAGCGTGAGCAGCAATGAAAGCCGGTTGAGTTCATGCGCCTTGCTGCCGCTTTTGCCGTTTTTCTTTTGCCGGGGCAATATGCTCATCCGCCAGAAAATGGCGGGCAGGCCGAGCACGAGCGTCATGTTGGTGACGTTGTTGACCAGCGAGTTCGTCATCACGTCCGCGCCGTTGCCGCCGGTGCGGCCGATGATGAACGTGAAGATGAGGTTGCCCATGCCGGTGCAATATGGCATGACGAGCGTGCCGAGCACCGTGCCTTCAAAGCCCTTGGCGCTCAAAACTTCCAGCCGCCAGACCATCAGGAACGACGCGACGAGGAACAGCGCCAGAAACAGCCACGGCGCATAGGGTCCTTTGGCTTCAATCCAATGGATGAAGGGGTTGAGCATGGGGACAAAGTCTAATGGAAGTAAATTCCGGAGGCGATATAAACCTGAACGACCGACGCTTTGAGCCTCGTGAACGGGAAACATTCAACATTCAACGCCCAACACCGAATGACGGCTTTCCTTGAATGTTCGATGTTGAATGTTGAGTGTTGAATGTTACTCGGTTTATGGAAAAAGGGACAGGGCGAGGGGATTTGATTTTAATAAACTAAGCGCCACCTCACCCGCCGGGGTGTGGCCGTCCCGGCCACAGCAATGGTCGCGGGCCGGGAGATTTTCGATGTATCTTGCCGGTGTTGGCCAATGAACATTGCTGCGCCCGGGGACGGGCGCACTCCGGAAAAAACAGCGGAGGGCCGCCTCGGTTCACAAACACTTGAGATAGTTGGCCACTTGGTTTTGCCAGCGATCCACCCAGAGGCAAAGCATATGCCCGTCCCCAGGGATATCCCGCACTTCCACAAGTTCGCCGCGTCCGCCGGCATCGCGAAATTTCGAAAACTCGCGTTCGACAAATTTCAAGGAATAGAACTCGTCATGGTCGGCGTAAAGCCAAAGCATAGGCACTTTGGAATCACGCCCGGCTTTCTGAAATTCCTCAAAATTGAAATCCGAGGCAGACCCCATGCCTTCACCGAACCACCCACCGGAAAAATTGATGACGCCGATGATGTTCGCCGGATGACGTCCCGCATAGGTAACCGAGAGAAATCCGCCACGAGATACGCCGGCCAGCACGATCCGGTTTGAGTCAACGTCATTCTGTTTGCACATGTATTCGACAACGGCCTGAAGGTCTTCGATTGCAGAGTCCAGCCCGACCGACGCAGGGAGGGAATCGTCTTCTTCTAGGTACGGTCCTTCAGACTGGCCTCGACCTTTGCGCATCGGTACCACGACAATGTAACCGCGCGAATGAAAAAACGTCACTTCGTTTCCGCCGCGAAAAATAAAATTCGTGGGAACAATTCCCGGCCCCGTGGAACCGTGATTGAAAATGACCACGGGATGCTTGCCGGGCGAAGTTTGGCGAAACACAGTCGTCTGAAGACCAAACGTTTTGCCTTTGGTCGGCCCGATTTGTGAAAGCACCGGAATTCGGATTTCCTGCCACGACACAACCGGCCTTTTCGCCGCTTCCAGAATGGCGGAAACGTTGGTGGTCGGGATCCGGTAGAGTTCAGCGAAAGATGGCGGCGTGTTTGACAATTCATATCGCCCCGACAACCTGCCGTTTGGCTCGAAGATAAAATCAATCTTTGCTCCGGCGGGCGATGAAAATTGGAGTCTGTCGTTGGAAATTTTGCCAGTCTCACGTTCCCAACCGGTTTTGAATCCAAACAACTTCGAGTCACCCCACGAGTAAATGGCGTGTGCGGTGCCATTGGAATTGATCTGCTCGACGATCAAAGCTGTCGGCAGTTCGCCGCCCCACGTGCCCAACCATGCTCCTGAAAACGCTGCCGCGTTTTGAGCAACTGCAGATGAAGGTGGTGCAATCGAAATGTCATCCGGAAGCTCCGTCTGGGCATATGACACTGCTGAAGTACAAACACCTATCGCGACCAGTAAGATGCCCCACAGACCATTAAAATGCGGTTTGTTCATATCCGACCCAGCGCAGCCTCAATCCTCCCCATCACCTTTTCCTTCCCCAACACTTCCAGTAGATGATACAGGCTGGGGCCGGAGGTTTTGCCGGTGACGGCCAGACGGCAGGGATGTACCAGCACGCCGGCCTTCACGCCCAGCGCCTTGGCGGTTTCCTTGAGCGCGGCTTCCAAACTCGCGGCATCAAACTTCGGGGCGGCGGCAAAGGCGTCGCGGAGCTTTTCCAAACGCGGTTTGTTCTCGGGAACAAAATCCTTCTTCGCGGCCTCGGCGTCGTATTCGATTTTGTCGGTGAAATAAAAACCGGCATAGGCGGGCAGCTCGCTGAACAGCTTGAATTTGCCCTTGCAGGTGTCGAGCGCGGCCTTGACGTAGGGCAGGGGAAGGGCATTTGTGTCCACGCCAGTCCTGGCGAAGGCGTGCACGGCCAGTTCGTAAAAACGGTCGTCACCAAGTTCGCGGGCGTATTCGCCCTGCAACCAGAGCAGCTTTTCGTAGTCGAACCGGGCGTTGTGCCGGAGAATCTGCGGCAAATCGAAGCGCTCGACGACCTCGTCGCGGGTCAATTTCTCGCGATTATCCTTTGGCGACCAGCCGAGCAGACACAAATAATTCACCACGGCTTCGGGCAGAAAGCCTTCATCGAGATAAGTCGTGAGCGACGCGCCTTTGTCGCGTTTGCTCATCTTGGAGCCGTCGTTGTTCAGGATAAGCGGGATGTGCGCGTAATGCGGCGGCTTCACCCCGAACGCCTGGAAAAGCGCGATGTGCTTGGCGGTGTTGCTCAGGTGGTCCTCGCCGCGCATGACGTGCGTGACATCCATTTCCAGATCATCAATGACGTTGACCAGATGAAACACCGGCTGGCCGTCCGAACGTTGGATGACAAAATCCGGGTCCTCCTCCTCGCGGTCGGTCAGTTTGCGGACGACTTCGCCGACGACCAAATCCTGGATGACGACCGGCTCGCGCTGCATTTTGAATTTGACCGCGCCTTCGTGTTCGTAGGCGAGGCCGCGCGACAACAGCGCCTCGACGCGGCGCTGGTAATTTTCCTTCCGCTGACTTTGGAAATACGGGCCGAAGCTGCCCTTGCTTGGCCCGGTGGCGTCGCCGGTGAGCGGGCCTTCGTCCCAGTCCAGCCCGAGCCAGCGCAGGCCGTTGAGGATGACGTCCACGGCCTCCTGCGAGTTGCGCGCGGCGTCGGTATTCTCGATGCGGAGAATGAACGTGCCGCCGGTATGGCGGGCGTAAAGCCAGTTGAAGAGCGCGGTGCGCGCGCCGCCGATGTGCAAATAACCGGTCGGCGAAGGAGCGAATCGGACGCGAGGTTTCATGGATTTAATTTAGCCACAGATTGGCACAGATAAATACAGATAAAAAGACGGTTCTTTGGCGTTTTCATGGAATTAAAGTTTACGCCCGCCCTTACCCCGGCCCTCTCCCCCAAGAGAGGGGGAATCGTAAGCCGCGTTTTGATCAACGCCAATATTCGGGGTTGTCGTACGTATCACGGCCAATGACACAGAATCGGCGACAGCAACGAGAACAAAGTAATTATCCAACAATGCACCGATGCTCACCCTCTCCCCGGGGGAGAGGGTTGGGGTGAGGGCGAGCGTCATCAATGATTATGGTTTCGGGCGAAAACACAATTTAACCGGAAGTCAAAGTGTTTGCTCCAACTGCTGCAACACTTTGCATAGCGCGGCCATTCGCGGCACGGGCACGCCGGCTTTCTGCGCCCGGCGCAGCGGTTCAAGAAACATGCTTTCCAGTTCCAACGGCCGACCCAGTTCGAAATCCAAAAGCGTGGATGCCTTGTATGCGACCATCGTCCGTGTGCGTTCGATTTGATCTTCGGCAAAGGCAATCGGAATTTCAAACCCCAGCGCGCCGGCGGCGGCAATGACTTCCAACATCAATTCGCGCAACAAATTTTTCCAACGCGGGTCGGCGAGTATTTTGTCCGTGGTGAGAACCGATGCGTGATGCGTGATGCGTGATGCGTGATCGGAAGTCAGTGCTTCATATCCGGCAACACCAGCGACGCCGAGTCCGTTGAAGGGAATGTTCCAGACCAGTTTTTCCCATTGGGCCTGTGCCAGGTTGTCCGTGACTTTGCAGGGCACGGTGGTATCGCGAATCATTGCCGCCAATTCGTGTGTGCGCGGCCCGGCCGGGCGCTGGAACTCGCCGAGCACGATCGTCCCGTATTTCAGGTGATGGATGACGCCCGGTTCGATGCGATTGAGGCAGACGAAGCAGAGTCCGCTGAGAATCTGTTCCGGCGGAAAGAGCTGCGCCAGTTGTTCCGTGTTGCCCAGTCCGTTTTGCAACGTGACGACGGCCGTTTGCGGCCCGACCAGGGGAGGCAGCAATTTCGGGAATTGATCGTTGGCGGTCGTTTTCAGCCCGATCAACACAACGTCGCAGACGCCGATTTCGTCCGGGGTCCGGGCACAGTGCGGGTGGATGGTAAAATTGCCGGCGGGACTGCGGACGGTCACACCGCTTTGCCGTACGGCGTCGTAGTCGGAGCGGAGCAGGAAATGAACGTCCTGCCCGGCGCGACCGAGCCGGGCGCCGTAGTAGCTTCCCACGGCCCCGCAACCGACAACGGCGATTTTCATGTGGATTGGGAGGGACGCCGTGCCGGCGTCCCCAATTTCAGGGACGGCAACATGCCGTCCCTCCCTCGGATTGGAAAATAAAAAAGGCGCTCCGAACAATCAGAGCGCCGGTTGTGAATCCGGGAATTACTTGCCGCCGAGGATGGCGTCCTTCGCGGCTTTGGCGACGCGGAATTTCACGACGCGCTTGGCAGGGATTGAAATGGTTTCCCCGGTCTTGGGGTTGCGGCCCATGCGGGCGGCGCGGTTCTTCAGCACGAGCTTGCCGATGCCGGGCAGGGTGAAGGTGTCCTTCGCGTGCTTGTAGGCGAGGGTGGCGATGTGTTCGAGAATTTCCACCGCTTGCTTCTTGGAGATTTCAGCCTTCTCAGCAATTGCGGCGGCGAGTTGGGATTTCGAGAGTGCGTTTGCCATAATCGGTGTCCTTGATGGTTGTTGTTTGCGGTTTTACTGTTTTGGTTAAAAAGTCATTTGACTTGGGTTGAATTAAAGAAGTTCAGCCGCGTTGTGCAAGCAAAAAAACATAAAAAATAAAGGCTTTCTTTTCACCGCCCAAGACCCGGACTTGACTTTGTGGAACATTTTCACACCATCCGCTCGTGCCGCTCTTCACCATCCAAAGCGAGTTTCACTACGAAGTCGTCCGCAAAATCTTCGAGGGCGGCATGGGAATCGTCTATGAAGCGGAGCAGAAAGGCGCGCGCAATTTCGTCAAACGCGTCGCCATCAAGATCATCCGCACCAATTACGCCAGCCAGAAAACCTTCATCGAGAATTTCATCGGCGAGGCCAAACTCGTCGCCGACCTGATCCACACGAACATCGTCCAGACCTACCACCTCGGCGAAGCCAACGGTGTCTATTTCATCGCCATGGAATTGATTCGCGGCGTGAATCTGGAGCAGTTCAGCCGCCAACTGACCGACAAACGCCGTGTGTTGCCGAAGGAACTCGCCGTGTTCATCACCAGCCGGGTCGCGCGCGGTCTGGCCTACGCCCACGCCAAGACCGACAAGGACGGCAAGCCGCTGGGCATTGTTCACCGCGACGTGAGTTTCAAAAACATCATGATTGCCTTTGAGGGCGACGTGAAGCTGACCGATTTCGGCGTTGCCAAGGCGCGCGGCTTTCTGACCGATCAGGAGGGCGAAGTCATCGCCGGCAAAGCCGATTACATGAGCCCCGAACAGGCCGATTTTCAAGTGACCGACAAACGGTCCGACCTTTTTTCCGCCGGGGTCGTGCTGGCGCATTTGTTGCTGGGGCGGAATTTGTTCAAAGGTGAAAACTCCACGGAATCGCGCAACCGCATCCTGAACCAGCCGATTCCAGATTTTTGCGCGCTCGACCCGCGGATCGACGACAAGCTCAACGACATCCTCCATCACTGTCTGGCCCGGGATTTGACCCGCCGTTACACGACCGCCGACCAATTGATGTACGACCTCGAATACTACATCTACCACAACGGTTACGGCCCGACCAACGAGACGCTCGGCAAATTCATCCGCGAACTGTACGGTATGAACGCTCCGCATCAGGCCGAAGATACGCACGTCAAGACCATCATCCTGGAAGAAACCGCGCGGCTCCACGAACGCAGCAAAACATGAAACGCGCTTCCGCCCAAACCGTCAAACTTGGGCTGATTCAAACCGCTGCTGCCGCCGACCCGGCCGCAAATCTAAGAAAAACGCTGGCGCTCGCCGGGCGCGCGGCCCAACGCGGCGCGCAAATCATCTGCACCCAGGAACTGTTCCGCTCGCAGTATTTTTGCCAGAGCGAAGACTACAATAATTTCAAGCTCGCCGAACCCATCCCCGGCCCGACCACCGAAGCCTTTTGCAAACTCGCCAAAAAACACAAAGTGGTCGTCATCGCCTCGCTTTTTGAGAAACGCGCTGCCGGCGTTTATCACAACACCGCCATCGTGATTGACGCCGATGGGTCGCTGCTGGGCCGCTATCGGAAGATGCACATTCCCGACGACCCGCTTTATTACGAGAAATTTTATTTCACGCCCGGCGATCTCGGCTTCAAGACGTGGAACACGCGCTACGGCAAAATCGGCGTGTTGATTTGCTGGGACCAATGGTATCCGGAGGCCGCGCGGCTGACGGCGTTGCAGGGTGCGCAAATCCTGTTTTACCCGACGGCCATCGGCTGGCATCCGCGCGAAAAAAAGAAACTGGGCGCGCACCAGCACAACGCGTGGGAAATCATCCAGCGCAGCCATGCCATCGCCAATGGCTGCTACGTGGCCGTGGTCAATCGCATCGGGCACGAAAAGCTCGCGGGCCGGGGCATTGAATTCTGGGGCCAAAGTTTCGTGGCCGGGACCAGCGGCGAAATCCTCGCCAAGGCCGGTGCGGCCAAAGAGGAAATATTGATCGTGCCCGTTGACCTTGCCGCCGTGGACGACACGCGCACGCACTGGCCGTTTCTCCGCGACCGGCGGATTGATGCATACGGCAATCTGACGAAACGGTTTGTGGATTGATTTACAAACCCAGCGTGCGGTGCAGCGCCGCATCCACGCGCGCCATGTTTTTCACGCGTCCAAGTTTCCCGGCAATGGCCTTGTCCAACACCGTTGCCAGATTGTCCGTCATCACAACCGAATCCGTGCGCAGTCCCGCCGCTTTGGCTTCGGGAGAATTGAGCGGGATAAAGACGCGGCTGGGATGATCACGCCGCGCGGGATTGCTCGTAATCATCGAAACCAGAACCTGCGGAAGACCGGTATTAAGATTGTCCGCCTCAACGACGAGCGCCGGACGGCGCTTGAAAGTAACGAGGTCGCTGTTCGGAAACCACACCAGCACCGCGTCGCCACGATTAAGGCCGGTCATACGCTTCCATTCCCGGTGCGTTCCAATCTTCCTCCCAAGCGGCCAGTTTGCCGCGCATTTCAGCGGACTCGTGCAGTGTCAACGGGCTGGCCTGTTCCTGGGCCGGCTGCCGGGCCAATCGCTCAATGATTTCCAGCACCGCCGTCTGCGCGGACTCCGGAAGCGTTTGCGCCTTGTGAAAGATTTTTTCAGCCGTGCTCACAGCGGCAACTTAAACCAAAGCCATCCCGCCGGCAAGAGCCGCATGCAGCTTCCATGTTTATTGATAATCGCGTAGAGACGGAGTATTCAGTCCAATCCAGCGGCTTCGCACAGTGCCGGGTAATTCCAGATTTGGAGGTAGCTAACCCTTTTGTTTTGGTTCCTGATTTTCGGACGAGAACTGCAATGGCAACACAGCGCCTGCCGGTCGCTGGTCAACTCGAAATGCCAGACACAGACCTCGCCCGGCAATTTCAGAAGCGTGCCCGATTGGCCATTGTTGACGTTCAAATATTGAATCACCCCGGCCAAACAGCTTGAAAGTAGAAGATTTCGCTCTGGGTCGAAGCGCACACAGTAAGCCAAGGGCCGCGAATTTGGATCATTCTCGTCATCCCTAGGTGCATCAACGGAATAAACCGGGGCAGGCGCATCCTTCTCTGCCAACAAAAGTTTGTTCCAATCAAACACCCGCATTCCATTGCTGGCAACAAACAATTGTTCGCCAGTCGGGCTGAAACGCACGTCAAATAGATTCTCTTTAGTTTCAAATGACAAAAAGCGGGTTTGTTCCAACATGGAATTTATTTTCTGTTGGGCTTCTGGACTTAATTGTTCGACCGCCTTGGGATTTTGCAGTATCGCAGTGTGCAATTCCGGTCCAATATTTAGATGCTTCCGGATTTTTTCATTTTCGAGATACGTTGTTAAAGCGGTTTGAACCAACGTTGCTTCAGAACCTTTTTGAAAAAGATCGAGCTTTTCCATTCTCCGACCTACGCAAAGCTTTTTGATCACTTGCGCCTTTTCCAGGTCAACGATTCTAAGTTCCTGCTGAGAAATGACGGCGGCGAATTTGCCTGAAGGGTGAACGGCTGCCTTTCTGGCGCCACTAATACCTCTTACGGTAACCACCGGCCTCTTCTCCGCCATAGAACTGACGATAAACTCATTGCTAAGACTGTAAATCCACTGCTCGTCCTGGCTGAATGCCACCGATCCCACAGCACTCGTGTGCAGTATTTCAAAGGCGAGTTCCTTGCGATGCCAATCCCAGACGCGCATCGTCCAGTCGCCAAAAGCAGAACCGCCGGCAAGCCATTTTCCCGATGGGCTCATGCAAAAAACGTAAGCCGTCCAGTTGGTCTTCAGCCCTACCGGTTGAAGGGGTACATTCCAAGGCGGTTGAATGGTAAAAAATTCCGGCGCGTGCTCTTGATCGTCAACCGGCCTGGTAAAGTGATGGGATTGCCACACGAGCAGGAGCCCATTCGTGGCGGAATCCGTTCCCCATGCGATTGAAATTGGCAGGCCGGGCCCTTTCTGACTGGGCGGTTTTATTTCGGCCAGGAGAATGCCTTCCTTTTGCAAACGCTTTTTCTCAGCGGTAATCTGGGCTTTGGCGGCTCGCTTCGCCGCCTTTTCGGCGCTCAAGTCTGGAATGTGAACGAATTGCTTCCAACCTTTGATTTCATCCCGCTCGCCAGCCTGAAGATATTCATAGCTGCTTAGGGCATTTTGCAGGCCAAGCAATTCGACAAACTGTGCCATGCGCTCGTGCTCAAAAACGAATTCGTTTTTCTCGTCGGCAATGAGAAGAGCTTTAAGTTTGTTTAAGGATTCCGGCTTAGGGAGCAGATCTTGAAAGAGCTCTGGTCGACCCTTGCACTGTTCTTTCTCCTCGTCGGAGACTTCCTCGAAGTAATCAGGGCAGGAATTGTATTGGTCGATCAACTTTCCATCGCGATAAAAGAAATAGCCAAAAATATCATCGTCATGGACGATCAGATGAAAAATATCATTGGAGAGACGTTTTGCGATTTCGACCGAGATTCTATCGTTTTGTCCACCGTCGTTTGGGAAAACACTCATCCAGCCGTTGAGTGCCGGGCCGAGCAGGAATCTGCAATCGGCTGCTTTCGCTATATCGTCGAGGGCTTTTTGAACCACGCCAGAGTTTTCAGTTCTGATGTGAATTGATCCAAAGAAGGCACCCATGATGGTTGCGAGTTTGCGACAGCGCGGCAATCGCGTCAATGCCGTGTTACTTGCTTGTGCTTGACTCTCAAGTGACACCTTTCAACATCTACAGACAAATGGTCGCGCCTCTTGCTTGGATTACCGGGTCGAACGGGCTGATTGGAAATTATGTCGTCCAGTCCGCGCCGAAGTTTGCCCCGCGCTGGCGCGTGCGGGCGCTGGCGCGCGCCGATTTCGATTTGCTCGACTTTGCGGCCGTCGAACGTGAGTTCGCCAAAGACAAGCCACAGCTCGTCATCCATTGCGCCGCCATTAGCACGCTGGCCGCGGCACACAAAAATCCCGATTTGACGCGGCGCGTGAATGTGGACGTGACCGCGCATCTGGCTGGACTCGCGGCGGATGTTCAGTTCATGTTTTTTTCCACGGACCTGGTGTTTGACGGGCGCAAAGGGAATTACGTCGAGACCGACGCAGTGAATCCGATTCATGTCTATGGCGAAACCAAGCTCGCCGCTGAGCAAATCGTTCTGAAAAATCCGCGCCACACCGTCATCCGCACTTCGCTCAACGCCGGCATTTCGCGCACGGGCAGCCGAGCGTTCAACGAGGAATTGCGGCTGCTCTGGGAAAAGGGAAA
The DNA here is from genome assembly GCA_049516755.1 of Verrucomicrobiota bacterium. Classification (GTDB taxonomy): domain Bacteria; phylum Verrucomicrobiota; class Verrucomicrobiia; order Limisphaerales; family UBA11358; genus UBA11358. Next base: position 9,241 of record JBEKSU010000006.1, on the reverse strand, counting down.
GGCGATGGATCTGTTCACGGACGAATTCCGCTGCCCGATTTTCGCCGGCGAGACGGCGCGCGCGGTCTGGGAACTGATGAACCAGGGGCGCACCGGGCTTTATCACGTCGCCGGCGCGGAAAAACTTTCGCGCTGGCAAATCGGCCAGCTCTTTGCGGCGCGCTGGCCGCAGCTCCATCCGAAAATCACACCGGGCTCGGCGAAAAATTTCCCCGGCCCGCCGCGCGCGCTGGACACGTCATTGAACATCGCCAAGGTTCAGAAAGTTTTGTCCGTGCCGCTGCCCGGTTTGGGCGAATGGCTGGCGGCAAATCCGAATGAACCGTTTTGACGTATCCGGCTGTTGGAGCACGTCTGGCAGCCCGTTAATAAAGTAGGAGACAACGTGAGGAATCTCTAAAAATATCTCTGTTTCCGAAGAAATTTGAGCCTCGTCACCTCGGCTCCTGCGAAAAATAACGTTTTTAAACTGGCTGGTAGCGAAGATGCCGTGATGAATTCAGGGCGACCATGTCTATAATTTCCAAATGATCCCTGCCGTCCGTGTCATTTGTTTTACGCTGCTATTCTCGGTGTTTTCCTTTCGCGCTGCGGCGGAGGATTTCACCAATGCCATTCACGCGTTCCTGCAACATCGCGTCGAGGTTGAAAAGCGCGACGTCGGCATAGTGATCGGGATTGTGGACGAACATGGCAGCAGCATTGTCAGCTGCGGAAAATTGGATAACGGCACCGATCAGGAAGTGAATGGCGACACCCTGTTCGAGATTGGTTCCATCACGAAGACATTTACCGCACTGTTATTGCAAGACATGGTTGAACGCGGCGAGATGAAGCTGAATGATCCCGTGGCCAGGTATTTGCCCAAGTCAGTCAGGGTGCCGACCCGCAACGGCAAGGAAATCACCCTGCTCCAACTGGCCACGCATACGCGATATCGCGCACCTATTGGGGTGCTCTGATGGGCGGCGCCGCGCTACGCTCGACGGCCAATGACATGTTGAAATACGTATCGGCCAACCTCGGTCTGACGCGATCCAGTCTGACCCCGCTCATGGAAAAAACACATGTTGCTCACTTTCATGCATATCTGAATGCGGACACTGATCTGGATACAGACATCGGGTTGGCATGGATGATCACGCGCGACCTGCAGGGGACAACAATCGTCCAGCATGGCGGACTCACGAGGGGTTTTATTACGTTAGCCTGTTTCAATATGACGCGGCGTCGCGGTGTGTTGGTCTTGTGTAATTCTCAGGATTTTGACGTTCCCAGAATCGGCCTGCTTTTACTCGAAAGCGAATGGCAGTCGGACCGGCGGCCAAAGGAGACAAGAATCAGCAGCCAAGTTTATGATTCGTATGTGGGTCAATACCAGCTTTCGCCCGATTTTGCGCTGGGAATGCTTACTATTCGGCAGTTTCTCCTCAACGCGCCCAAAGCGGTCATTTACGTCCCGGCGGGCTTCTGCCTGGCGGTGCTATTGGTCCTGCTTTGGCGCGCTGCCAGTTTCCGCAAGCGCTGCATCATCTTGGGCGGCGCGGCCCTGGCCAGTTGTCTCTTGGCGGCTCTCATGGCGCTGGTATTGAGCCACATGGTTTGCACGCTTCTCCATCCCGGCGTAGGTATTCGCCGTGAAGGGAATCGAATCTTTGCCCAATACACCTTAAACCTTGATCGCCTATCAGCACCCATCGCCTCTAAATTATTTCCGCAGATCCCAATTAAATTATTGCCGCATCTTATGGTTGAACTATTGCCGGAATCGGAAACCCACTTTTTTGACCGGCTGACGGGCTTGCCCGTAACCTTTTCCCAGGATGATCGAGGCAACGCGACCCGTTTAACCGCGCCTTACCAAGGTAAGGCATTTTCTTACGAGAAAATCTCCGACCAGCCGCCAAAAGCGCCTGAACCGCCGCATCGCCCCGTGAGCATCAAGCTGGACACAAAGCTTCTCGATGTTTGCGCCGGCCACTACGAATTTACGCCGAAGGCCCTGTTCCCCACTGGAATGAAACTGACGATTTGGCGGGAAGGAGATCATTTGGTCGGGCAAGCTTGGGGCGAGAAGGTTCCTACAGGTATTTTCGATATTTATCCCGAATCAGAAACAAATTTCTTCCCCAAGACGATTGATTGGTTGCAATTGACCTTCATCAAGAATGACAAGGGAGAAGTGACGTCTGTCCATTATCATTTAGTATGGTGTCCTGATATTGAGGGAAAGAAACTGAAATGAAAACTGCCATTCAAGCCATTTGTTTCACGCTGCTATTCTCGGCGTTTTCCTTTCGCGCTGCGGCAGAGGATTTCACCAATGCCATCCACGCGTTCCTGCAACATCGCATCGAGGTTGAAAAGCGCGACGTCGGCATTGTGGTCGGCATTGTGGACGAGCATGGCAGCAGCATTGTCAGCTGCGGAAAATTGGATAACGGCACCGGCCAGGAAGTGAATGGCGACACCGTGTTCGAGATCCGTTCCATGACGGGCGTATTTACCGGGCTTTTGTTGGAAGACATGATCGAGCGCGGGGAAATGAAGTTGGATGATCCCGCGGCAAAGTATCTGCCCAAGTCGGTCAAGATGCCGGCCCGCGACGGCAAGAAAATCACCTTGCGGCACCTGGTGGCGGAAACCTCCGGGCTCGGGACGGGCGCCGATCTCAACCTTGACCCCAAACGAGCGGATAATCCCGCTGCTGATTTTACCATCGAAAAGATGTATGCCTTCCTGTCCGGCTACCAATTAACCAATGATCCGGGAGCGAAGCATGCACACGGCGGCGTGGGAATGGCATTGCTGGGTCAGGTCATCGCCCTGAAAGCCGGGACGAACTACGAATCGCTCGTGGTGGATCGGATTTGCCGGCCACTGAAGATGGACAGCACCCGGTTCACACTGACGCCCGAGCTGAAATCCCGGCTCGCCACCGGACACAATCCCCTCGGCTATGCGGTCCCGACGGTGGATTGGGGAGCTCTGATGCCTCTTGGCGGGCTGCGCTCGACGGCCAATGACCTGCTGAAATTCATATCGGCCAGCCTCGGCCTGACGCCGTCCAGTCTGATACCGCTCATGGAAAAAAACTTTGTTAACCTGGGTTTTGCTCCGCAGGGAAGTGGAATTATCCATTTTGCGGGAGGACATTTCTACAGCTCGTACGCCGTTTTTGACAAGACGCGTCGTCGCGGCGTGGTGGTCTTGTCTAATTCGAACGACCTCAGTGATGTTTGGGCCATAGGCGACTTTTTACTCGGAAGCGAATGGCAATCGGACCGACGGCCGGTTGAAACGAATATAAACAGCGAGGTTTATGATTCGTATGTGGGGCAATACCGGCCCACGTCCGGTGCCGCGCCACGCAAGTTCAGGTTCTGGCCGGTTTTCCACCACGAAGACGGCAACACTTCCCAATCCGGCATTGGTATTCGCCGTGAAGGGGATCGGCTTTTCGCCCAAGCCACAGGCTCAAATTCGTGGCCTGTTAGCGTAATATTACCCCCTGGCGCTGGTGAACTATTGCCGGAATCGGAAGCCCGTTTTTTTGAAAGGTTGAGCGGCAGGCCCGTGACATTTTCCCGGGATGATCGGGGCAAGGTGACCGGCTTTACGATGGACGACCAAGGCAAGGCGTTTTCTTATGAGAAAATCTCCGATCAACCGCCCAAAATCGCCGAACCACCCAAACCGCGTGTTGCCATCAAGCTGGACGAAAAACTTCTTGATGCCTGTATGGGTCACTACGAATTTGCCCCGAACGCCACGTCTCCCACTGGAGTGAAACTGACGATCTCGCGAGAAGGAGATCAGTTGGTCGGGCAAGCCTGGGGCGAGAACGTCCTGAAAGGTGCGTTCGATATTTATCCAGAATCAGAAACGAATTTCTTTCTCAAGATCGATGGCGCGCAATTAACCTTTATCAAGAATGACAAAGGAGAAGTGACGGAGGTAATCCACCATATGGAAGGGCGGCCGGATAGCGAGGGAAAGAAACTTAAAGATTGATCTGAATGATTTCAACTGCCGCCAAAAATCCCAATGAACCGTTCTGAATTAAATTTGTAGGAGTCGAGGTGACGAGACTCATTTTTAATTTAGATGGAGACTCCTTACGTCGTCCCCTACAATTGTTTTGAGTTGAACCATCAATTTCGTGTCTCCTTTTGGCGTGAGTCCAAAATCCGAAATCCTTGCCGCGACGAAGCGGAGCGAAGGCGGGCGCAGTCCGCAATATCGGGGCCGCCTGGCGCCGTCGCCGACGGGCTTGTTGCATCTTGGCCATGCGCGGACGTTCTGGGTGGCGCAGGAACGGGCGCGGGCGAACGGCGGCACGCTGATTTTGCGCAACGAGGACATTGATTCGACGCGTTTCAAACTGGAGTTCGTCCCGCAAATGATCGAAGACCTGCGCTGGTTCGGTTTTGAATGGCAGGAAGGGCCGGACTGCGGCGGGGCATTCGGACCGTATTCGCAAAGCGAACGGCGGACATTTTACGCTTCCGCACTGGAAAAACTCCGGGCCGGCGGATTCGTTTATCCCTGCACCTGCTCGCGCAAGGACATCCGGGATGCCGCCAGCGCGCCCAACGCCGGCGACGACGAAGGCCCCATCTATCCGGGCACCTGCCGTAACAAAAGTGGCGAGTGGCGGGTGACGAGTGACGTGAATGCTACGCCGGATACCTCGACACCCGCCACTCGTCACCCGTCACGTCCTGTGAACTGGCGTTTTCGCGTTCCCGACGGCGAAACAATTTCCTTCACCGATGGCAATTTCGGTGCGCAGCAATTCGTGGCCGGGAAGGACTTTGGCGATTTCGTCGTGTGGCGCGGCGACGATGTGCCGGCGTATCAACTGGCGTGTGTGGTGGATGACGCGGCGATGGGCATCACCGAGGTGGTGCGCGGGGCGGATTTGTTGTTGAGCACGGCGCGGCAGATTCTGCTTTACCGGGCGCTGGGTTTGACGCCGCCGGCATTTTATCACTGTGCGCTGATGTTGGACGAAAAGGGAAAGCGGCTGGCCAAGCGCCACGACGCGCTGAGCCTGCGGACACTTCGCGAGCGGGGCGAAACCCCGGAATCATTGCGTGGATTTTAACTTTTTGCGTTTCCTTCGCGCAAAATTCGTGTGGAAATTGCCCAAAAAGTGCTTGTGATTTTCCAGCGTTTCGGCAGTGTCCTTAAGCTTCCGACCAGAACTGCGGGAGAACAAAGAGGATGGGTTCGGCGGATGGATTTACTGAGGTCAGATGCAATCACTCAGACTTATAATTGCCAGCGTTTTTTTAATTTGCGCCCCGCTCGCCCTGCTGAATGCGGCAGCCGGCGAATCCACTCCTGCCGCGGCCAAACCCGTCGTGGTGGCGGCATCCGGCGCGGCGCCGGCCGCTCCCGTGGAGCAGGGCATTCCTCAAAGCGCCCAGTCCCTCGGTCGTAATGGCGGTTTTGTCACCAATTCCATGCTGGTGACGTGGGTGGTGGCCTTGGGCGTGATTGTGTTCGCCCGGTTCGCCACCCGGAAAATCCAGGAAGTGCCCAGCGGCGCGCAGAATTTCTGGGAATGGCTGGTGGAGGGACTTTACGGCTTTCTCGAAAGCATCATTGGACCGGGACTGGTGAAGAAGACGTTCTGGTTTTTCGCGACGATTTTCATCTTCATCCTGGCGACGAACTGGTTCGGGCTGATTCCCGGTGCCGGCACGATTGGCTGGGGTCATCAAGGCGAACACGGTTTTGAAGTGACGCGACCGCTGCTGCGGGCCGGCAATGCCGACCTCAACATGACGTTCGCGATGGCCATGATTTTCTTCGCTTGCTGGACGGTTTGGGCGCTCCAATTCAGTGGTGTCAAGGGCTCCTTCCTGCACATTTTTGGCCCCAAAGGTGACAGCACCGGCGTCATCAAATATTTGATGATCGTGGTGTTCTTCGCCGTCGGTTTTCTGGAGGTGCTCTCGATTGCGTTCCGGCCAATCTCGCTGAGCTTCCGTCTTTACGGCAACATTTTCGCGGGCGAGAACCTGCTGGAGGCCATGTCGAACATGGTCCAGCATCCCGCTTGGGCCAGGGTTGTCTTTGGCGCGCTGCTGCCCGTGCCGTTTTATTTCATGGAACTGCTCGTGGGTTTTATTCAGGCGGTGGTGTTCATGCTCCTGACCGCCGTGTTCACGGCGTTGATTTGCACGCATGAAGAGGAAGCTGGCGAGAGTCACCATTGAAAAATGAAAATTTCAGCGGCTTGACCGTGGTCCACCGCGGGAGCCGTTGAGCAACGAAAGGAAAAATATGTTAACGCCAATGTTGGCAGAGATGAGCGGAAGTATTCACGTCGGTCTGGCCGGCCTCGGTTCGGCCATCGGCGTGGGACTGGTCGGCATGAAGGCTTCCGAGGCGGTGGGACGCAATCCCGGTGCCTTTGGCAAGGTCATTGTGCTGGCCGTGCTCGGCATGGCCCTGGCCGAAGCCATTGTGTTCTACGCCATCTTCCTTGTTCACTAAGGAATCGGCGCGGAGCCGGACCGGCTCCGCGCCGCACTTTAACCGACCGGATTTATGAACCAGTTTATTTTGTTGGCAAGCATCGGCAGCGACCTGACCCAGACCGCCCGTGACACGGCGGAGAAATTCGGGCTGGATGCGCCCCATTTCTTTGCCCAGGTCATCAGTTTTCTGATTGTCGCCGCGCTGCTGTACAAATTTGCCTACCAGCCGATTCTGACCGTGCTTGAAGAGCGCCGTCAGCGGATTGCGGAAGGCCTGGAGAATGCGGAGAAAATCAAGGCGGAGCTGGCCCGGACCGAGGCCGCCCGCCGGAAAATCCTCGACCAGACCAATGACATGGCCAACCAGTTGATCGAGGAGGCGCGCACCGCTGCCGCGCGCGTGCGCGAGCAGGAAACGCAAAAAGCCATCGCCGCCGCGGAACAAATCATGATCCGGGCGCGCGAAGCCGCCGCGCTGGAGCATGAGCAGATGCTCGCCGGATTGAAACGTGAAGTCGGCCGGCTGGTCGTGCAAACGACCGCGACGGTCACCGGCAAAATCCTGACGGCGGAAGACCAGCGCCGGCTCGCCGAGGAAACGGAGAAGCAGATGTCGGCATAAAGAAATCGGTAGGGCTGACCTGCCGGTCAGCCGGATGCGCGGCAGCGCGTCCCTACCAAAGATTGGGAAATGAAAATATCCAAACGGGCACAAAGTGACGCGCGGCAACTGTTCCGCAGTTGCCAGGTCAACGGCTTGCTGGACGAGAACCGCGTCCGGCAGGCGGTCACGCTCGTGCTGGCACAGAAGCCGCGCCGGTACCTGGAAATTTTGTCGCGCCTGGCGCGGCTGGTGAAGCTGGATCTGGAGCGCCGCACCGCGCGCGTCGAGAGCGCGGCGATCCTGCCCGACGATTTGCGAACGGACGTGGCCAACCGGATCAAAAAAAATTACGGCGAGGGCGTAAGCCTGACTTTCGACCGGAATCCGGCGTTGATTGGCGGATTGCGCGTCAAGGTCGGCAGCGACGTTTATGACGGCAGCGTTCAGGCGCGTTTGAAAACGCTGGCGGATAGTTTTTAATTGAATTTTTATGAGCAATCTATTGCAGGAAATTGAAGCCCAGATCACGGGCGCCAAGGCCGCGACGGCCAAACAAAATGTCGGCGTGGTCCGCGAAATCGGCGACGGCGTGGCCAAGATTGAGGGACTGACCGACGCGATGCTCAACGAGATGCTCGACTTCGGCAACGGCATCACCGGGCTGGCGTTGAACCTTGAAGAGACCGAGGTCGGCGCGATCATTCTCGGTGATTACACCAGCATCAAGGAAGGTGACGAGGTGCGCACGACCGGCAAGCTGTTGCAGGTGCCCGTTGGCAAAGGACTGCTGGGCCGCGTCGTCAATGCCTTGGGCCAGCCGCTCGACAACAAAGGGCCGATCAAGAGCGACATTGCGTATCCGGTCGAAAAAATCGCGCCGGGCATCATCAAACGCAAATCCGTCAGCCAGCCGGTGCAGACGGGCATCATGGCGATTGACGCGATGATTCCGATTGGCCGCGGACAGCGGGAATTGATCATCGGCGACCGTTCGACGGGCAAGACGACCATCGGCATTGACACCATCATCAACAACGCGCGGCTCAACCTGGCCGCGCAGCAGGCCGGAGACACAAATTATCGCCCGCTGTATTGCATTTACGTTGCCATCGGCCAGAAACAGTCGAACGTCGCGCGCGTCATCGGCGTCTTGGACGAAGCGGGCGCCATGCCTTACACGATTGTCGTCGTGGCCGCCGCCTCGGATTCGGCGACCAACCAGTATCTCGCGCCGTTCGCGGGCGCGGCGATGGGTGAATGGTTCATGGACAACGGCATGGATGCGCTGATTATTTTCGACGATTTGTCCAAACACGCGGTGGCGTATCGCCAGGTTTCGCTCGTGCTCAAGCGTCCGTCGGGCCGCGAGGCGTATCCGGGCGACGTGTTTTATCTGCACAGCCGGCTGCTCGAACGCAGCGCGCGCGTGGCCGAAAAATACGGCAACGGCTCGCTCACGGCGCTGCCCATCATCGAAACCCAGGCGGGTGACGTTTCGGCCTACATTCCCACCAACGTGATTTCCATCACCGACGGCCAGATTTATCTGGAAACGGATTTGTTTTATCAGGGCATCCGCCCGGCGATCTCCGTCGGCTTGTCCGTGTCGCGCGTCGGTTCGGCGGCGCAGGTCAAGGCGATGAAACAGGTCGCCGGCCGCATCAAGGGCGACCTGGCCCAGTTTCGCGAACTGGCCGCGTTCGCCCAGTTTGGATCCGACCTCGACGCCAAGACGCAAGCGCAGCTGGAGCGCGGCAAGCGCATCGTCGAGCTGTTCAACCAGATTCAATACAACCCGCTGCCGGTGGAAGTGCAGGTGGTCGTTTTGTGGGCGGGGCAAAATGGATTTGTGGACGACGTGCCGGTGGCCAAAATCAAGGACTTCCAGCACAAGCTCACGGATTTCATGACGACCCGGAAGCCGGAATTGATGACGCGTATCGTGAAGGATAAAGAATTGAAGGACGCCACCGTGAACGATTTGAAGGCGGCGGTGACGGAGTTCAAGCAGACGTATAGATAATTCATGGCCACCACACGCAACATCCGCCGACGCATCAAGTCGGTCAAGAACACCGCCCAAATCACCAAGGCGATGCAGATGGTGGCGGCGGCCAAGATGCGCAAGGCCCAGCAGGCCGCG
>JBEKSU010000005.1:0-29682 GCA_049516755.1 Verrucomicrobiota bacterium | reverse complement strand
GGAGTTATCCCCCGAAATTGAGGAGATTATTTTGCACGCGCTTGAACGCAACCCGTCAAAACGCTTCCCCTCGGCTGCCTCCATGAAGGCGGAGTTGAACGACTACAGCGAGGTTTCGTTGACGGAGCGATTCAAAAGGTTGCGACCTCCCCAATTATGGAGAGCACGTGTTCCGTTGCTGCCGAAAGTCGTCGCTTTCGTTGTCATGCAGGTCGCGGTTTTCTTTCTTCTCTTCTGGTGGTTCAGCCATCGCAGTCACCACGAGAACCCGGTCGTGACAACCAAGCCCGGCGTTGTGGAAACAAGTTCACAAACAAAATAAACGTATGAAAACCATCCTGATTCAACCTCATACGAATATCGAGCCACTCGTTGTTCCGGGTCGTGGTGAATATCATGCGAGCCATTGTGTGCTGAAATCTGCTCCGGGCGGGAACGATGCTCGGAACGAAGACCACCCCGCATTCGCTCCTAAAACCATTCTCGTTCCTCTGGCGCTGTCGGGCAGCTCTTACGCGGCTCTCACGCTCGCCAGGAACCTTGCCCGCGAATCCCAAGCCAGACTGGTGTTGTTGCATGCCGTGCAATTGAATATTGTCGGCGAGGAGCGCGGGATTCAACGCGCGTGCCTGCTCAATGAATTATGTCGCGACGCGGAATTTCAGTTACAACAATTGGCCGATTGCATGGGCGACCAGGTGATCGCGGAGGTTCTCGTTTGCGAGGGGCGTCCCGCGGATGCCATTGTTGAGACGGCAAGGCGTTTGCAGGCGGACACGATTGTCATGAGCACGCACGGCAGGCGTGGCTGGTTAAAATGGTTGCATCGCAATACGGCTCTGAACGTGATGCGGCAGGCACTTTGCACAATTCGGCCGGTCTTCGGGGAGGGGCTCAACTTACAAAACGCTATGCACAATTGAAATTGTGTCGGCGGAGAGCGCTGCATCAAACTCAACAGCGCATCGGGATTGGGACGGTCGTCGTCGTCCACGAATACATCTTAACGAATCCCGAGCCAGATTGCTCACTTTGTCAGGAAATGGCGCAGAGCGAGGAATGCCAGCACCTGGAACAAGAGGAACCCTATGCCGAGCAGCGTGCCGGCTATCACCGGAGTCTCGCGAAAACTCAACCTCCAATGCGGCGCCTTCAGGCGGTCGCAATAGCCGGTGAGATGCACCTGACCGGGCTGGTCCAATTCAGCTTTGAATGCCGCGGCGGTTTGAAACCGATCCGCCGGATCACGTTGCATGGCGTGCAGCACAATCTCCTCCGCCTGCGGGGAAATATTGGGGTTCAGCTTTCGCGGCGCAATCGGGTCGCCGGTGACGCGGTTGTTCATCGCCATCCAGCAGTTTTCATTCTGGAACGGAACCACGCCGGTGAGCATTTCGTACAAGACCGCGCCGAGGCAGTAAATGTCGGACCGTTCATCACCGCGCTCGTTTTTGACCTGCTCCGGCGACATGTATTCGGGCGTGCCCAGAGTGGCGGTGAACCCGCTGAGCGTGATTTTTTTTGAATCCGCCGCGGCGGCAATCCCGAAATCCATGATGCGGATGGTGCGGTCGCGGCAAATCATGATGTTCCCCGGCTTGAGGTCGCGATGGATCACACCCTGGCCGTGCATATATTGAAGCGCCTCGCAAACCAGGCTGGCGATTTTCAACGCGTCCTTTTCCGGCAACGTCCGCGCCGCTTCGAGCAGGTGGGCCAGGGTGCAGCCGCGCAGGTATTCGGTGACAATGTAGGGCCGGCTTTTTCTTTCCACCGTGACAAACCGCAGAAGGTACGGATGACTCAGTTTATGTCCAATCTCCTCCTCGCGTTGAAAGCGGGAAAAAAATCCCGGATCTGCCTCCAACCGCAGGTGCGGCACCTTGACGGCGACGATTTGATTTTCCTGCTCCAGGTCCCGGGCCTGGTAAATGGTGGCCATGCCGCTGCGGCTCACCGTTTCGACGATGGCGAACCGCCCGTCCAGCAGATTGCCAGCATGCAACTCCGGGCCGAAGTAAGGTTCGACCGGATCGTGGTGTTCGGGCACGTCTTCGAAGCAACTGATGCCATCCACGGCGTAGGTTTTGCCTGCGTTCATGCTTTTGTCGGTTCAGCGTTTCATGGACGGCTGTATTGAATGACCGCGCAACCGGCCGCGATGAGGCCAAGACCACACCAGGTGGACCATGGAACGTTTTCCCGGAAAACGAACCGGCCCGCCAAAACACTCGTCAGCGCAAAGAATCCGACATAGACGCCCAGCAGTCTCGAAAAATCCCATTTGAGTGAATTCACCAACAAGCCGTAGCAGCCGAGCGTAATGAATCCGGCGAGCACCACAGCCAGCTTGTGGCCGCGCAGTCCGTGCCGGATGACGGCATCGCCCCCGACTTCGAGCAACGCCGCCACCACAAAAACAGCCCAGGCAATGGCATTCATGCGTGTATCAACACCCCATTCGGCTGGTCATATAACGTGCTCATTTTAACGAATCCAACGACAGGTTGAGTTCCAGGACATTGACGCCAGACTCACCAAGGAAACCGAGGCTGGCGGAGTCGGTGTTTTGTTGGACGAGTTGGCGGACATGATCTTCGGGAAGTCCGCGCGCTTTGGCCACACGTGGAATTTGCAACGCTGCATTCGCCAGGCTGATGTGCGGGTCAAGGCCGCTGCCGGAGGCGGTCACGGCGTCGGCGGGCACGAGGGCGTTGGTTGCCAGGCCGTTTCCCGTGCGGTAATCGGCAATGCGCTGGGTAATGGTGGTGACCAGGTTCGACGAGGTCGGGCCGAGGTTGCTGCCGCCGGAACTGGTGGCGTCGTAGCCGTTGCCCGCCGCCGATGGACGCGACTGGAAATATTTGTCGGCGGTGAATTGCTGGCCGAGCAGTTTTGAGCCATGCACTGTGCCATCGGCGTTCACGATGAGGCTGCCGTTGGCCTGGTCGTGGAACAAGACCTGTCCAATGCCGAAGACAACGAGTGGATACAGTCCGCAACAGACGACGGCGAAAGCCAGCGTGACCATCACGGCGCTGCGTAGTTCAGTGAGATGTTTTTTCATGGGTTTTAGACACGGATTTCACGGATTAACACGGATGACGCCGCAACCAAATATTCAGAAGCGTTAACGCGGAGACGCAGAGGTCGCTGAGAGTCGCAAAGAAAATCAGACTCTGCGAGACTTTGCGTTCTCCGCGCCTCTGCCTTGAAAAAGTCGGTTTCATTTTAAACGAGGTGCAGGGTGGTGATCAGGATATCTATGGCCTTGATGCCAACAAATGGAATGATGACGCCGCCCACGCCGTAGATGAGCAGGTTGCGTTGCAGGATGGCGAGTGCGCCGATGGGTTTGAACTTCACGCCGCGCAGCGCGAGCGGAATCAATGCGACGATGATGAGCGCGTTGAAGATGATGGCGCTGAGGATCGCGCTCGCGGGACTGTGCAGATGCATGACGTTGAGTGGCGCGATGGCGGGAAACGTCGCCATGAGCATCGCGGGGACGATGGCGAAATATTTTGCCACGTCGTTGGCGATGCTGAACGTCGTCAGCGAGCCGCGCGTGATGAGCAGTTGCTTCCCGATTTCGATGATCTCGATGAGCTTCGTCGGATTCGAGTCGAGGTCCACCATGTTGCCGGCTTCCTTGGCGGCCTGGGTGCCGGTGTTCATGGCCACGCCCACGTCGGCCTGCGCGAGGGCCGGGGCGTCATTGGTGCCGTCGCCGATCATGGCCACCATGCGTCCACCGGCCTGCTCCCGGCGGATGAGCGCGAGTTTGTCCTCCGGTTTGGCCTCGGCGAGAAAATCATCCACGCCCGCCTCGGCGGCGATGGCGGCGGCGGTGAGTTTGTTGTCGCCGGTGATCATCACCGTGCGGATGCCCATCTTGCGAAGCTGGGCGAAGCGTTCCTTGATGCCGCCCTTGACGATATCCTTGAGCTGGACCACGCCGAGCACTTCCCGGCCGTCGGCGACCACAAGTGGTGTGCCGCCCGAGCGGGAGATGTTGTCCACGGTGTCAGACACGGTCTTGGGGAACAGACCGCCTTTCTGGTCCACGAAAATTCGCATCGCTTCCGCCGCGCCCTTGCGGATGCAGCGCGCCGGCTGGCCGTCAATGGCGGCAATGTCCACGCCGCTCATGCGCGTCTGCGCCGTGAACGGAATGAACCGGGTCTGCGTTTCGGTGACTTCGCGTCCGCGCAGGTTGAACTTTTGCTTTGCTAGCACGGCGATGCTGCGGCCCTCGGGCGTTTCGTCGGCGAGCGATGCGAGTTGCGCGGCGTCGGCGAGACGTTCGATGGTGACGAGCGGCGCGGGAAGAAACTCCGTGGCCTGGCGGTTACCGAGCGTGATGGTGCCGGTCTTGTCGAGCAGCAACACGTCCACGTCGCCGGAGGCTTCCACCGCGCGACCGCTCATGGCCAGGACGTTGTGCTGGAGCAGGCGGTCCATGCCCGCGATGCCGATGGCGCTCAACAACCCGCCGATGGTGGTGGGAATCAGGCACACCAGCAGCGCGATCAACACGGGTACGGAGAACACCGTGGCGGAATAAATGCCGAACGGTTTCAACGTCACGCAAACCAGCAGAAAGATCAGGGTCAGCGCCGAAAGCAGGATGGTGAGCGCGATTTCGTTGGGCGTTTTCTGGCGTTTCGCGCCTTCGACGAGCGAAATCATGCGGTCGAGAAAACCTTCGCCGGGATTGATGGAGACGCGGATTTTGATTTCGTCCGAGAGCACGCGGGTGCCGCCGGTGACGGCGCTGCGGTCGCCGCCGCTTTCGCGGATGACCGGCGCGGATTCGCCGGTGATGGCCGATTCGTCCACGGTGGCCGCGCCTTCAATCACGTCGCCGTCGGCGGGAATGATTTCCCCGGCCCGCGCGACCACGATGTCGCCTTTGCGCAATTCGCCGGCGCTGACCTCCTCGGTGTCGCCGTTTCCGGTGATGCGCCGGGTTTTGGTTTGCACCCGGGTCCCGCGCAGCGCCCTGGCCTGTGCTTTGCCGCGGCCTTCAGCCACCGCTTCGGCAAAATTGGCGAACAGGACGGTGAACCAGAGCCAGATGGCGAGTTGCGCGATGAAGCCGCGGTCGGTGTGGGCGGTAAAAATCCCGACGGTGGTCAGCGCCGCGCCAACCATCGTCACAAACATGACGGGGTTTTTGACCATCAGGCGCGGGTCGAGCTTTTTGAAGGCGTCGCCCATTGCCGGACCGGCGATGTTCCAGTCGAAAAGAGATGGAGCTTTGTGGGTCATGGTTGAAAGTTGAGTGATCGGTAATCAGTAATCAGTGGTTAAAACAGTTTGCCCTGGAGCATGAGGAAGTGTTCGACCACCGGGCCGAGGGTCAGCACGGGCAGGAAATTCAGGGCGCCGACCAATAATATCGTGCCGAGCAACAGCAGGATGAACGTGCCGCCGGATACGGGGAAGGTGCCGGTGCTGGCCGGGACGAGTTTCTTTTGCGCGAGCGACCCGGCCATGGCCATGATCGGCACGATCATCAGAAAACGGCCGAAGAGCATGGCGATGCCCAGGGTGCTGTCATACCAGGGTGTGTTGGCGTTGAGGCCGGCAAAGGCGCTGCCGTTGTTGCCGACAGCGGACGAATAGGCGTAGAGCATTTCGCTCAGACCATGCGGACCGTTGTTGTTCAATCCGGCCAGCCCCCACGGACTCACGGACGCCCAGGCCGCAAAGCCGAGAATCGTCAGGCAGAGGATCAACAGGGAGAGCATCGCCATTTTCACGTCGAACGCGTTGATTTTTTTGCCGAGATATTCCGGGGTGCGCCCGACCATCAGGCCGGCGATGAACACCGCAAGCACGACAAATACGAGCATGCCGTAAAGCCCCGCGCCCACGCCGCCGATGATGATTTCACCGAGCTGGATGTTGAACAGCGGAACGAAACCGCCGAGCGGTGTGAACGAATCGTGCATGGAATTGACCGCGCCGCATGAGGCATCGGTGGTGATCGTGGCGAACAGGGCGGAATTGAAGATGCCGAAGCGGACTTCTTTGCCTTCCATGTTGCCGTCGGTGGCGGCGATGCCGAGTTGTTGATGAATGGGGTTGCCCTTCGCCTCGGCCCACCAGCACAACAGCACACCGGCGAGGAACAAGGTCATCATCGCGCCCCAAACCGACCAGCCGTGTGCCTGGTTTTTGGTCATGCGGCCGAGGTAATAAGTGAGGCCGCTGCCGATGGCGAAGATGGAGAGCATCTGTAGGAAATTGGAAAGCGGCGTGGGGTTTTCGAACGGATGCGCGGCGTTGGCATTCACATAGCCGCCGCCGTTGGTGCCGAGCATTTTGATGGCGATTTGGGAGGCGACCGGTCCTTGAACGATGGTTTGCTCGGTGACGATTTGTTCCTCCATGACCTGCTTGCCATTCGCATCAAGGACCGGGTTCCCCTTCGCGTCCACCTTGGCGACTGAAATTTTCATCGGCTCGAGCAATCGGGCCTTCGTATAAGGTTTGAAATTTTGAATGATGCCCTGCGACACGAGGAAAACGGCCAAGACCAGGCAAATGGGCAGCAGCAAATAATAGGTCACGCGCACGAGGTCCACCCAGAAGTTGCCGAGCAGGCGGGTGGAATGCCGGGCGATGCCGCGCACGAGCGCCGCAGCGAGGGCGATGCCGGTGGCCGCCGAACCGAAGTTGTGAATCACCAGCGCGACCATCTGCGAGAGGTACGACATGGTGGATTCACCGCCATAACTCTGCCAGTTGGTGTTCGTGGTGAAACTGACGGCGGTGTTGAACGCGAGGTGCGGGGTGAGCGCGCCGAATCCCTGCGGGTTCAGTGGCAGATGGTTTTGCAGGCGCAGGATGGCGTAGGTGAAAAGGCAGCTCACGAGACTGAACAACAGCATGGCCCAGGTATATTGCCGCCAGTCGTGTTCCTGGTCCGCGCGTACGCTCATGAGGCGGTAGGTGAGCCGCTCCAGCGGACGAAGCACGGGGTCGAACCAGGTGCGACCATTGGTGTCGAGCACCTGCATGAGATAAAGGCCCATGGGTTTCGTAATCGCCGCGAGGGCGACGACGTAGAGGGCGAGTTGCAGCCAGCCGGTAATTTGCATAGCGTTTCGTTAGAATTTTTCAGGATGAACCATCGCGATGAACAGATACGCGAACAACGCGAGGGCAATCAGACCGACAACAAGGTTTTCCATAAATTTCCTTACAGTTTCTCGCACCAGCAGGCGTACCACCCGCCCGCCACAAAAAAAAGCGCGATGACGGCGATGAAAATCAGGTCGTTCATAGATTTTGATTCAGGCGGCGAGTTTGTGCGGCATCGGTTCGTGGCCGTTGTCGTTCAGAACCATTACCGGGCAGGACGCGTTATGAATGATCCGGCTGGCGGTGTGTCCGTGAAACCAACGTCGCAGGCCATGACGTTCGTGCCGGCCCAGGACAATCAGATCAGCGTGTTGCCGGGCGGCCACGCGTGTAATTTCCCGCGACGGGTTGCCGTCGCAAATCACGATTCCAGCGGCTAGGTTCGGCCCAAGCTCGCGCCGGGCCAGTTCTTGCAACTGTTGTGCGTGTTCCTGCCTCCGCCCGCGTTGCTGACGCGGCAGGTCCAGCGACCGAAAGGAGACCGGTTCGTCAACGACGTTCAACAAAGTCAGATGCGCCTGATCCTTCGCCGCCAATCCGGCAGCGTGGCGGAGAGCATTGACAGAATATTCGGAAAAATCAATCGGCACCAGAATTTCTTTTATTCCGACGTTTGTCGTCGCCGTTGCTTGCACCGTGAAAAACGTTTTTGTTTTCATGCCGATACTGTGGCTCCGGCGTGGCAGTCTGACTAATCAAGAGATGGGCGGTTGGCATTAAGAATGTATCAAGAAACGATTTGTCCAAAAAAACCTTTACCAACGGGTGCGTCAATGCGTCTTATTTCCCAACCGCTTATGATGCGAATTCGATTTTTGGCCGTTTCTATCTGGTTGCTGCCGGCGATGTTGTTCGCGGCGGGCGAGGTTTATCGCCCGGCGGCCGTGACGCCGCCGCAACCGGTGCGGGAATTTCGCGGCGCATGGCTCGTGACCGTCGCGAACAAGGACTGGCCGTCCAAACCCGGCCTCAGCGTGGCGGAGCAAAAGGCCGAATTGATTGTATTGCTGGACCGTGCGGCACAGTTGAAGTTGAATGCGATCATTTTCCAGGTGCGTCCGTCGAGCGACGCGGTATATGCCTCGGCCATCGAGCCGTGGTCGGAATATCTCACCGGCACGATGGGCCGGGCGCCGCAGCCGCTTTACGACCCGCTGGCCTTTGCCATCGAGGAGGCGCACCGGCGCGGACTCGAATTGCACGCGTGGTTCAATCCGTTCCGCGCGCTGCATCCGCAGATGAAATCGCCCGTGGCGCCGAACCACATTTCGCGGACGCATCCGGAATTCGTCCGTCGCTATGGCCCCCAGTTCTGGCTGGACCCCGGCGACCCGGCGGTGCGGGCCCATGTTTTGCGCGTGGTCATGGACGTGGTGCAGCGTTACGACGTGGATGGTGTGCAGTTCGACGATTATTTTTATCCCTACCCGGAAAAGGACGCGGCGGGCAGGGAACTGGAATTTCCCGATGCCACGACCTGGCAGAAATTCGGTTTGTCCAGCGGTTTTGCCAATCGTGACGAGTGGCGGCGCGCGAACGTCAATCAATTCATCCAGAGCGTTTACCAGTCCATCAAAGCGGTGAAGCCGTGGGTGAAATTTGGCATCAGCCCGTTCGGCATCTGGCGGCCGATGAATCCGCCGCAAATCCGGGGCATGGACGCCTACATGAGGCTTTACGCCGACTCACGCCTGTGGCTGGCCAGCGGCTGGCTGGATTATTTCGCGCCGCAATTGTACTGGGCGGTTGAGCCCAAGGAACAAAGTTTTCCCGCATTGCTCAACTGGTGGGTGCAACAGAATTCCAAGGGCCGGCACCTCTGGCCGGGGCTTATGGCCGCCAATGTCGGGGGAAAGTGGGAACCGGATGAAATTGCCCGGCAGATCCGAATCATGCGCAGCCAGCCTTCCGCGCGCGGCGAAATCTTTTATCACCTGCGGAATCTCACGGACAATCCGGCATTGGCCAACGTGGTTCGCGCCGCCTACCCGCAAACCGCGTTGGTGCCGGCATCGCCGTGGCTGGCGTCCCTGCCGCCGGTCAAACCGAAGCTCATGGTCGTCGAAAACGGCCGGTCCGGATTGAGCGTGCGTTGGGAAACGAACGGCACCCCGGCGTGGCTGTGGGTTTTGCAGTATCGCACCAATGAGGTGTGGGCGACGGAAATTTTGCCGGCCAGCCAGACGGCACGGACGTTGGAAAATTCCAGACCGGACCTGATTACCGTCAGTGCGGTGGACCGGGTGGGCAACCTGAGTCCGCCGGCCGCGCTCAGAAAGACCCAGCCGGTGCAAACCGGAAAAAACATGATGATGATTAATTAGTCGGAGGGGCGAGTTATACGAGTCCCTGACTTTCGGCTGGTTGGAATGGGGCTCGTGTAACCCGCCCCTCCGGATTTGGGAATGAGAATTGGTTTTGGAAGGGCTGTAAGCCGAATTCTGTCTGCACCCTTGCGGGTGGAGAGAACCATTTGTCTGGGCAGCCGATACCCGGAATCCGTTTCGCTTTCGCGAAACAAGGAGCGGGCCGCTCCGGGATTCCCTATTTGGCCTTGCACCCGATGGGGTTTTCCGTGCCGTCCCGCTTACGCGTGACGCGGTGCGCTCTTACCGCACCTTTTCACCCTTACCCGCGTCTCTTGCGAAACGCGGGCGGTTTAATTTTCTGTGGCACTGTCCGTCGAAAAGTCTTCCAACTTTCCGCCCGCGTGTATCTCAACCGAACGAGCTTGAGTTACGCGGCATCGCGCCCTTTGGTGTTCGGACTTTCCTCCCCCGGCTCGCGCCGGAAGCGGTTCTCCGCCCTTCCAAAACCAGTTAAATTATACAATTGGGGACGAATTTTACAAGCAGCGGAATTTTTAACCACAAAGGCACGAAGACACCAGGACTGAACTTTGTGGCTATGTGTCTTGGTGGTTGGTTTACTCCGCGCCGGCCAGGGCCATGTCGCGCGTGTAATACAAAATCCGGCCGCAATTCGGGCAGGCCACGATTTCCTTCTGGCCCTGGCAGGTCACCAGGATTTGCGCGGGCAATTTCATGTGGCAACCGCCGCAAACGCCGTGCTGCACGCCCACGACAACGTTGTCGCCCTTGCTCTTGAACAGCCGTTCGTACCGATTGAGGGCGGATTCGTCCACGGCCGCCGCCAGTTCCACGCGGCCCTGCTGCAATTCGGCGAGCTCCTTCTTCAAATTTTCCTCGCGCTGGCTGAGTTGCGCGATCTGGCCTTCGGCTATTTTTTTTATCTCGTCGGCTTCGCGCGTGAGGCGGATGGCTTCCTTTTGCACCTGCTCGGCCTGTTCCATCAAAACGATTTCCTGGTCCTCGATTTGCGTGATGTCGGCCTTGCACGTGTCGATTTCGTGGGTGAGCGCGCGATACTCCTCGTTCTTGCGCGTCAGCAGCTGCTGGTTGGCGTATTTTTCAATCTGCGTTTTTTTCCCTTCGACGTCGAGTTCGAGCCGTTTGCGGTCGGACTCGATTTGTTTGACGCGGGTTTTGGCGGTTTCGAGCTGCGCCTGGGTGGACGTGGCCTTGGTGCGGAAGGTTTCGCGTTCCGGGCCGATGAAAGCGAGTTCCTGTTGAACGCGGTGAATTTTGCGGTCGCGGTCCTGTAAAATCAAAAGTTTCTCAATCGTCTCCTGCATTGAACGAGAGAGACTAACGATTGACCGAGCGCAAGTCAAAGTCAATGCGCCGGAAAAGTCGGCAGTGCCTTACTTTGAACTTTTTTTCCGCGAGCGCAAAAATTCCGCCTCCGCTTGCGGACCAATTCGTTCAATGTCGCGCCAATGAACGATGGAAACAGCCCCCGTCGGCAATTTGATTTCAAACAGATGCTTTTTCGGGTCGAAGCTTTTCCAGGTGACGATTTCGCCGGTTTTGATGAGTTTTACATACTTCCCCAGTATGGGAGCGTCCCCGGATTTTATGGCTTTAATATTTGTTTTCATGGCCTGATTTTCCATTTTAAACTGATTTGCCGGGAGATGGTATGGCGGCACGGGTGGTTTATCAATCCCTTCCCAATGGTTTTTACACCGCAACCGTCACGCGGTTCGCGCGAGGAATTTCTCCGGCGATTTGATTTTGCAGTTCCTCCCGGGCCGGTTATTTTGTCGCCATGCGTTTCATTGGCAACATCATCGAAAAATTGCAGCGGCATCCCAAGCGGATTGTGTTTCCCGAAGGCACGGAGCCGCGCATCCTGCTGGCGGCCCGGCAGTTTTACGCGCTGCGGCTGGGCGCCCCCATCGTGCTGGGCAATCCGGCAAAAGTGAAGGAAGTCGCCGCGGGCTTGAATACATCCCTCGATGGCATCCGCATCATTGACCCCGCTGAAAGCGAAGACCTGGATAATTTCGCCAGGCGTTTCCATTCGCTTCGCCGCAACAAGGGAATTCGCGCCACCGAGGCGCACGAGGCCATGTTGCAACCGAATTTTTTCGGCACGATGATGGTGGCGATGCACCAGGCAGACGGTCTGGTTTCCGGCGTGTCGCACACCACCGGCAGCGTGTTGCGTCCGCTGGTCCAGATTTTGAGGGCCGCGCCGGACATCACCACCGTGTCGAGCTGCATGATCATGGAGGTTGAGGACACGCGCGTCGGCGAAAACGGCGTGTTGTTCATGGCCGACTGCGGCGTCGTTCCCGATCCGAACGTGGATCAACTCGCCGATATTGCGGTGACGACCGCGCGGCTGGCGCGTCACATGCTCGGCGTCCGGCCGCGCGTGGCGTTGCTGTCGTTTTCAACCAAGGGCAGCGCGTCGCATCCGTCCGTGGACAAGGTGCAGGCGGCCACCGCGATGGCCAAACGCAAGGCGGAACAGTTGCTGTTGGATGCCGACTTCGACGGTGAATTGCAGGTGGATGCCGCGCTCGTGCCGGAAATCGCGCAACGCAAATTGCACGACAGCAAGGTGGCCGGGAGCGCCAACGTGCTGATTTTTCCCGAACTCAATTCCGGCAACATTGCCAGCAAGCTGGTCCGGATCGTCGGCCATGCGAATGCCTACGGCAACATTTTCATTGGCCTCAACCGTCCCGCCGCCGACGTCTCGCGCGGTTCGAACGCACACGACATCCTCGGCGTCGCCGCCATCCTCGGCGTGCAGGCGACCGATTACCAGAAACTGTATCCGGGCGCCGACATTGAATTGCCCGGCGACGACACCATGAAAGACCAAAAAACCCGAAAGCCAGGCAAACGCCCGGCGCTCCCGGGCAAAAACTGAATCCATGAAAATCAATCCCGCCCTCAACAGTTTGCCGGTTTATCAGCCCGGCCGCCCGATTGAAGAAGTTGCGCGCGAACTCGGTCTGGACGCCGCCGGCATCATCAAGCTCGCGTCGAACGAAAACCCGCTCGGTCCGTCGCGCCTTGCCCTTGCCGCCATGCGCCAGGCGCTCAAGCAGGTCAACCTTTACCCGGACGGCAACGCGTTTTACCTGAAACAAAAGCTGGCCACCAAACTGGGCGTGACGCCGGCCAATCTGATTCTCGGCAACGGCTCCAATGAAGTCATCGAAATGATCGGGCACGCGCTGCTCGGTGGCGAAGGCGCCACGGCCGTTCCTGAAGTCGTCGTGTCGCAATACTGCTTCGCGGTTTATCCCATCGTGACCGCCCTGTTCGGCGCGAAACTCGTCGTCGTGCCGGCGAAAAATCACGGCCATGACCTCGACGCGATGCTGGCCGCCATCACGCCCAACACGCGCATCATCTTCGTCGCCAACCCGAACAATCCCACCGGCACCATCGCGAGCCGCGAGGGACTGGCGCGCTTTGTCAACTCCGTGCCGGCTGATGTTCTGCTGGCAATGGACGAGGCCTACATTGAGTTCCTGGCGGAACCGCTCGATCTGCTGCCGGTAATCCGGAACGGCAGCAAACCGAACCTGCTTTTGATGCGGACCTTTTCGAAGATTTACGGCCTGGCTGGTTTGCGGATTGGCTACGGCATCGGGCATCCTGACTTCATTGCCGCGCTCGAAAAAATCCGCCAGCCGTTCAACATCAACCTGGTGGCGCAGGCGGGCGCGCTCGCGGCGCTGGACGACGCCAAACACGTCGAAAAAACGCGCCAGATCAACTCGCGCGGGCTCCGGCTTTACGCGCGCACATTCCGCAAACTCGGGTTGGAATTCATCCCGTCGCAGGCGAATTTCATCCTCGTGCGCGTCGGCGACGGCCAGCGCGTGTTCGGGGAACTGCAGAAGCTGGGCGTGATTGTGCGCCCGATGGGCGGCTACCAGTTGCCGGAATGGATCCGTATTTCCATCGGCACGCCGAAGGAAAACCAGCGGTGCCTTGATGCTTTGGAAAAAGTTTTGAAATAATTGGTTCCCCGGCCATGAGTGTGACTGGTTATTTCCCAAACCATTGCCAGTTTTGTGGAGGCGGGGTTGAATTTCCAATCAATGGCGTTGGTGAACAAATTGAATATCCTCATTTCCGTCGCATGATTTGAGACTGTGTTCACCTACAACATTGCTGCCGGTTGCGTTTTTGTGGTCGCGCGGTATTGGACGGCGGTATAACTTGCAAGCATGAGTTCGGCAGCCCAAGAGTTGATTGCCATCGTGGATGGATTATCCGAGGACAAGGCCCGCGCGGTTGTGGACTTCGCGCGTTTTCTCCAACAGCAGGCCGGCGACCGCGAGTGGGAACGAATCCTTGCGGAGAAACGCACTTACCCGAAACTGGAAAAGTTTGCCGCCGGATCCTTGCGCGAGGGCTGAAGCTGCCGCTTGCAGGTTGACACATTTTCACCACGTATTAAATTGAATCCATGAACATCGCCTTGCCGCGAAATCTTGAAAACTATGTTGCCGAACTGGTCCAAACCAGCGGCTACAAAGGTTCGGACGAAGTTGTGCTGGAAGCGTTGAGCGAGCATCAAGCCCGCCGTCGTGGCATGGAGGTGGTGATGACGCCGGAACTGGAACGGCTGCTGGACGAAGGTTTGGAAAATCTGGATCAAGCTAAAACCACCGACGAATTACGCCGCCGGTCATGATCCGGGCGAGGTTCAGCCCCAGAGCCGCACGCGACTTGGACGAAATCTCCGGCTACATCGCCGCCGATAATCCCGAGGCAGCGGAAAGTGTTTGCCGGATCATCCTCAACACCGCCGATTTTCTTGCGCAGCATCCTGAACTCGGGCGGCGCATCCGCAAGGCTGCCGCGCGTCACTTGCAAATCCGCTGGTTCGTCGTGCCGAAGTTCCACAATTACCTGATTTTCTACCAGCCGTTTCAAGAAACCGTCATGGTCGTTCGCGTCCTGCACGCGGCGCAGGATTGGACGCGATTCTTTTCACCATGATGAAACAAGCTGCGGGTCTCCGCGTCCTCTGCGCCTCTGCGTTTATCCCATTTTACCGCACACGGTCAGCGAGCATTTTTCGCTGTGCCGGAAATTCGTCCAAAATTATTATTTGAATCCAATCGAAAACCGAATACTTATCTCTATGTTGAAACACCATAACGAGCCAAAGTGAAACTGACCGACCTGCGGGGCATCCTGCAATACATTCCGCAATTCCGCGAAAAGACGTTCATCCTTGCGATTGACGGCGCGATTGTCACCGACGAGAACTTCGCGACGCTGCTGCTGGATGTGGCGGTGTTGCGGTCGCTGAACATCCGCGTCGTGCTCGTCCACGGCGCGTCGGCGCAAATCAAGGCGCTGGCCGACGAGCAAAACGTCAAAGCCTCCGATCTTTACGGCGGCGGGGTTACGGACGCGGCCACGCTCAACCTGGCGCTCACCGCCGCGAACCGGCTCACGCACGAAATTCTCGAAGGGCTTTCGGCCAATGACCTCCGGGCCACCAGCACGAATGCCATCATCGCCCATCCCATGGGCATCATCCAGGGCGTGGACCATTTGTTCACCGGCAAGGTCGAGCGCGTGGACGTGGAAATGCTCCAATCGCTGCTCAATCAGGGCGTCGTTCCCGTCATCCCGCCGCTCGGGTTCGATGGCGATGGCAAGACGTACCGGGTGAATTCCGACGGCGTGGCGGTGGCGGTGGCCGATGCGCTCAAAGCCATCAAACTGATTTTCATCACGGCGCAGGACGGCTTGCTTTACAACGGCAAGCTCATCCGCCAGATGCTTGTGGCGGATTTGCAAAAGCTGTTGCAACAAAACAGCGCCGGGTTTGCGCCGGAAACGCTTTCGAAGGCGCAGCACGCCGCGCTTGCCTGCCTGGCCGGAATTCCGCGCGTTCATATCATCAATGGCCGGGTGGATGAGGGCCTGCTCGCGGAAGTTTTTTCCAATGACGGCATCGGCACGCTGGTTTACGCCAATGAATATCAGCAGATCCGGCCGGCCAAGAAAAAGGACATCCGGGCCATCCAAATGCTGACCAAGGCGGCGGTTGAATCGGATGAACTGGTCAAACGCACCCGGGCGAGCATCGAGAAAAGCCTGGGCGATTATTACCTCTTCGAGATTGATAAAAATCCGGTCGCGTGCGTGGCGCTGCATGTTTACCCCGAGCAAAAAAAGGGCGAGCTGGCGTGCCTTTATGTCAATCCGTCGTTTGAAAACCAGGGCATCGGGCGGAAGCTGATTCAGTTTGTGGAAAACAAGGCGCGCGAGATGACCTTGGACGAACTCATCACGCTCTCGACCCAGGCGTTCACGTATTTTCAATCCAAGGGTGGCTTCGCCGAGGGCACGCCCGACGATCTGCCGCCCGCGCGCCGCGAAAAATACGAGCAAAGCGGAAGAAATTCCAAGGTGCTCGTTAAGAAATTAAAATAGCGCCGGCATCCGGCTGGTGACTTTCCTATGACCACCCCAACGAGCGCATTTGGAAAATTCTTGCTCGCGTGCAAAACGCAGGGGGTCATTCCAACCCCCTTTGTCCTCATCGTGAGTGTCGCAAGCCAGACTGTTTCGCTTTTTGAAAATTCCCCTACGCGTAGCGGCGGTCGGCCGACCGCCGCATTTTCCGGCTCTCTGCCGAGAGCCGCTACGAAGGAATTTCGATTCATTAGAAAATTCCGCTGTTCCACTTCCCGCTTTGGCATCAGCCAGGTCGAGGGCTCAAATGGCACGCCGCTGGGGCTGCACCGCGTCGTTGAAAAAATCGGCGGCGGCTGGCCGGCGGGAACGGTTTTCAAGGGCCGCCGGACGGTAGGTTACACCTGGCAGGGGATGCCGGATGCCAAAATTATCACGCGCATTTTCTGGCTTGAAGGGCTCGAACCCGGTTTCAACCGCGGCGGCAATGTGGATTCGCACGCCCGCTACATTTACATCCATGGCACCGGCGACCAGACGACGATTGGCCGGCCCACGTCGTGCGGCTGCATCCATCTCGCCGACGATGATTTGATTCCGCTTTTCGACCGGCTGCCCAGCGGGACGCTGGTGTGGATTTCAAAATTGTAGGAGCCGAGGTGACGAGGCTCATTATTTTCGATTTACAAAATACGAATTTCGCAGTGTGGCTGAACCGTAAATCGCATATCGCAAGTTTAGTCAGAGCCTCGTTACCGGTCTTCGCGCTGAAAGCTACGCCGCGGCAGGCCTCGGCTGGTACAAATCACGCGGCGGTTCCGAGGTGGGAAAAGATGCAGGAGACGAACGCGGAAGCGTCAAACGGCTTGGCGATATAATCGGCGGCGCCAGATTCAAGGCAGCGCTGCCGGTTCCCCTCGCACAATCGTCCGGAAACAAAGATGACCGGGATATGGACCAGCTGAACATCCTGTTTGAAACAACGGCAAAGCTCCAGGCCGTCGGTGTCCGGCAGATCAATGTCCAGCGTGATCAGGTCAAAATTTTCCTCCTGCGCCAGGCGCAGGGCTTCCGCACCGGTTTTGGCGCCGATCGTTTCGCAACCGGCTCGTTTTAACAGGTAAATTATCGTTGCCAGAACGTCCGGCTGGTCTTCCACGACCAGGATTTTCGGTTTGAGGAGGGTTGCGGTCATGATTCGGTCATTTTTTTTTCGGGAGCATTGTGGCGGGCCAGTTTCTCGCGGATGGCGTTGCGGACGAATTTGGAGCGGTCCGAATCTTCCTTTCGGGCGCCCTGGTCCAGGCGCGGCATGAGCTTTCCCGGCACCCAAACCGCCAGCAGTTTGCCCTTTGGCTTTTTCCCTGAGCCACGCTTCATGGCAAGGTGTATAGATTCAATCTATACTCATGTCAACATTTTTTTGTATTTTCGGCGGCAAAGCGGTATATAAAGCGTCATGCCCAATCAGCGCGCACCAGGCCAAAAATTGCTGCCCATCGCCGTGGATGAGAAATTTCTCCGGGAATTGGATGCCGGCCTGGCGCCGGCCGGCTACCGGAACCGTTCCCAATTCATCCGGGACGCCATCATCGAAAAATTATTGCGCGCGGACATTCATCTTTCCAAGGATCTGGCTTTGCCGCCGCATCGGATTGGAAAGGGTGGGGGCGTTTCCTCCAGGAGCCGTTATCCGACCCACCGCCCGTCCGAATATGCGTTGAACGAGAAGCCGGATCCAAAGAAGGGCGGAGTTTCCAGGCGAAAGTCCGGTTCAAAGTAAAAGTCTTTTTTAATCTCCCATCAGCCGAACAACCTGTCGGTTTTCCTCGTCTAAAAACCGGTTCGGGCGACAGTCGCCAAGGAGGTGGGGATGGGGAATCCCGCGGAAAAAACGACTGTCCGCCCGAACCAAAATCCAAAACCCGAATTGTCACCGCTGCGCATCAAAAAGCCGTTGGCGCAGCCTGCCTTAAATTGAAAAGATCCAATCCGATGCTTTCATGCTGTAATGGAAGCCGGTTTCATCCTCGTAACCCACCGGCACCCGGGCTTCGATTGCGGCACGCAATTTCGCGATGATCCGGACCGGAAAACCGGCCGCAGGCCAGGCGGAGGCTTTCATGCTGTAATGGAAGCCGGTTTCATCCTCATAACCCACCGGTACCCGGGCTTTGATTGCGGCGCGCAATGTCGCGATGATTCGAGCCGGAGAACCAACCTTATGCCACGCAACCTGATTGTGGTTGCAGTTCGACGGCAATGGCGCCGCTTTCGCGATCCGCTGTCCGGCTAACTGTGTGCCAGCAATCATGTTACGACTATCCACACCCGGATAGGAACATGCTCGCCATTTCTTGGTAACAACTTTGCAATAATTGCCGAACCGAGCCGACCGGTTTATCGGACTCTTGTGAAGCGAAACAACCCGGGTTGCGAAGAACGCCAGCAACTTCGCCCTTTTCACTTTATTTTTTTGGCTTACCTTCTTGCCACATGACCTTGAATGAGCAGATGACGCGACTGGCCCGGCAGGCCAGGGCGGCGTCGCGCGAACTCGGCCAACTCACGACGGCGGAGAAAAATTCGTGTTTGCTCGCGATGGCGGTCGCGCTCGAAAAAAACGCCGACGCCATCAAATCGGCCAATGAGCTGGACGTGGACGCCGCGGTAAATGGCGGTTTGTCCTCCGCCATGCTCGACCGCCTCAAGCTCGACGATAAACGCATTGCGGCGATGGCGAAAGGTTTGCGCGAAGTGGCGGCGCTGGCGGATCCGGTGGGCAGAATCCTGGACGAACGCGTCCGGCCCAACGGCCTGAAGCTCCAAAAAATTTCCACGCCCATCGGCGTGGTGGTCATCATTTATGAATCGCGTCCCAACGTGACGGCCGACGCGGCGAGTTTGTGTTTCAAATCCGGCAACGCCACAATTTTGCGCGGCGGCAAGGAAGCGTTGAACTCGAATCAAATCATCGCGCGAATCATGATTGAGGCGGGGAAACAGGCGCTCGCGAAATTTCCCGAACACGCCATCCAGGTCGTGCCCGTGGCCGATCGGGAGGCGATACCCATTTTGCTGTCCCTCACGCAATACATTGACCTATGCATGCCCCGCGGCGGCGAAGGGCTCATTCGCGCCGTGGCCGAGTGTTCCAAGGTGCCGGTCATCAAACATTACAAGGGCGTCTGCCACGTTTTTGTGGATGCTGACGCCGATTTGAAAATGGCCGGGGAAATCGCAATGAACGCGAAAGTTCAGCGTCCCGCCGTGTGCAACGCCATGGAAACGCTGCTCGTGGACCAGGCCGTCGCGGAGAAGTTTCTCCCGCAGATTGCGCAGAAACTCGCAGATAAAAAAGTTGAACTGCGTTGCGATGCGGTTTCGCTGGGCTTGGTTCAATCCGCAATCCGCAATCCGCAATCCGCAATCCGGCCTGCCGCCGAGCAGGATTTTTACACCGAATACAACGATTACATCCTGAACGTGCGGGTGGTGGATGGTGTGAAAGCGGCGATTGACCACATCAATCAATACGGCTCGGCGCATTCGGACAGCATCGTCACGCGAAACGAGGCGCACGCGAAGCAATTCCTCGCCGGGGTGGATTCGGCGGCGGTTTATTGGAACGCCTCGACGCGGTTCACCGACGGCGGCGAGTTCGGCATGGGCGCGGAGATCGGCATCAGCACCGACAAAATCGGCGCGCGCGGACCAATGGGCCTGGAGGAACTGACCAGCTACAAATGGCTGGGCATCGGCAATGGGCAAATCCGAACGTGAGTAGCAGCCGACGTGAGGAGGCTCAAACTTGAATCGCCAATGACATCCGAAGGAGCAGACAGAGCCTCGTCACCTCGGCTGCTACAAGATTTTGAGACTGCCGCCAAACAAGTACGTTTCATCCGCGACTCGCTGCCGCCGGTCGGTTTGTTTGCCGGACTCGACTGGCGCATTTCGCCGGCGCCGTTTCCGCTTGGTGCGGAATTGGCGAAGGAAGTCGAATCGCTGGGC
The DNA here is from genome assembly GCA_049516755.1 of Verrucomicrobiota bacterium. Taxonomy (GTDB): domain Bacteria; phylum Verrucomicrobiota; class Verrucomicrobiia; order Limisphaerales; family UBA11358; genus UBA11358. The sequence goes on along the minus strand of JBEKSU010000005.1, from coordinate 9,739 downwards.
CGCGTGCTGCTGCAATTTTATCGCGCGGTCAATCTGCTTTACCGCAAAAGCGCCGAGGGCAAACAGCCGGAATGGATTGCCCGCTGGCTTGACCTCGGCAAGCCGGCGGAACTTGTCGCCCTCCAGCGTTCGCCCGCGTTCAAAAATGACGTGCCGCGCGTTATCCGGCCCGACATTTTGCTGACGGAGACCGGCATCAGCATCACCGAACTGGATTCCGTTCCCGGCGGCATAGGGCTGACGGGGTGGCTGGGAAAGACGTATGCCAACGTGCTGCCGGCATCTTGCCGGCAGATCACTAATCAAATTCAGAACTGCCGGCAAGATGCCGGCAGCACGTTGATTGGCGGTGCGGACGGCATGTTACGCGGGTTTGAATCCATCTTCGGCGACTCGAAACACGTTCACATTGTCGTGTCCGAGGAAGCGGCGACGTATCGGCCGGAGATGGAATGGATGGCGGGGCAGTTGAACAAACAGAAACACCGAACATTCAACATTCAACATTCAACATTCAACGGGTTTGAGGACGGCGACGCGGTGTATCGCTTTTTCGAGTTGTTTGATTTGAAGAACGTCTCAAACGCGGAACAAATTTTCCGGCTCGCTTCTGAAAAGAAAATCCGCCTCACGCCACCGCCCAAGCCGGTATTCGAGGAGAAAATGCTGTTCGCGCTGTTGTGGAACCGCCACCTGCACGATTTCTGGCGGCAGGAATTGGGCGAGGGTTTCCTGGCGCGTTTGAAAAAACTGGTTCCTTACACCTGGATCGTTGACCCGACACCATTGCCACCGCAGGCCGTGATTCCCGAATTGAATCTCACCGAATGGCAGCAGCTCAAAACCCTGTCGCAAAAGGAGCGCGAGTTGATTTTGAAGGTGTCGGGCTTTTCCGAGCACGCTTGGGGCGCGCGCGGGGTTTTTCTCGGCAGCGATTTGTCGCACGAAGACTGGGCAAAGGCCGTGGACGATGCCATCCAACACTTTGAGCAATCACCGCGCGTTCTTCAGCGTTATCACAAACCCGCACTCGTCGAAGCGCAATGGTTTGATTTTGATAAGAACGCGGTGGTGCCGATGAAGGGCCGGGTGCGGTTGTGCCCGTATTATTTCGTGGCGGGCGAGGGCGATGCGGCGCGTCCGCAACTGGGCGGGGTGCTGGCCACGATCAATCCCGCCGACAAAAAAATCATCCACGGCATGAGCGACGCCATCCTGGCGCCGTGTGCAACTTAGGTGGACGGACCGCGGTATTCCACCCGCAGCAACTTGGATTGCCAAATGAACGCTCGAAATTTCACAGGTTTGGAGCCGTCAACGTGCTGCGGCTGAGACAGCCGCGCTCCACCGCCGGCAATCTTCTGCTTTGCCAAGCCGCCACGGAAATTAGTAAGCTCTGATGAGTCGCGAGCACGCGATAAGTATCGGTGTCGCAAGTTGCAAATCACAAATGACTGACAAGCCGCTGCGTACCACTGCCATTGAAATCGTCCGCCAATTGCAAACGGCGGGCTTCAGCGCGTTCTGGGTCGGCGGCTGCGTGCGTGACTTTTTACTGGGACGCGAGCCGGGCGATTACGACATCGCCACGTCCGCCCGGCCGGAGCAGGTCGAGAAGCTGTTCAAGCGCACCGTCGCCGTCGGCAAAAAATTCGGGGTGATGGTGGTTCTTGAAGGCGGGCATCAATTCCAGGTTGCCGCGTTCCGCGCCGAGGCGGATTACCAGGATGGCCGGCATCCGGAACACGTCACCTTTGCCAATGCCGAAGCCGACGCCCAACGGCGCGATTTCACCGTGAACGGACTTTTCTACGATCCGGTCACGGAAAAAACCCACGATTGGGTCGGCGGCGAAAAGGATTTGCGCGCAAAGATCATCCGCACCATTGGCGTGCCGGAAGAACGGTTCGCCGAGGACCATTTGCGTTTGCTGCGCGCGGTGCGGTTTGCCGCGCAACTGGGTTTTGAAATCGAGCCGCAAACCTTTGCCGCCATCAAGCGGCTCGCGCCGAAGATCGAGCTCATCAGCGCCGAGCGGATTCGCGACGAACTCATCAAATTGTTCTCGCCGCCGCACGCCGCACAGGGGCTGGTTTTATTGCTCAAAAGCGGATTGTTGCCCGGCGTTTTGCCCGAGGTCATCACCACAATTGCGTGCGAGCAAGCGCCGGATTTTCACCCCGAAGGCACGGTGTTTGAGCACATCCGTCGGATGCTGGAGAAGCTGCCGCCAAACGCGCATCCCTCGCTGCCGTGGGCGGTGATTTTGCACGACATCGCCAAGCCGGCCACCGCCGAGCTTGATCCCGCCACAGGCAAAGTCCATTTCTATGGCCACGAAAAGGTCGGCGCGTTGCTGGCGGAAAGGATCTTGACGCGGCTGCGCTTTCCCAAAAAACAAATCGAGGAAATCGTGGCATGCGTGCGGCACCACATGCAATTCAAGGACGTGAAGCAGATGCGCAAGGCCACGCTGCGGCAGCTGCTGTTGCGCGGGACGTTTCCGCTCGAACTTGAACTGCACCGGCTCGACTGCCTCGGCTCGCACGGTGACTTGGAGTTCCACGAATTTCTGGTGCAACAGGCGGCGGAACTGGAAAAACAGCCGGCGATACGGCCACCCTTGCTTACCGGTGATGATTTGATGGCACTGGGCGTGAAACCCGGTCCGGCGATGGGAGTATTGCTCGCGGAAATCCGCGAAAAACAGTTGCAGGACGAACTGTTAACGCCGCGCCAAGCCAGGGCGTGGTTGAAAAACCGGCTGTCGGCGCATGGTTGACGAGCCGATCCAACTGCCGATTGACGGAGTGCTGGATTTACACACGTTCCAGCCGCGGGAGGTGAAGGATCTGGTGCCGGATTATCTGGCGGCGTGCCGGGAGCGGGGCATCCTGCAGGTGCGCATCATCCACGGAAAGGGCATCGGCAATCTGCGGCGAACGGTGCATGCGATCCTGGCCAAGCATCCTGCCGTGGTGTTTTTCACGCTCGATCACCCGCAGCTCGGCGGCTGGGGAGCGACGCTGGTGCAGTTGCGACCGGCGTAGCGTCAGGCATCCTGCCTGACGTAGAACCGCGGCTTCCAGCCCGGTGGATAAAACTTCCATGTTAAAACGAGCGTGTTCAAATTCAATTGGAGTCACCACGGGTTTCGCCGCTTTTTCCGGGCGGCAAGATGCCGCCCTCCACGTCAGGCAGGATGCCTGACGACACAGGTATTCATTTCAGCGGGTCCAAGAACACCTTGCGGATTTCGAATTCGCCGCCTTCGCTTTGGAAGCCGATGAAGCCCGAGGACAGGGTGCATTCGGTGCCTTCATTCATGAACTTGCCGTTGACGTAGGCCTTGACGTTGTTGGTGGAGCAAACCGTCAGAACCGTATCCCATTCCCCGACGGGTTTTTCATTTGAGGGTCCTTGTTTCGGAACCGGTGCGGGTTCGGCCATGCCCCGGTGTTCCTTGGATTCCGCACCAGACATGTAAAGCAGGTCACCTTGATGTTCGTGCTTGCCCTGGTTCTGGATGCAGGGGGGCCAGACCTTGTCCGGCAGTTGCATGTGGACGAGGATGCCGGTGTTGTCGGCCTTGGGCGCGACCCTCACGTAGCGCCACTCCACCGTGAGCTGGTAATCGCGATAATCCTGTTTCGTGCGGAGATAACCATTCGGCTTGCCGGAGCAATGAATAACGCCATTGGTGACGACCCAGGTTTGAGACGAATCCCCGTTCGTCCTCATGCAAGACGTCCAGCCGGAAAGATCCTTGCCGTTGAAAAGCTCGATATGATTCGAGGGGGTGATGGCAGTCTGGGCGGTGAGCCGGGTGAGCGTACAAACGAGACCCAATAAAATGGCGGTAAATTTCATGGCGTGAGAATCGTTATGTCTTTGCCCCAAGTCAAGCGCGAGGCTGGACACGCCGGTGTGAGCGAATGACTGTGGACCGGTCGAGTGGCTCACTTTGTTTCCGTGCTTTGTCTCCCAAACAGACACAGAAAATACTCGTCGGCGGTCCGGCCATGGTTTTTGACCCAGCATGCCAGATAGGCATCGTTGTTCTCTGCCATTGTGAAATCCGGGGGCGACACCTCCCAGAACTCTTTCAGCACGATCTCCGGCTGGTTTGCGAGCAAGTCGCGCAGGATATACCTGTGCTCGCAGCCGGTTACCACTGCCAGGCGGCGTCCGCCGAATTGTTTTGCGATGGCGGAGATGTTTTCGGCCATAATCTGGTTCCGTTCAGTCCATACTTTGCCGTGGAATTCAAGGTCTTCGATCAACTGCTGTTGGCCCGGATACTTGTTCAGAAGCTTGGGCATGGTGTGTTCCCAAATGTTGTGTTTTGTATGAATGATCCGATCAAAGCCTTCGGAATTGATAATGCGAGCGTCCGCCCAGTGACTAAACCACTCTTGGGCGCCGCCAGCGTCGAACAAGACCTGCGCCACCTGCAAATCGACCGACTCGGGATTTGTTTCCGCCAGCGTCCGGCCCCAGACTTCAAGCGCCTCGTCGGCTCGCTTCTGCCGGTCGAAATAGTGGGTTTCCTTGTAGAACTCGTTGCGTCCGGGCCGGTCAAAACAAATAATCGGGACCTTCAAGGTTTCAGCGGCAGCGTTGGCTGCGTTGCATTCTGGAGAGGAAAAGACGATACGATGCTCCTTAATCGTTGGTTTTCCGCCGATGGTGGGCGGAAGCTCAATCAGGATGGCTGTCGGCTTAAGCCCGACAATGATCTCCGTCAGGGCCTTGGTGCTGTAATTGGTATTGTCACGATGACGCTCGTGGAGACCGCCAATAATGATGACCTCGGTTGGCGCGCCAGATTTGTCCCCACGATTGTCGGAATTTGTATTGCTGAGACGGGCGTTATCATCACCTGCCATCGCCATGCGGGGCAGGACCAGGCTGAAAAGGAGCAATATCAGGATTTTTTTCATGGTTGAGTTATTGGTTGAGTCCCAAGCGGTAGGGACTATTCACATTGGTTTACGAAATTGAGAAATGTTTTCCACCGGCGAATCACTTTCCGGCTTCGCCTCGTCGGAAGCTAATGTGGCCATTGACGGTGTCGGCCTTGACGCTGGCGCCGCCGTTGCCGAGCGTGCCTTTCAATGTTTTACCCACCGGAAATTCCTTTCGGATTTCCAAAGCAGAGAATTCACTGGTGATGCTCCCGCTGACGGTGTCGGCCTTGACTTCGGCGTTCGCATCAGCGGGTAAGACGGCCTCAATCCTGCCATTGACGCTGTCGAACGAGACGGATTGACTGCGATTGAGAGAAGCCAGTGTTGCGGTAATCCGGCCGTTTACGGTGGAAAGTTTCAAATCGCCTTCCGCTCCCTGGACCTGCATGGTGCCATTGACGGTGGTTGCTTCAATGTCGCCGTTGACATCTTCAATCACGATATATCCACTGACGCTGGTAATTTCCTTGAGGCGCGTGTTTCGCGGAACCTGGATTGCGTAATCCACCGACGCATTTTTAGGTTCGCCGTTTATAAGCCAGGACAAAAGCCTCAAAAATCCGCTCTGGCTGTCCGGCTGTTTCGTGCGGATGGAAATTTCATGCGGTGACGAATCAACAACAATTTTCGTGGTTTCAACGCTCTCTTGGGTTTTGCCGTGTTTGAGGGCTTTGATGGACACTTCATTCCGGTCCCAGCCGGCAATTTCTACCCGGCCATTGATATTAGCGAGGCGAACCCGGCCATTGGTGGAGAGGGGAAACGTCTGGTTGAAATCCTGCTGGAAGGGATCCGTCGTCGTGAGATTGCCAATGGCTTGTTCGGAGTGTGCGGCGGGTTGTTTTTGCGCTGTCGCTGGAATGTTGGTCGACCTTTGCGACGTCGGCATGACTGCGTCGGCAGGCGGTAACACCGGAATGATTTCAATTCCATTGATCTCGGGATGTTCCTGTTGGCGGATGAAATAGATATTTAATCTGCCGTCGGTCACTTCCACATTGACCGTTTTGATCAGCGCGCGCTGGGCGCCGCCGGCCTCGGCCCAAATATCGAAATCCTTAAACTCGTGGCCTTGGATGATAAACGTAAATACCCGCTTGCCAGGTCCGGCGATATGCCCGTTCGATTCGGCGAAATGTAATTTTACAATGTATTTTCCGTTGGGGATGGGGTACGAGAAGGATCTCATGTCATATCGTTCGGAGCGATAAAGCTCCGTATCCCTCGTGTTGACAATGGCCAGATCCGGGGAGCGTTCCACCGTATTGCCACCCACAAAACCCTGGTCGGGCAGCCAGAGATTTCCCTCGGAATCCGTCAACGACGCGGATGAGCCAGCCTTGATGCGGACCGGCGGCAGCACCGCCGCCGGCGCGGGCATAACCAATCCGCGGGTGGAACCTTGATTGGTGGCCGAAATATTGCCGATGACAACATTGGTGGTGACAGGGTTGGCGCCGGTTTCTTCGGGCGTTCCGCCGGTCTGGTGGTGATGCATGAGTGCCGCAGCGATAATCAGCCAGGTAACTACAATCATGGCCATGAAGATCGCAAGGCCCATCCATGCGGTTCCTGTCGTCCACGGCCAGAATCTTTTCGAGGCCGGCGGCAGTTCGCGTTGGCGCGCAAACGTCTCCCGCACATCCGGGAGCGCAAGGACAACCAGCGCCCAGACGCCAAAGGGCAAACTGATCAGGCTGCAGGATAGGATGGCTGTGATGCCGGCGGCTACGGACCAGGCATAGCTCCGCAGCCGCAGCATTTGATAGGCGCCGAACATTATCAGCAGTCCCGGAATGACCTTGAAGAGGACAAGACTGACGCTGGCCATGCCGGAAATGGAACCGATTCCAAACATCTTCAACATCTGTTCCTGCCAGGGGTTGGAAACGTTTAGAAAGGTCAAGGCGGTCATGGCAGATAATAATTTCCACAAGGCGGCAACCATCAACCCCACGGCGGGCGCATCAATCAAACCGGTCTTCACCGCCGGCGCACTTTGCGGCGACGACGGCACGGATTGCAGGATGGCACCCGGTTTCAAGCCGCCGTTCTGCGGATAGAGCCAGTGAGTCATTCTCTTTCCCTGGCCGTCGGTGAATCCTTTGCAGACAATCAAAATCCAGTCAATGATGGCCCAGATGACGCAGCCGAAGATCGAGAATCCCAACAGGATTCCGATGGCGGGTTCCCCATGTTTGCCCAAAGTGGCGCAGGCGATAATCAAAAGGATGCATGCACCAAAGGCGCCCAATTGCAGAAATGCAGTCCCGATTTTTCCGACGTAGAACCGGTGCGCGCCGAAGAAGCCAAAAGGGAAGGCCAGCAAAAATGCCGGCAGGATGGCCTTGTCGCTGGTTATTTTGCCGGGAGGAATGGCAGAAGGCGGAACCGCGCCGCCTTGGGCCGCAAATCCAGCCATCGGCGGCGGCGTTCCCGCAATCGTCTCCACATCCGTCTTGAGTTGGTTCACCTGCTGATAGCGGCGCGCCGGTTCCTTTTCCAGCGTGTGCAGCACCACTTCATCGAGCCGCACATCGATCTGCACCTTCTTCGACGGCGGCGCGAATTTGCCCAGCGGCAGTTCGCCGGTGAGCATTTCGTAAAACACGACACCGAGCGAATAGATGTCCGCGCGATGATCCACCGTCTGGGGCTTCTCGATCTGTTCTGGCGCCATGTAATGCGGCGTGCCCACCACGTCCTTGACGCCGGTCAGCGAAACCTTGCCGGTCGGCGCGCCGACAATTTTCGCGATGCCGAAATCCGTGATTTTCACCCGGCCTTTTTTGTCCAGTAGCAGGTTTTCCGGCTTGATGTCGCGATGGACGATGCCTTCGTTGTGGGCGAACTGGAGCGCCTCGCAGATTTGGGGAACGATGGCGAGCGCCTGTTCCGGCGACAGTCTCCCGGCCTGTTCGACCTCGCGCAGATTGGTCCCGTCCACAAATTCCATGATGAGATAGTGCAACGGACCGGTCTTGCCGAAGTCGTGGACGGCCACAATATTCGGATGATTCAGGCGGGCGAGGGCGCGCGCCTCACGGTTGAACCGTTCGGCAAAACCGGGATCGCTGGCCACCGCCGGCGGAAGCACTTTCAGGGCAACAAAACGGTCCAGGGCCGGCTGCCGCGCCTTGTAAACCGCCCCCATGCCGCCCTTGCCGATGAGGCCGAGAATTTCGAGTTGGGGAAAAAGACGCGCGATTTCCTCAACTGGCGGCGGCACGAACCGTGCGCTCGCGGCCTCACCGCTCACGCCGCCTCCGCCCTCGGTGGGGAACCCGGATTTGATAAGGCACTCGGGGCAGAGCCCCAGCGGCACATCCGGCGGCAGCGGCTTGCGGCAATTGGGACAGATTTTTTGTGTTTCCATATCAAATGTTCTTCCACCCTTTACTTAGGAACCTGCGGCAAAAGGTTGCACTATTTTTAAGCGCAAATGGAAGACGGCGGATTGAAAATGGAAATGGCCATTCTCCATCCTCGCCGCGTCTCACCCGGCCAGCACGGCAAACAGGTGCCGCAACTCCTCGTCCACTTCGCCTGGTTCGGCCACCGTTTGGGCGATTTCATCCCGCAGCAACCGGCGATAGCGCTGGCGCAGACGATGCACTGCGGTCTTCACCGTGCCTTCGTTGACGCCGAGCTTCACGCCCAGTTCGGCGTAAGGTTGGGCGGTGCGGTCGCCGACGAGGCAGGGATGCAGCGCGGCGAACAATTCCGTCCGGCCATCCGCTTCGTATTCCAGGCGCAACCGGCGCAGGACCTCGTCGAGCAAGGTCAAAGCCCAGCGCCGCTCGAAATTTTGTTCCGGCGTGACGGGGTCGGCGGGTTCATGGCCGTAGCGGGTCTCCGCCGTGTCGAATTGCAGCGGCACGGGCTGCAGGCCGCCGCCGCGTTTTTGGGCGCGCGCCTTGTCCCATTCGTCAGAGAGAAAATGATTCATGGCTGATAGCAGGAAGGAGCGGAAACGTCCTTTCTGCTGGTCGGCGCGTCCAAGCCAGTTGCGTTCGAGCAAACGCGCGAAAAATTCCTGCGTCAGGTCCTGGGCATCCTCCGGTGAGTGGCCGCGCCGCCGCACGTAGGCATAGAGCGGATACCAGTAGGTCTGGCAAAGTCTGGCCAGCGCGTCCTGCGCGCGCGTGGTGTCATCGCGTCCCGCCGTCAGCACCACGGACCAGTGTGTGGTGACGAATGCGGACGGTTGCGGCGCAGAATGATCGCTTGAAGTTGTTCCCGGCGGCGTGGCCTGGGTTGAAGTGCTCACGAGGCCGTAGCCTAAACTCACGCGGCAAAAGCGCAAGACTGTGGTCAGGCCGCACTGAGTTGCCGGCAGACGCGCTCGAAAACCATGGTGGGCGAAATGGCCTTCAGGCATTCATCCGGTTTTTCCCAGGTGCAATGCGATTTCAGGCAGGGAGAACAGGGGAGATCAATGCGCAGCACGCTTTCCAGATGGCCATACGGGCCGGTGCGGCGCGGTTCGGTGGGCCCGAACAACGCGACCAGCGGCTTGCCGAGCGCGGCGGCCACGTGCATCGGGCCGGTGTCGTTGGTTACCAGCAATTCGCATCGCCGCAGCCATTCAACCATTTCCAGGAGCGAGGTTCGTCCGCAGAGGTTCAGGCAGCGTTGCGCTCCGATCCGGGCGATGGTTTCACCGAGCGGCTGGTCTTCAGCGGCGCCCAGAACGGCAAAACGCGCATCGGGGTATTTTTTTGCGAGCTGGCGGACGAGTCCGGCAAAATACTCGACCGGCCAGCGTT
>JBEKSU010000004.1:0-36434 GCA_049516755.1 Verrucomicrobiota bacterium | reverse complement strand
CTGGATCGCGATTACGCGCGGATTTGCGGCGGCGGCTTCGCGGAGGTGGCGGACGAATGGGAAGCGCATTGCAAGACGATTGGCCGCAACGTGACGATTCAGACCGGCGAGCGCCGGATTCGCGGCCGCGCGGAGTCGCTGGATGACGACGGCGCCCTGCTGCTGCGCACCGAGCACGGGCACCTGGAGCGCGTCACCGGCGGCGATGTGACCCTGGAGAAATGATTTCCCGCAGATGACGCAGATTTTCGCAGATGAATTCTGGCTTTTTTTCAGGTATATACGTTTAATCTGCGGGTGCGATATGAACACGGATGCACAAACTTACGCAATCATCGGTGCGGCGATGGACGTTCATCGTGAACTCGGCCACGGATTTCTGGAGGCAGTCTATCAGGAAGCACTGGCCGTTGAATTGACAGCGCGGGGCCTTCCATTTCAGCGGGAAGTTCCATTGCGGGTGAAATACAAAGGGCAGTTGCTCGTCTGCACCTACAAGGCCGATTTCATTTGTTTCGGGGAAATATTGGTGGAGCTGAAGGCCATCGAAAAGCTTGGTGACGCGGACAAATCACAGGTCATCAATTACCTGAATGCCGTGAAGTTCACCCGGGCTTTGCTCTTCAATTTCGGTTCACCGAGTTTGGAGTATCAGCGGATGGTTTTGAATCATCGGGATCAACCGGTCTCAAATTTCCAACCTCTGAAAAATCTGCGTTCATCAGCGCAATCTGCGGGGATATGATTCTGCTTTTCGACATTGGCAACACGAACACGCACACCGGTCTGGCGGACGGCCGGCGGGTTGTGAAACAGACCAACCTTCCCACGGCGGACTGGTTCGACGGCGCGGCGGCGAAGCAGATGCGAAAATTCGTTGGCGGCGCCCGTCTGGACGGTGTGGCGCTTTGCAGCGTCGTGCCGCGCGCGACACCGTTCGTACGCAAGGTGGTCCGGCAATTCTGGCAGTTGGGCGTGCTCGAACTCACACCAAAAACCGTGCGCGGCGTGGGGATCGATTATCCAAAACCGGACACCATCGGTCCGGATCGCCTGGCCAATGCGGTGGCGGCGCGGCACCGGTTTGGCGCGCCGGTGGTGGTGCTGGATTTTGGCACGGCGGTCACGCTGGATGTGGTCAATCGCGCCGGCAATTACGCGGGCGGCATCATCGCCCCGGGGCTGGCGGCGATGACGGATTATCTGCACGAGAAAACCGCGCTGTTGCCGCGCATCAAAATCCGCGAAATCAAGACGAGCATCGGCAAAAGCACCGGAGAAGCGATGCTGGTGGGCGCGGTGCATGGATATCGCGGGCTGATCCGGGAATTGATTGGCGAATTGAAGCGTGAGTTGAAAGCGAAACGCCTGCCGGTTGTCGCCACCGGCGGTTACGCGAAGCTGATGGCGTCCAAACTGTCGGAGATTTCAGCCGTGGAACCGAATCTGACGCTGGAAGGTTTGCGGTTGGTTTGGAAAGTTCAAAGTCCCAAGTCCAATGTCCAAAGTCGGTCAATTGCGTGAAGTCGCGACTTTGGACTTTAGACTTTGGCCTTTGGACTATAAATTCCCCGTTCTATGTCGAGCAGCCGCAGACAATATCCGTTTCATTTGATCGAACCGAAATGGCAGCAATTTTGGGACGAACAACAGACCTTTCGCGCGTTCAATCCGGGCGAAACGCTTCCGGACGGACATCCTTTTGCCCGGCGCCATAATCTTTCCGGCAAGGTGGCGGCCACGCGGTTGCCACCCAAATTTTACATTCTCGACATGTTTCCCTATCCCTCCGGCGCAGGCCTGCACGTCGGCCATCCGGAAGGTTATACCGCCACCGACATCCTCGCCCGCTACAAGCGCGCGCAGGGATTTCATGTGTTGCATCCGATGGGCTGGGATGCTTTCGGTCTGCCCGCCGAGCAGTACGCCATCAAGACCGGCCAGCACCCGCGCCAGACCACCGAGGCGAATGTCGCCAACTTCACGAAGCAAATCAAAAGCCTCGGATTCAGCTACGACTGGTCGCGCGAACTCGCCACGACCGACCCGGATTATTTCAAATGGACGCAATGGATTTTCCTCAAGCTCTACAACTCATGGTTCAATCCGGAAACGAACAAGGCCGAGCCGATGGAAACGTTGAAGTATCCGGCGGAGTTGGAACGTGCTGCCGGCATCCTGCCGGCAGATCAAACTTCACGAAAAGCAACGGCGAAAGCGTCCAGTCAGAACTGCCGGCAGGATGCCGGCAGCACGTTTGAATTCCACCGCCGCACCTGGCGTGACTCCAAGCGTCTTGCCTACGTCAGCGAGCAACCGGTCTGGTGGTGCGAACAGCTTGGCACGGTTCTCGCAAATGAGGAAGTTGTGGACGGCAAATCTGAAGTTGGCGGCTTTCCTGTTGTTCGCAAACCGATGCGTCAATGGATGCTCCGCATCACCGCCTACGCCGAGAAACTGCTGGCCGACCTCGACACGATTGACTGGAGCGATTCGCTCAAGGAAATGCAGCGGAACTGGATCGGGCGGAGTGAAGGAGCGGAGGTTGATTTTCAGATCGTTCAACGTGCTGCCGGCGTCTCGCCGGCAGATCAAACCAGTCAGTCCTGCCAGCAAGATGCTGACAGCACGTTTATCCGCGTGTTCACGACGCGTCCCGACACGTTGTTTGGCGCGACTTACATGGTGCTGTCGCCGGAACACAGGCTGGTTGAGCAGATCACCACGGCAGAACAGCGCGAAGCGATAGCGAAGTATAAAACTGAAGTCGCGAAAAAGTCTGACCTCGAACGCACCGAACTGGCCAAGGAAAAGACCGGCGTTTTCACCGGCGCTTACGCCATCAATCCGGTCAACGGCCAGAAGATTCCCATCTGGATTGCCGATTACGTTCTCGCCAGCTATGGCACCGGCGCCATCATGGCCGTGCCGGCGCATGACACGCGCGACTTCGAGTTCGCCACCAAGTTCAATCTGCCGGTCATCCAGGTCGTCCAGCCGCCCGACCCGAAAACCGATTGGCACGGGTTTGTGGACGACGGCACTTCGGTGAATTCCACCGGGCCGGAGATTTCCATCACCGGTTTGCCCACGCCCGAGGCCAAAAAGAAAATCACGGCCTGGCTCGAAGCGAAAGGTCTCGGCAAAAAGACGGTCAACTTCAAGCTGCGCGACTGGCTTTTTTCGCGGCAGCGGTACTGGGGCGAGCCATTCCCGATTGTCTGGAAGAAGGATGCCGCCGGACCTTGCGGTCAGCCACCCTATCACGAAGCGTTGCCGGAATCCGTGTTGCCGGTGCTGCCGCCGGCGCTCACGGATTACAAACCCACCGCCACCGGCGAACCGCCGCTCGCCCGGGCGAAGGATTGGGTTAATCTGCCCGACGGTTCCGTGCGCGAGACGAATACCATGCCGCAATGGGCCGGCAGTTGCTGGTATTACCTGCGTTATCTCGATGCGAAGAATTCAAACGCGTTCGTCGGCCGGGAAGCGGAGGGTTATTGGATGGGAGCAGGCCAGAGTCCAAAGCCCGAAGTCCAAAGTCCAAAGTCGGCAAACATTGGACTCGGGACATTGGACATTGGACACAAATCCACGACTCCGGGAGTTGATTTGTATGTGGGTGGCACGGAGCACGCCGTGTTGCATCTGCTTTACGCCCGGTTCTGGCACAAGGTGTTGTTCGACCTCGGCCAGGTCTCGACGCCGGAGCCGTTCTTCAAGCTCGTGAACCAGGGGCTCATCCTCGGCGAAGATGGGCAAAAGATGTCCAAGAGCCGCGGCAACGTGGTGAACCCGGATGACATTCTCAAGGAATTCGGCGCCGATGCCTTCCGCCTTTACGAGATGTTCATGGGCCCGCTGGAAATGGTGAAGCCGTGGAACACGAAAGGGGTCGAGGGCGTTTATCGATTCCTGGGCCGCGTCTGGCGTTTGTTCGTGGATGAAGCGAGCGAAACGGAGTTTGAACAGGCGGAAACCACCGCCGAGACGCAGAGACGCGGAGAGTTGCTTGATTTGATAAAATTAAATCCGGCGATCAAAGATGCTGTGCCGACGCCGGCACAACTCAAGACACTGCACGCCTGCATCAAAAAGGTGACGGAAGATCTCGATGGGATGCGCTTCAACACCGCCATCTCGGCGATGATGGTTTTTGTGAACGACGCGATAACGTGGGAAACGAAACCGGCATCCGTGTTGCGCGATTTCCTGGTATTGCTTGCCCCGTTCGCGCCGCATCTGGCGGAAGAACTGTGGTCCAAAGTCCAAAGTCCAAAGTCCAAAGTCACAGTGACGGACGGCAATAAACCTTTGGACATTGGACCAGGGACTTTGGACTCGTTGTCTTACGCCCCTTGGCCGAAGTTCGACCCGGCGTTGTTGGTCGAGGACACGCTGGAAATCCCGGTGCAGGTGAATGGCAAGCTGCGCGACGTCATCCGGGTCCCGGCCAACGCCGACAACGGCGCGGTGGAAGCCGCCGCCAAAGCATCGGAGAAGGTGCAGCAATTCCTGGCCGGCAAAACGATCCGCAAGGTCATCATCGTGCCGAAAAAACTGGTGAACATTGTGGCCGGTTGAAGCGCGAGGTGCGCTGGGTTGTCAGGCTCACGGATGCCAGAGCGACATTACGATTCGGAAATTAACCGGATTGTTGCCGATGTAATAAGTATCGGTTGAAGTTAACCACAGATTAGGGTCAAAGGCTTGCGGGTTACTGCGGGCATTTTGAAAGACCACCCGGCCGTCCGGGAAGAGCGCATTGAGTCCGGCAACCGAACCGGAGGCCAGATGGGACCAATAGGCGGTATTGTTGACCAAATCCGTCGCAATGCTTTTGGTTGGATCGATGTCATTTTGTTGCAAGGGGGAAATATTAGGTGCTATGCCATTACCTGCCACCGGCCCTTTATGGCTTCCGTCAATGAGCGCCTGCTTTCTCCCTTGGGGGAAATAATTGTATCCCGCTCGGATTCTGTCATCGATCGAACCAACCGGGGTGGAGGGCCAGCTATTGGGGGCAGTAGCGTAGTAGTCGTAACTAAAGTTGTAACCATTATAAGAGGGGTTGAAAATGCGCGCAGTACTGGGGCAATAGAGAACTCGAGGATTCGGAACCACCTTGGTTGCGATTAACAATCCCAAGTTCCACGGACCTTGTACTTCTGTTCCGATCGTTTCCCATACGCCTGTCCCCGGGTTAACCCGACCGGCTTCGTAAGTCCGCCAAGGATAAGAGGTGCTCCCGGACGAGGCGTACCCCGGCCAGTGGCAGGGCAACATCTGGTTGAAGTCCTGCTGGTACATGTTCCAGCCCGCGGCAATCTGCCGGAGATTGCTGACGCATTCCGCCCGCCAAACACGTTCCTGGGTGGTGAACGATGCCGACAACAACACCGTCGCCAACATGGCCACCACGGCCAGGACGACGAGCAATTCAGTGAAGGTGAACGCCCGGACAGCGCCGGTTTGCCACCGGCGAGCCGCCGCCAATTGGTTCAGGGATGATTTTTTCATAGACCGTATCCATCTATTACCTCGCCGCTGCCGAAATACACGGCCCAACGGGCATGGTTGTCGGCCTCACGGCTGCCAGAGCGACATTACGATTCGGAAAGCAACCGGATTGTTGTTGATGAGATCAAAATCGCTTGAAGTTTTCCACAGATTAGGGTCGAAGGCTTGCGGGTTACTGCGGGCATTTTGAAAGACCACCCGGCCGTCCGGGAAGAGCGCATTGAGTCCGGCAACCGAACCAGATGCCCGGTGCGACAAGATGTCGATACTGATGACCGTGTCCGTTGCAATGCTCTTGTTTGGATCAATGTCATTTAGTTGCAAAGGGGTGCAGCCCGGGCATGTGCCATTGGCAATCGCCGGTCCTACATGGCTTGCATCAATGCGCACCTGTTTTCTCCCTTGGGGAAGATAATTGTATCCCACTCGGATTTTGTCATCGCCCGAGCTAATTGAGATGGAGGGCCAGGTATTGGAGACGGTTGCGTAGTAGTCGTAAGAGTAACTGCTGTATCGACTCGCGACGCTGGGACAATAGAAAACTCTCGGGTTCGGAACCACCCCGGTTGCGAATAACAACCCTAAATTCCACGGACCTTGTACTTCTACGACCGTTTCCCAGCCGATTGTTCCCGGCATAACACGACCGGCTTCGTAAGTCCGCCAGGGATTGGAGGTGCTTCCGGACGAGGCGAATCCCGGCCAGTGGCAAGGCATCATCTGGTTGAAGTCCTGCTGGTACATGTTCCAGCCCGTGGCAATCTGCCGGAGGTTGCCGACACATTCAGCCTGCAAAGCGCGCTCTTTGGTGGTGAACGATGCCGACAACAACACCGTCGCCAACATGGCCACCACGGCCAGGACGACCAGCAATTCAGTGAAGGTGAACGCCCGGCTGTCGCCGGTCTGCCACCGGCGAGCCGCCGCCATCTGGTTCAGAAACGATTTTTTCATAAACCGCATTTATCCATGTCCGCGATATTGCCCGAATATATGGTCCCAATACGCTTGGTTGTCAGGTTCACGGGTGCCAGAACGACATTACGATTCGGAAATTAACCGGATTGTTGCCAATGTAATTAGAATCGCTTGAAGTCAGCCACAGATTAGGGTCAAAGGCTTGCGGGTTGCTGCGGGCACTTTGAAAGACCACCCGACCGTCCGGGAAGAGTGCATTGAGTCCGGCAACCGAGCCGGATGCCCGGTGCGACAAACTGTCGATATTGCGGACCATGTCCGTCACCAGACTTTTGGCCGGATCGAGGTCACTTAGTTGCAAAGGGGTGCAAAGCGGGCATGTGTAATTGACAAGTATCGGCCCGATATGGCTTGCATCAATGTGCACCTGCTTTTTCCCTTGCGGAAGATAATTGTATCCCGTGCGGATTTCCTGGTCGCCCGTGGGAAGCGCGGTGGAGGGCCAGGTGTTGGAGACGGCGGCGTAATAGTTGTAAGAGAATTGGCCGCCGAGAAGCGCCGTGCCGGGGCAATAGAGAATTCTCGGATTTGGAATCATCCCGGTTGCGACTAACAACCCCAGGTTCCACGGACCTTGCACGTCCGTACCGATGGAAGACCATCCGACCGTCCCCGGGACAACCCGGCCGGCTTCGTAGGTCCGCCAGGGATTGGAGGTGCTTCCGGACGAAGCTAACCCCGGCCAGTGGCACGGCAGCATCTGGTTGAAGTCCTGCTGATACATGCTCCAGCCCGTGCCTATCTGCCGGAGGTTGCTGACGCATTCCGCCTGCAAGGCGCGGTCTTTGGTGGTGAACGATGCTGACAGAAACACTGTCGCCAACACGGCCACCCCGGCCAGAACGACGAGCAATTCAGTGAAAGTGAACGCCTGGACGGCGCCGGTTTGGCACCGGTGAACCGCCGCCACCTGGTTCAGAAATGATTTCTTCATAAACGGCATCCATCTCAATTACCGCACTGGACGCGGAAAAATCGTTGTGAATTTGTGGCCGGGACATTCAAATATAGCTGGCTGCCAATCGCTCCGACACTGCCGGGAAACACCGCCCAGACCGGATTGCTCAAATTGGTGGCGGACAGGACCTGATAATGAAAGTTTTTGCCGGGGGCGGTCGCCCAGTTCAGCACATTGGTGCCCGGGGCGTAAGGCGTGATGTGTACAGTCAGAACGGAAGCCGGATCGGTGGGGTCCGTGCCCGCGAGAAACTCCTGGAGATTGCTCATGCCGTCGCCATCCGCATCGTCCTGCGCCAGGGACAGATCGCCCGCCTGTCCGGTTGGATGTCCAAAATATTTTATCATCCACCAATCCGGGATGCCGTCGCCATCGCTGTCCAACGCGGGCCAGTTGTTCAACGCAAAGGTGTCCCCGACGCTGTTCAAATCGCCGCTGACCAGGCCGGCATCCCAGCTGACAAAAGCGAGTTGCAATTCATTCGTGCTGAGGGCCGGCTGGGACACCCGCGACGTCAAGCCGATCCCCGCCGTTCCCGTGACGAGCAGGCTGTTCAATCCTGAAAGGCGGTCAAAAACGACCAGGGAGGGAGGATTCACGATTCCGGGCAATATGTTGGTGGCGAAACTGCGGAACACCACGAACCGCCCGTCCGCGCCGACCACCGGCCAACCCGAAGCCCCGGCGGCGCTGGTGATGCCGCTGGGATCCGTGCTGACCAGGGTGAGGGTGCCGGTCTGCAAATCCTGGAGATAAACGTCGTTGGTCCCGTTGTTGTCGCCGGCCACGAGATTGGTGTCGGTGACAAAGGCGACATAGCGCCCGTCTGCGCTCCATTGTGAGGAACTCTTGATTGGGACAGTGCTCAGGCAAAGAAACAAATTCGATTTGCCCGTCAGGTCGTAAACGAACAACTGGGTCATGGGCTGGGACGAAGAGAGCTTGGCCTGGTAGAGCAGGCGGTTTCCCGCCGGAGAGATGGCAGCGGAAGTCAGGAAGGAGGTGGTGTTGGTGTAGATGTTGGCCTGCAAATTCGCGTCCCACACGTAGAGCCAGGGATTGGATTGGGTGTCGAAATAGGCCACGCGTTGTCCATCCGCACTCATCGAGATTGGCCGGCTGAAATTAATGTTACTGTAAACCAAATTGGCCGTCCCGGAATTCATGTCCCGCCAGAACAGGCCATGCTGCGAAGTATTGACGTTGGTGCAAACGAATGCGATGTAACGACCGTCCTGGCTGCAGACAGGCAAAACCAGAGAACCGGACGGGACGACACCGCCGGAGCTGGAATTGGTGCTCACCAATACGGTGGTGCCGGTCTGCAAATCGCGCCGGTAAACATTGATCGCACCATTGGTCCCGCCCGCCACCAGGTTGGTCGCGCCACTTATGAAGATGACATACCGGCCATCGGCACTGATGATCGGGCAGGAAGAGGATCCGCCGCTGCCGGAATTTCCATCCATCCCCACGCTCACCAGGATGTTGCTGTTGGCCGCCAGATTGCGAACGAAGACGTCAGCCATGCCGTTGAAATCGTTCGTTACCAGGTCGCTAGCGTAACTGGCAAACGCCACCAATCCACCGTTGCCGCTGATGGAAAGCGGGCCATACGAACTCACTCCATTCCCGGATTGAGTAAGCACCGAAGGATCGTGTGCGGAAATCAACGCGTTTGTCCCTGTGGTTGCGCTCCACAGGAAAACGTCCGGCGCGTTGTTGTTGTCCCCGACAATCAACCCGCCGTCCAGCACCGAAAACGCCACGCTCTGGCCATCGGCGCTCAACACCGGAATCGTTCCCAGTTGATCCTCCGAACCGACGCCGTTCGTGTCCGCGTCCAGCAGCACGGTGGTGGCGGTTTGCAGGTCGCGGCGGTAGATATGCAGGCCATTGGAGACGGTGTTGCTCACCAGGTTGGTGGCGTCGCTGAGAAACGTCACATAGCGTCCATCTTGGCTCACCGCCGGAGTATGCGACAGGTTGTTCGAAGCCCACATACCGCTGGCGTCCATGCTAACCAGCACATTGGTGCCGGTCTGCCGATCCCACAACTTAACACTGGAATTGGTCGTGCCTCCCGCTACATTAAAATCCACATAGGCGATGAACCTCCCGTCCGGCGTCATTTCCGGACCATAAACATCGTCGCAGTTTGCCCAGGGCGGATAGCCATTGGTGCTCAAAATTGTGGTCGTCTTATTCACCAAATCATACTGAAAGAAAATCATCGCCGGCGTGCCTGGACCTGGGAACCAGACGGTATTAAACCCGTTTGTCCAGCCGGTCTTGAATGCAACGTACCGGCCGTCGTCGCTGATTACCGGATGAGTGGACGGCATGAGGGGCGAAGAACTGTACGGGGACGTCCCCAGCAGATTGGAGCAAATCAACGCCGCATTCACGCTGGCCCAGATCGTCGTCCCCGCCAGCCGGTCGCGCACGTACACCTCGCCCGTTGACATTTTCGGCACACCCGCCGCGAGATTGGTTGCCGTACTAAAAAACGCCACAAACCTGCCATCCGGCGTGATCACCGGCGTGGCCATGTTGGTCATTGGAATAGAAAAACCGTATATCGGGTCTAATATGGACGCGGTCGTCGCCCCTGGACTGACCAACCATGTCGTTTGCGTGATCAAATCCCGCACGAAGACATCTGGAATCCCGTTGGTGTCGCCGGCCACCAGATTCGTCGCCGAACTGATGAATGCCACGCACGTGCCATCCGGCGTCATGACCGGGTCCGTGGAAGCCCCATTGGCGCAACCACCGTTTGCCGCCACGCTGATGAGCAGGGTTGTGCCCGTGAAGGTATCACGCAGGAAAATGTCACTGGCTCCGTTCGTGTCCCCGGGCACGAGGTCGCTGGCATCGCTTTGGAACACGACATAGCGGCCGTAGGCGGACGCCTGTCCGGCCGTGGAATGGCCGTTGCCGCCGACGCCATTGGTATTGGCGCTGACCAGTACAGTGGTGTTATAGCTGCGGTCGCGCAAATAGACGTTCAAAGCCTGCTGGCTGCTGCCGCCGGGTGCCAGATCGTTGGCCAGGCTGGAAAAGACCACGTAGCGGCCGTCGTCGCTGATCCAGGGCGCAACCGAGTCGCCGTTCCCGCCGGGGAGAAAGGCGAGGGACGGATTCCTTGCGGAAAGCAATTGCACGGGGCTGGCGCATAAGGAGGAAGCCGAAACCAGGATGACTCCAGCGATGATCGCAAAGTCTTGCCGCATTGTTTTTGTGAGAAGCGAGCCAATCAACATTTTCATAAGGGCAGCCTTTCCACTTTTCATCTTAGATTTTTTGCAATTTCCTGCTAAAAAATTCTGCAAATGGGGCCGAAATGTTTCTGAAAAACTTCCAATTG
Organism: Verrucomicrobiota bacterium; assembly: GCA_049516755.1. Lineage (GTDB taxonomy): Bacteria > Verrucomicrobiota > Verrucomicrobiia > Limisphaerales > UBA11358 > UBA11358. The sequence goes on along the minus strand of JBEKSU010000004.1, from coordinate 25,608 downwards.
ATTTATCTAATTCATACCTGGTGCAAACGGGTTGGTCAATTATAAAACATCGGCCGCTTTGGAACGGGGCTGCCAGAATTTCCGGGGGGATTCTCAACTTCCACCACGGGTTCCGCCAGTTCGCTTGCCTTGCGCCGGCTTTTTTTGTGGCCATGTTGGTAATGAAAGGTTTTGGTGCATTGTAACCCTGTCCAGCCTGGGGACAACTGTGCGTCTGGCTGCATACCTCTGAAAAGGTGTGATTAGGCGGCGTAATTGGGCGTGTTTCGATAAGGCTCCCGGCTCTGTTCAACCCGCGGCTGAAAGCCGTGTTTACATTCAAAAACATTTTCATTCCATCCATAGCTCGCAACCAAAGAGACGATTCTTTCAAAAAAGTGCAGCCGTTCATCAATGAAGCTCATTTCTGGGGTGCCGTGGCGGTTTTTATTATGCAAACACGCAGGAAAAATCCATTTCAGGCCGAAAAAACCTGTGAATATCTTTTGAACGGGACAGCTTGACTTGGCGGGTCTTTAGCTGAGGCTGTGTGCGCTGGAACAATAAACCATTCGTGGTAACCAGCAAGCAGCATTGTGCCTGTCATCGGAAACCTCCAATACTGTCACCTGCGGGCATTACTGCCGCTCGGGCTTGCGGTGCTTTGTCTGGTCATGCCCGGCGTGTCAAAGGCCGACGGCACGAATGGTACCCGGCCCGTTGTCAGTGTGCAAACCACCGGCAATGCCACAATGTCCGGGTCGCTATCGGGAGCCTTTACGATCCAGCGGACGGGAGACACGAGCCAGGCGCTGGTGGTGAACTATCGTCTCAGCGGCACCGCCACCAACGGGATTGATTACCAGCGATTGTCCGGCGCAGTGACCATCCCCGCCGGCCAGTCCGCCGCCAGCGTTGGGGTGATACCGATGAGCAACCCGGCGGAAGGAATCGACAAGAATGTCACGCTGACGCTGGTTTCGCAAAACCAGCCCTTCACGATTGTGGCGCTGCCGGACAGCCAGAACTATACCCGTGAAATCAATGGCGGCTTGCGAGATATTTTTACGGCGCAAACCCAATGGATTGCGGCTCACAAATACGACTCGAACGTAGTATTTGTTTTGCACGAAGGCGATATTACCGACGGAAACAGCGCCTCGGAATGGACAAACGCCATGGCCAGCATCGGCCTGCTGGATGGCGTGGTGCCGTACGCGCTGGCCGTGGGCAATCATGACGGACTGATGAGCAGCCAAAGCCTGACGGCTCCTTTCAACCAGTTTTTTCCCGTGAGCCGGTACCAGAACCTGCCGACGTTTGGCGGCGTGTTTGAATCCAATCGCATGGACAATTGCTACCACTTTTTCAGCGCCGGCGGCGTGGACTGGCTGGTGTTCTCGTTGGAATTCGGCCCGCGTAACGAGGTGCTGGCGTGGGCGAACCAGGTCGCCACCAACTATCCCAATCGCCGCGTCATCGTTCTTACCCATACACACATCTATTCCGACAACACCTTGCACGGCAGTTCCCCCAATCATTTGTGGACCCCGACGAGCTATGGCCGCGAAAACAATGGCACGGATGTCTGGGAAAAATTCATCCGCCATCACGCCAACATGGCCTTGACGTTCAACGGGCATGTCTTGAACAGCGGCACCGGACGGTTGGTGGGCGTGGGTGATTATGGCAACCAAGTGTTTCAAATGCTGGCAAATTTTCAGGAAGCCAAGCTGGGTGGGTCGGGTTTTTTCCGCATCGTCCAGTTTTTTCCGGACCAGGACATGATGTCGGTCAAAACCTACTCGCCACTTTTGGACAGTTGGCTCACCGACACGAACAATCAGTTTACATACACCAACCTAGGCATTTTCACCAATACCGGGCCCGGTTATCTGCTGGACACCCAAAATACCAGTGCCGGATTGATCATCACCAATGACAATGTGGATCTGACTCCTCCGGGGGTTTGCGGGTTCAGCTACGCGGGCGTGCCACCCGTCTTCAAAGTCACATTTAATGAACCGGTGGAAACGGTGTCGGCGCAAACCGTTGCCAACTATTCCATCGACAGCGCCGTTCACCTGACCGGGGCCACCCTGTTGTCTGACGGCAGAACGGTGGCGCTCACCACCGACTCCGGGCTTGCTCCCAATGCGCTTTATACGCTGACCGTCAACCACGTGAAGGACTGTGCGCGCGCAGCCAATGCAATGGTCGTGCCGGTTACCAGCACCTTCACGTATTCGCCCGTTTTCCTTTGCGATGGCTTGACGAACAGCCTTCTCCAAGGTTGGACGGTTGTGGACGAAGGAACCATCGAAGCACCATCCAGATGGCTTGAGGGATCCGGACGTTTGATGCAGTTCAGTAATATTTATGGGCCAAATGGGAACGCGGCCGACCATCGCAAGGGCACCTTTATTTATTGGAACGACCCAGCGGCGTTGAGCTGGAGTAATTACACTTTTTCTGTGACATTTAACAACCCCGATCAAGACGGGGTGGGTGTGATGTTTTGTTATCAAAACCCTTCGAACTACTACAAGGTGGATTTGGATTCCCAAAGGAATTTCCACAAACTGTTCAAAATGGCCGGCGGGGTTGAAACCACATTGGCCGCCGAGTCTGGCGCGTATGTGGTGGCAAGCAACCATGTCTTGCGCGTTGAAATGACCAACAACCAAATCGCCGTCCTGCTCAATGGCACCATCCTGTTTGGCGGCACAATCACCGACAGCAACAACTTGGCGTCGGGCACGGTGGCGCTGTATTCCTGGGGCAGCGAAGGAGTATTCTTCAATAATTTGCAGGTCATCCCTCTGCAATGCACTCCGCGCGTAAGCATCAGCAGTCCAATCAATGGTTCTGCCATCAGCCAGCCCGGTCCTGCATCCATTACGGTGGACGCTTTCGATCTGGATGGCGTCGTCAGGACCGTAAGCCTGTTCTCGGGAGCCACCCTGCTGGCCACGTTGACCAATGCACCGTACCAGTTTCCATGGACCAATTCGGCGCTGGGCAGTTACACCCTGACCGCTCAGGCGGTCGATGACTCCGGCCTGATTGGCGTTTCCAGCCCGGTGGGTTTCGTGATCGTGCCTCCGCCGCCCAAGCCCACTTTCATCGTTCAGCCGGCGAGTCAAAACGTGAGCACCGGGAACGCGGCCATGTTCAGCGCGCAAGCCGTCGGCCCGCAACCGATTTATTACCAATGGTTGTGTAACGGCGTGCCCATCGACGGAGCGACCAACATGTTTCTCATTCTGAACAACATTCAACCCGCGAATGCCGGAACCAACACCGTGCTGGCCTCCAACCAGTGGGGAAGTGTGGTCAGCCAACCCGCGATTTTGAGCGTGAATTCAACAGCGCCACCTGCCAGCAATGCGAACTTCCCTCCTTCAATGTGCCTTGCCAGCGCGGGAATACCGGATTCGGGTGTGCCGTTGATTTCGGTCAATGTGACCAATGTCACGATCGTAACGATTTACTGGTCTTCGAACTTATTCGTTTGGACCCCGTTGCTCACCCTTACCAACGGCGGCAACATACTTTACTTCGACGACCCCGATGCGGCCGGCCAGCCCTGCCGGTTTTACCGGGCCGTGGCGCAATAGTGAAGCGCCTGGCGCTGGCGTTTCAGTTCTTTTCCCCGCCGGCCAGGATGGTTTGGAAATGCGGCGGCTGGTCTTCGCGGGCCACCACGCTGATTTCAATCTTCTTGAATCCCGCCGCTTCCAGCCAGTGATGCAAATCGCTTTCGGCAAATCCCGGCCAGCGGTCGCCGTACAACTCACGCGCCTTCCCAAAATTATGTTTGAGCAGATCCAGGATCAGGATTTGGCCGCGCGGGCGGAGAATTTTGTGGGCGGCGGCAATCGCCTCCGCCGGAATTTCGGCGTGGTGCAATGCCTGGCTCAAAATCACCAGGTCCACACTGCCGGCTTCCATCGGCGGGGTCTGCAAATCGCCATGCCGGAATTCCAGGTTCTTCAGCCCGTTCTTTTTCGCCTTGGCCGCGCCGAAGGCGACGATCTTTTCCGAGTTGTCCACGGCGATGACTTTTTTGCAACGCCGCGCCAGCAGTTCGCTCAACAATCCTTCACCCGCACCGAGGTCGGCCACCACCAGCGGTGGCAGGATGCGCAACAGCAGATGTCCGAACGCCTGCCATGACCGGCCCGGGCCATAGACCCGGTCGAACCGCCCGGCGACCTGGTTGAAATAAACCTGCGCCTGCTCGCGCCGGCGGGCGAGGATGCGCTTGAGATTGATCTGGTCGCCGCCGTGCTCGGGCAGCTCCTGCGCGCCGCGGATGGCGAGTTGGATGAATTCGCCAATTGCACCGTTCGCGGCGTTCAGTTTGTAAAACGTCCGCTTGCCCTCGCGCCGCGATTGCACCAGCGCGCAGTCCGAGAGCAGGCCCAGGTGCGTTGAGATGCGCGACTGCCCAAGCCGCGTGATTTCCTGCAGCTCGTTTACGGACAACTCGTCCCGCTCCAGCAACGCCACGATGCGCAGCCGCGTCGGGTCAGACAGGGCGCGCAATGATTTCAAGGTTGAGGGCATGATTTTGTTTTTTCGGTGTTGGAGTTCAAGCTTCAGCTTGTCTTTAATTTACGAACCCCGCACAGGTGCGGTTGCATTCGGACACGCTAAAGCGTGAACTCCAACCCGGCGGCGCCCAATCTTTTCTCAAAAAAGCATTTGACGCGCTTCAAAATAGATATATCATCTTATCCTGATACGTCAATATGACATTTTAACCCATTGATTCATGAGCAAAAACTACATTTTTTCATCGGAGTCCGTCGGCGAAGGCCATCCGGACAAGGTTTGTGACACCATTTCTGACGCTGTGCTGGATGCCTGCCTCGCGCAGGACAAGTTCAGCCGCGTCGCCTGCGAATGCTACGCCAAATCCAACATCGTCATCGTTGGCGGCGAAATCACCACGCGCGCGAAACTCGACTTCACCAAGATCGCCCGCGACACCATCCGCGAAATTGGCTACGTGAATGACGACGATGTGTTCCACGCCGACAAGGTGTTCGTGAACACCATCATCACCCAGCAATCGCCCGATATCTCGCAGGGCGTGGACGCCCGCAAGGCCAAGGGCAAGAAAACCGCCAAGCAGGGCGCCGGCGACCAGGGGCTCATGTTCGGCTATGCCTGCAACGAAACGCCCGAGCTCATGCCCGCGCCCATCATGTTCGCCCATCGCCTCGGCCGCGAACTCACCCGCATCCGCAAGACCGGCAAGGTGCCGTGGCTGCGGCCGGACGCGAAGTCGCAGGTCTCCGTCGTTTACGTAAACGACAAACCCGTCGCCATTTCCAATGTCGTCATTTCCACGCAGCACAGCGCGGACGTGGAGCATCGCGAGATTGAAAAGTTTTGCATCGAGAACATCGTTAAAAAGGTTCTGCCGAAACGGCTCCTGACTCCGAAGACCGAGTTTCTAATCAATCCGACCGGACGCTTCGTGACCGGCGGGCCGCAGGGCGACACCGGCCTGACCGGGCGCAAGATCATCGTGGACAGCTACGGCGGCATGGGCCGTCACGGCGGCGGCGCGTTTTCCGGCAAGGACCCGACGAAGGTGGACCGCAGCGCCGCTTACATGGGCCGCTGGGTCGCCAAGAACATCGTGGCCGCGAAGCTCGCCGCGAAGTGTGAAATCCAGTTCGCCTATGCCATTGGTTATCCCGACCCCGTCAGCGTCAGCGTGGACACCTTCGGCACGGCAACCGTTCCGGAGAGCAAAATCATCCGCGCCGTCAACCGCGTGTTCAGCTTCCTGCCCTCGGACATTATCGACCAGCTCAACCTGCGCCGGCCGATTTATTTGAAGACCACCAACTACGGCCACTTCGGCAAGAACGACCCCGCGTTGACGTGGGAAAAGACCGACAAGGTCAACGAACTGAAAAAGGCGATTTGAAAAGGTTCAAGGTGGAAGGGTTCAGGTTTCAGGAATCCTTCCACCGCCTTTCCTGAAACCTTCAACCTAAACCCTTAAACCTTCATGGCCTATCAATCCTTTGAAGATTTGGAAGTATGGAAACGCGCCTGTCGTCTCGCCATCAAAATCATCAGGGCATTTTTCAAATCCAAAGAATACGTCTTTAAGGACCAAATGACCCGGGCCGCCATTTCCATTCCGTCCAACATTGCGGAAGGCTATGAGCGTGACAGTCGTCTGGATGTGATCCGCTTTCTGCGCATTGCCAAAGGCTCTGCCGCAGAGTTGCGAACACAGTGTTATTTGGCGATGAAGCTCGACCTTTTGCCGCACAGCCAGTCTTTGGAGTTCATTCAGGAATGCAAAGAAATTTCGGCGATGCTTCAAGGACTAATTCGCGCCCGCAGCCGTGTTGCCTGAAACCTTAATCCTTCAACCTCAAACCTCTATATTTTTATTTATGGCAAAAACCAAAACCAACTCCCCAAAATCCGATTTCTGTGTGAAGGATTTATCACTTGCCGAGTGGGGTCGCAAGACCATCCAGGTTTCCGAGCATGAAATGCCCGGCCTGATGGCCATCCGCAAAAAATACGGTCCGTTGAAGCCGCTCAAGGGTGTGCGCATCACCGGCTCGTTGCACATGACCATCGAGACGGCCATCCTCATCGAGACGCTGGTCGAACTCGGCGCGTCCGTGCGCTGGGCCAGCTGCAACATCTTCAGCACCCAGGATCATGCCGCCGCCGCCGTTGCGGTTGCCGGCACGCCGGTCTTCGCGCACAAGGGCGAATCCCTCGAGGAATATTGGGACTTTACGCTCGCCGCGCTAACGTACCCGGGAAACAAAGGCCCGCAACTCATCGTGGACGACGGCGGTGACGCCACCTTGCTCATCCACAAGGGTTACGAACTCGAAAACGGCGACACCTGGGTCAACATGCCCAGCGACAACCACGAGGTCGCCGTCATCAAGGCCCTGCTCAAGCGCGTGGCGAAGGAACGCCCCGGTTTCTGGCACGCCGTCGTGAAGGATTGGAAAGGTGTTTCCGAGGAAACCACCACCGGCGTCCATCGCCTCTACCAGATGCTCGAACAGGGCAAGCTGCTCGTGCCCGCCATCAACGTCAACGACTCCGTCACCAAGTCCAAGTTCGACAATCTTTACGGCTGCCGCGAATCGCTCGCTGATGGCATCAAGCGCGCGACCGACGTGATGGTCGCCGGCAAGGTCGCCTGCGTTTGTGGTTACGGCGACGTCGGCAAAGGCTGCTCGCACTCGTTGCGCGGCTTTGGCGCGCGCGTCATCGTCACTGAAATTGATCCCATCAACGCCTTGCAGGCGGCGATGGAAGGTTTTGAAGTCAAGACCGTCGAAGACACGCTCGGCGAGGCGGACATCTACGTCACCACGACCGGCAACTGCGACATCATCACGTTCGAGCACATGGCGAAGATGAAAGACCAGGCCATCGTCTGCAACATCGGCCACTTCGACAACGAGATCCAGGTGGACCGCCTGAACACCACCAAGGGCGTCACCAAGCTGAACATCAAACCGCAGGTGGACAAATACACCTTTGCGGGCGGCAACAGCATTTACCTGCTGGCCGAAGGCCGGCTGGTGAACCTCGGCTGCGCCACCGGCCATCCGAGCTTTGTCATGTCCAACAGCTTCACCAACCAATGCCTCGCGCAACTGGATTTGTGGAAGAACAAGGACACCGCCAAGATCGGCGTCTATCGCCTGCCCAAGAAACTGGACGAGGAAGTCGCCCGGCTGCACCTGGAAAAAATCGGCGTGAAGCTGACCAAGCTCACCAAGAAACAGGCCGATTACCTCGGCGTGCCCGTCGAAGGCCCCTACAAGCCTGAACACTACCGGTATTGAGCGAATTCAAATCTCAAATGCAAAAGGCGAACGGGTAACCGATTGCCTTTTAGTCTATGAGTGCGAAGTGCCGATTGCACCGAAACACCGGAAGGAAAAAATTCATTAGGTCACAGTTGCGCGTGAGTTGCAGGAAAAATCAATGGTCGCTGGACTCTGGACAAAAGCTTATGCCGAAATGGGCGGTGACGATGCCAAAGCGCATGCGTTAAACATAAAAAATCGTGTCGCGCAATTGGCAGAGGCTAGTCGTCTGCAACTTGAAGAAGAGCGACGCGAAAAGAAATGTCGTGACGAGCAAAAGCGATCTGCAATGGAAGCTGCCGAACGGCAGGGACGAACAAGTACCCACCGATTTATTTATCTGATCCTAGGTTTGGCTAGTGCATTATTAACTTTGGTTTCCGTTATATGCGGTCTATGCGGCATCTTTGCGGCGTGCAATGAAAGTGACCATGATTCTTTGGTATTGGGAATTGCAGTTGGGGCCTTTTTTTTATTGATAGCCTTTTGCTTCAGCCTAGCCACAAAGCATTGCAACAAAGAAACGAAGTAACCATACGCAATTTGACTTCACTTTCTTTGCAGTCACGACATTATGTTTTGAATTGCATCACCGCCTCGATGCAACGCCCGCAAATTGTCGGATGGTCAGGATGAAATTCCGGCCCAATGTCGGTTTCCCAATGCCAGCAACGCTCGCACTTCTGGCGATTCGCATCAACCCGGCTGAAGGCAAAATTTATTCCCTGCTTTCCATGTTCACCGAGAATTTCAAAAGTGAATTGTGATGCTCCCAATAACTCCTGAAAATCGTTTTGCAATTTAACTACTGGAGCGAGTGTTTCCTCGTCACCTCTTGCCATAACTTTTGCCTCAAGAGATTTTCCAATAATTTTGTTCTGCCTTAAAGCTTCCAAACCCGGCAACACCCCAACGCGAAATGCAAAAAGTCTGCCCCAATTAAATGTTTCTTTTGGTGTTCTCGAAAACAACGACGGATTCCAGAGAGCTTCGTGAACGGAATTCACCTTTTCACCCGGCACAAATTCCCACGCTTCATCCGCGGTGAACGCCAGAATCGGTGCGAGCACCTGGCACAGGCCGGTCACCAACCGATTCAGCGTAGTCTGGGTCGAACGGCGCCGATGCGAATTGGCCGGGTCGGTGTAAAGCCGGTCTTTGATGACATCGTGGTAAATCGAAGACAGCTCGACGGCCACAAACTGGCTGACTTTTTGATAAACGACGTGGAATTCGTAGTCGTCGTAAGCCTTGAGAACTTCCTGCTCCAGTTTCGAGAATTCGCCAAGAATCCAGCGGTCGAGGCCGGTGAGTTTGTCATCGGCGACGGCATGTTTTGCCGGATCGAAGTCGTAAAGGTTCGAGAGCTGGTAGCGCAGCGCGTTGCGGATGCCGCGGTAGGTTTCGGCGACCTTGGCGATGCGTTCCTCGCTGACGACGATGTCGTTGCGATAATCCTGCGAAGCGACCCACAGGCGGACGATGTCCGCGCCGTGTTTCTTCACATAAGCCTCGGCGGTCTGCGGTTTTTCGTAAACGCCCTGGGCCTGTTTGCTCTTGGAAATCTTTTCCCGGTCCGCATCCACCATGAAGCCATGTGTCAAAACGGTTTTGAACGGCGCCACACCATTGCCGGCCAGCGAGAGGAGCAGCGACGATTGAAACCAGCCGCGATGCTGGTCGGAACCTTCGAGATAAACGTCGGCTTGCCAAGGTAGCGCAGGCGTCTCGCCTACATTTTTGTTTTCGGCAGACAGGCGGGACGCCTGCGCTACATGATGCAACTCCGCCCGCCGCATCAATACCGAACGCGAAGACGAGCCGGAATCAATCCACACGTCGAGCGTGTCATTGGATTTGGCGGCGGCTTCCGCGCCTTTCCAATCCTTCGGTTTTACGAGCGACCACAGTTCGGTGGCGGATTTTTCGAACCAGACGTTCGAGCCGTGTTTTTCAATCAAATCGGCGGCTTTGCGGACAATTTGGGCGGCGAGGATCGGCTCTCCCTTGGCGTCGTAAAACGCGGGAATCGGCACGCCCCAGGTGCGCTGGCGCGAGATGCACCAGTCTGGCCGGGTCTGCACCGCGCTTTTGATGCGATTGACGCCCCAGTCCGGCACCCATTTCACACGGTCAATCTCGGCGAGGGCGGCGGAACGAAATGTGTTTGTCGGAGGGGCGAGCTCTGCGAGTCCCAGACTTTGATTTGGGGCTCGTGTAACTCGCCCCTCCGAAATTACGTGGTCAATCTTGATGAACCACTGGTCCATCGCGCGGAAAATGACGGGGCTCTTGCTGCGCCAGCAGTGCGGGTAGCTGTGATGATAATTCTCCTGATGCAGCAGCGCATGACGGGCACGTAGTTCATGCAGCACCGCTTCGTTCGCGTCGCTCTTGCCATGTTTTTCGAGGATGGATTTGCCGATCATCTCTGACGGCATTTGCTGCTCAACGGGCAATTCATTCGTGTACGCGAACTTGCCATCGTCGTCCACCGGCGAATAAATCGGCAGGCCGACGGATGAGCCGAGGCCGTAGTCTTCCAAGCCGTGGCCCGGTGCGATGTGAACGAAGCCGGTGCCGGTGTCGCTGGTGACGAACCCGGCCGGATGGAGCTTGCCGATGCGCTTGGGAATGAAGGGATGCTGGTACTGCAATTGGGCCAGCTTCTCCACGGCGAAAGGTTGTTCCGTGTAACCGCTCCAGCCGCATTTTTCCGCAACGGCGGGCAGCAAACCGCGGAACAAAATGTATTTTTCACCCAAGACCTCGACCTGGACGTATTGGAATTTGTCGTTGTAAGCAACGGTGAGGTTGGCCGGCAGCGTCCACGGCGTCGTCGTCCAAATCAGCACAAACGTGTCCAGCTGGCCGACAACGGGAAACTTCACAAAAATACTCTGGCTGACATGGTCCTGGTATTCGACCTCGGCTTCGGCGAGCGCGGTGCGGCAGGGAATGCTCCAGTAAACCGGCTTTTTGCCACGATATACGAAACCTTTTTCGACGATGTCCGCGAACAGGCGCAACTCGTCGGCCTCATATTCCTTGTTCAGAGTGAGATACGGATTGTCCCAATCGCCGAGGACCCCGAGGCGTTTGAATTGGGTGCGCTGGATATCAATGTATTTCCGGGCGTAAGCTTCGCAGGCTTTGCGGATGGTGACAGGGTCGGCGCTGGCGTCGCCCGCCTTGCGCATCTCCTGCGAGACCTTGAACTCAATGGGCAAGCCGTGGCAATCCCAGCCCGGCACATACGGCGCGCTGAAATTCCGCAGGGTTTTGTATTTGACGATGATGTCCTTGAGAATCTTGTTCAGCGCCGTGCCAATGTGGACATCCCCGTTGGCAAAGGGCGGTCCGTCGTGCAGGACAAATTTTTCCGCAGTCGCGCGGGCCGCCTGAATTTTTGGGTAAAGCCCGGTTTCCTGCCATTTTTTGAGCCGTTCCGGCTCCCGTGCGACAAGGTCGGCTTTCATGGGAAAGTCGGTGCGCGGCAGGTTGAGCGTGTTTTTGTAGTCCGTCGCCATTTTCGGAGCGCGAACGGTAACAGCGGCCAAAAGCGGTGTCAATGAACGCACGGAGGCTGAAATTTGCCGGAAACGTCAGATTGAGAAAGAAAAACCGGGTCAATCAGTCAGAGGGTGACCGAGAGACCCGGGGAATTTCGATGAGTACAACGTAAGATTACGGAGAACTCCAATCTGGCCTGTACCAAACCCAGATCGAAAACTGTCAAAATCAAAGAACGCCTTATAACCACCTTGCACTGGAGCCAGTTAATCATGGCTGCTAATTAATGTCAATAATACTTTGAAAAGTATTAGCTTATTTTACTGTTGGCCAGCCTCCAATTAGGTGTGGGTTCCAGCGGCTCTTCGGCGCGGGTCGGGGGTCCATTCGAACCGGCTTAATATGCGGACTCTACAGCAAGCCCGTGGCCGGCATCTGGGATGCGCACTTAAGGCCGCTTCAGCGTGCGAGCGGATATGGACGAACTGATTGGGATTGGGACTCCCGCGAACGATGAAGCAGCGTAAACGCCGCGCCCCGGTGGCGGGCGGGGATGCGCCCATGTCGGATTGGCGGCATCGGAAAAAATTCCTGTTTACAGCATGGGTCTGGCTGTTAACATCCGGTCAGAAAAAATTACGCGCGGACAAGGTATGAAAAAAATTGAGGCCGTCATCAAGCCGTTCAAACTGGAGGAAGTGAAAACCGCACTGGCAGCCTTGGGGGTTCAGGGCATGACTGTCGCGGAGGTAAAAGGGTTTGGCCGCCAAAAAGGGCACACGGAAATTTACCGCGGCAGCGAATACACGGTGGATTTTCTGCCCAAGGTAAAAATCGAGGTGGTGCTGGCTGATGCCCAGGCTGCTGCCGCAGTGGATGCGATTGTCAAAGCGGCCAAGACGGGCAAGATCGGCGATGGAAAAATTTTTGTGAGCGCCATCGAGAGCATCGTTCGCATTCGTACTGGTGAAACCGGCGAGCAGGCGGTCTGAATCAAATTTGTGTGTCAGAAAGCAAGCAAACCCCTGATTTTGACCCCTGTGAATAACTCGTGAATAAAAGTTAATATGTTATCCTAGATACTTTCGTTCCAATTGCATAAAACGCTCACGTTAATTGAAGTTGTTTGGGGCGTCTTATCATTTTTACCAGACATTTGACGGTGGTGTGATTTTGTTTTTTGTAAGTTATTGAAAATAAGCAGGTTGTTTCGATTGTTAAATGAAGCTTTTGGCGGTAGAGTTGAAGGTATGTCTGCTTTCACGGGGTCATGGCTCTTTGCCAAGGCGAACATGGTCGGAAACTGGCAGCCAACCCTGAGTTGGGGGGCTAGGTGAATAAACTGCTTTAAATACGGGCTTTTTGACAAAGTGCAAACACAACTTTCAGCTGAAAAAATTTGGAATTCGGCGCGGGAACATCTCCGTTCCAGGCTGAATAACGACACCTACAACATGTGGTTCGCGCCGTTGCGAGCCTGCGCGATTGACGGCAACAACGTGACACTGGAGGCCGCCAATGAATTCAGCGGCGTCTGGCTCAAGGACAATTACCTTAGTCTCTTGCAAGATGCTTTTGCCACTGCTGCCGGCCGCCAGCTTCAGGTCAAATTCAAAATCGCCACGGGAAATGGGCCGGCTCCGTCCGCATCCGCGCCAGCTCCGGTCAAAACCAAAGTTCCCGAATCCGCTCACGAGCGCCCGGCCAACAGCGAATTGCATTTCAACCCCAAAAACACCTTTGACTCATTCGTTGTCGGTAACAACAATAATTTTGCCTATGCCGCCGCACTCGCCGTCGCCCAGGCGCCCGGCAAATCCTATAACCCGCTTTTTCTTTACGGTGGCGTCGGCCTGGGCAAGACGCATCTGCTGCACGCCATTGGCCAGCACGTTTCGGGAAACAAAAAAGGGGCGCGCGTCGCCTACCTGTCCTCCGAGAAATTCACAAACGAATATATTGACGGGATCCAAAACAACCAGCTCGCCAAGTTCCGCAAGAAATATCGCCAGACTGATGTGCTGTTGATTGACGACATTCAATTTCTCGCCGGCAAGGAACGCATCCAGGAGGAATTTTTCCACACCTTCAATGCGCTGCACGAGGGGCACAAGCAGATCGTGCTCACGTGCGACCGCCCGGCCAGTGAAATTCAGGGGCTCGAACACCGCCTCGTCTCGCGGTTCGAATGGGGTCTGGTCACCGACCTGCAACCGCCGGATGTGGAAATGCGCCTGGCCATTCTCCAAAAGAAGGCGCAGATCATGGGCGTGACCCTGTCGGACGACATCATGAATTTCCTGGCCAATCGCATCCGCACCAACGTCCGCCGGCTGGAAGGCGCGCTCATCCGCGTGGCGTCCTACGCTTCGCTCACGGGCAAGAAACTCACCATCGAAGTCGTCGAAGGTTTGCTGCGTGAAGTCCTGCACGAAGAAGGTCGTTTTTCCATCAATATCGAAGTCATTCAGAAAAAAGTCGCGGAACATTTTGACATTCGCCTGGCCGACATGACCAGCAAGCGCCGCCCGGAAAACATCGCCTTCCCGCGCCAGATTGCCATGTATCTTTCGCGCCAGATGACCGAAAGTTCGCTCAATACCATCGGCGAAGCCTACGGCGGACGCGACCACGGAACGGTGCTGCACGCCTGCCGCCTGGTCAAAGACCGCATGGAAGTGGACGCCAACGTCCGCCAGGTCGTCCATTATCTGGAGAAGCAGTTGATGCGGTAGTTTCAAGTTCGCAGATTTCAGTTTTCAGTTGAACAATAACTTGAAACTGAAAACTTGAACCTTGAAACTTCTCCAATGCCTGTCATTGAAGTCAGCGGTCTCACCAAGACCTTTCGCACCTACAAAAAGCAGCCGGGGTTTGGCGGCGCCATCAAAGGACTGTTTAACCGCCAATACGAACAAACCATCGCCGTCAACGACGTCAGCTTCAAGATTGAACCCGGCGAGCTCGTCGGTTTCCTCGGCCCCAACGGCGCGGGCAAGACCACCACGCTCAAGATGCTCGCCGGCCTGCTTTATCCCACCGGCGGCTCGGCCCGCGTGCTCGGTTACGTTCCGTGGGAACGCGCCGACGGTTATCGTCGTCAGTTTGCGCTCGTGCTCGGCCAGAAAAACCAGCTTTGGTGGGACCTGCCCGCGCGCGAGTCGCTCGAACTGAACGCGAAAATTTACGGCATCCCCGCCGACCGGTTTGAGCGCACCGTCGCCGAAATGAGCGAAATGCTCAGCGTCCGCGACAAGCTCAACGTCAGCGTCCGTGAATTGTCGTTGGGCGAACGCATGAAAATGGAATTAATCGCCTCGCTGCTGCACCAGCCCAAGGTGTTGTTCCTCGACGAACCGACCATTGGTCTCGACGTGGTTTCGCAAAAGATCGTCCGCGAATTCATTCAGCGACACAACGCCGCGCAAAAGACGACGATTTTGCTCACGAGCCATTACATGGCCGACATCCAGGCGCTTTGTGAGCGAGTCATCATCATCGACCGTGGCAAAATCTTCTTCGATGGCAAATTAAGCGAAATCCTGGATCGCTTCGCCGATTTCAAACTCGTCACCATTCAATGCGAAAAGGCAAACGATTATCCGGCGGAAAAGCTGGCGCGCTACGGCGAGATCGTCGAAAAAAACGCCGGCACGATCCAGTTCAAAGTCAAACGCGACCGCGTCATCCCCGTCTGCAAATTATTGCTCGATGATTTGGCGGTGAGCGACATTGACATTCAAGAAGTGCCCATCGAAGACGTCATCCGCCAGATTTTCGACCGGTAATTTATCCGGAGGGGCGAACTCTGCGAGTCCCAAAATTCAGGGGCTCGTATAACTCGCCCCTCCGACAGCTTGTCATCGCACAATGGAATTGTTTCAATCGGGCATGGATGTTTTCCTGCAAGCGGCGATTGAAGAAGCCAGAAGAGGGCTGGCTGAAGGCGGCATCCCCATCGGCTCGGTGCTGGTGCTGGATGACAAAATCATCGGGCGCGGCCACAACCAGCGGGTGCAGCGCGGCAGCGTGATTCACCATGCGGAAATGAACTGCCTCGAAAATGCCGGGCGGCTCAAGGCGTCGGTCTATCAGCGTTGCGCGCTTTATTCCACCTTGTCGCCGTGCCCGATGTGCAGCGGTGCAATTTTGCTCTACAAAATCCCGCACGTCGTCGTCGGCGAAAACAAAACTTTTCAAGGCCCGGAGGCCTACGTCCGATCACGGGGCGTGAAGGTGAAAGTGCTGCAAGACCCGGCCTGCATCCAACTCATGCGCGATTTCATCGCCGCGCACCCGGAGCTTTGGAATGAAGATATTGGCGTCTGATTTGCGATTCACGATTTACGCGCCCGCGCGAGTTTTTATTTTTACAACACCAAATCCGAGGTGGCCCGGTTCGTGGAAGTGGTGAAGGAAATCCAGAAATTTTTCGGGTAATGATTTTGGTCAATTCATCCGCGTCACGATGGAATCAATGATCTTGCCGCCTCGAACAAGTGAGACACCTGCACGGCCTGCCATATTATCCCAACTTTCGTTACTGGTGGAAAATGTCCACAGCTCATCACCGTCTTGCATTATGGCAAGCAATTCTCGCCATTCACTGTTGCTAAAGCCGAATGGCACTGGCCTATCACCGAGTCGAGAGTCAGTGACCATGTGCTCGGCTTCGACCTCTTCGACGGAATTATACTTCTTTTTGAGATTAAATTTAAGTGCATCCCTGAGCGTTAGCGCCGGCTTTTGAATCTCTCGTTCCTCTTTGGATGCGGGTTTTGGCAACGTCGCGCGTTGCTTTTGTTCCTTTTTAAATACTTCTTCTTCAGATTCACTCCGACATTTCAGTTTCGATCCAAGTTGCCGGGACAACTCACCGTATAATTGTTCAGATGTGAAAGGGTTACGCAGAAAGGTAATGTTCAAATTCTTGTCCGCGTATTCGCGCACCCACCGTTCTGTTGGAGGCCAACCAGATGTAACGATTATTGGATATGGAACCCCTGTTTCTGCCAGACGCCGGATTAAATCTTCCCCGGTCAAACCCGGCATTTTGTCGTCCGTAATTAGAATATCCGGTTCTGCTCGTAATAATTGCTGCCACGCTTGGTCGCCGTCTTGAAAAGCTTGTATGATGACATTCTTAAACTTGGTTCGGATGGCCTGCCAAATCAGTTTCAAAAGAACGTCTTCATCGTCGACACCTGATTCCGCTTCTTTAATGCAACCCTTTATTCCTTTTCCACGACCTACGGCCATTTTCAATATATCTACGAACAGGCTCATATTAAGTTTTAGGTGTTGCCCGCGCCACATCTTGCCACAGCTCTAGCATCTCGTTCCCATTCAGCTTTCTGGTTCGATTTTCACCTGAACCGATTGGATTGTTAAAGCGAAGCTGCCTAAAGCATGGCCCCATTTTAACAATTAAATTCACCAAGCCGGAGTAGTCAAATGTCCCTGAAGTCTTCTGGTATTTGATATAAAACCGGTTCGTTTTGTTGGTTTTTAATTTGATAGGCATCATATTTTTACTGGTGTTTTTTGTTTCACAATTTTGACTTTGCGCCCGTCAAAAAAGTTTGTCCAGAAGATGTTGTGCGGGAAACTGGTTGCAACGCTCTCCCTCAACCCGGCCTTCTCCCCAAGGAGAAGGAGAATCATCCGCCGGCTCATTGAAAAACCTGCGACTGGATTTGCCGGACGACCATCCGCAAAAAAACAAAAACCACGATTGCTGTTCCTTCTCCTGGGGGAGAAGGTCAGGTTGAGGGCGGGCAAAAAACTTTTTCCACCCAACCATTTTTACGCCGCCGCCTGGTCCTGCTTGCGCCGCACAATGGGTTTGCTTTCGCCCAGTACCACCGGACGGGTGATCTTGACGTGAATGATGCTGCCGTTGTCCGGCGCTTCATACATCAGATCGAGCATCAATTTTTCGATCAATCCGCGCAAGGCCCGCGCGCCGGTGCCCTTTTTCAGCGCCTGTGCCGCCAGCTCGTGCAGGGCGTCCGGGGTGAATTCCAGTTCCGCGCCTTCCATGGCCATGAGCTTGGCGTATTGTTTCGTCAGCGCGTTTTTTGGCTCGGTGAGAATGGCCACCAGTTCCGCTTCGGTCAATTCGGCCAGCGTCGTCATCACCGGCAATCGGCCCACAAATTCGGGAATGAAGCCGAAATTGAGCAAATCTTCCGGTTCGGCGTGCTGGAGAATTTCATTGCGCGCCGCACCGGCGCTTTTGTGCGCTTCCCCGATTGCTCCAAAACCCATCACGTGCCGGCCCAGCCGCCGGTGGACGACTTTTTCCAGCCCGATGAACGCGCCGCCGCAGATGAACAAAATGTCCGTCGTGTCCACGCGGATGTATTCCTGCTGCGGATGTTTGCGTCCACCCTGGGGCGGAACGTTGCAGCCCGTGCCCTCAAGGATTTTGAGGAGCGCCTGCTGCACGCCTTCACCCGAAACGTCACGGGTGATGGACGGGCCTTCCGCCTTGCGCGCGATCTTGTCAATCTCGTCAATGTAAACAATGCCGCGCTGGGCGCGCTTTACATCGTAATCGGCGCTTTGAAGCAGCCGGAGGATGATGTTTTCCACGTCCTCGCCCACATACCCGGCCTCGGTGAGCGTCGTGGCGTCGGCGATGGCGAATGGCACGTCGAGAATCTTGGCGAGCGTGCGCGCGAGCAGCGTTTTGCCTGAACCGGTCGGCCCGATCATCAGAATGTTGCTTTTCTCGATTTCCACGTCGGCGTGCGGCTGAGGTGGAGATTTGCCGGCCTCTTCTTTAGCCGCCGGTTCCGACTGGATCCGCTTGTAATGATTATGCACCGCCACGGCCAGGGTCTTTTTCGCGTGTTCCTGGCCGACGCAATAAAGGTCAAGCTGCCGTTTGATGGCCGCCGGTTTGGGAACGGTGAACTTCGGCTGCTGCTTTTTGGCGGCGACCGCAAATTCCCGGTCGAGGACGTTTTTGCAGAGAATGATGCAGTTGTCGCAAATATAAACGTCCGGTCCGGCAATCAGCTTGCGCACTTCCGCGTGCGACTTGCCGCAGAAACTGCACATGGTGATGTTGGTCGGACGGGCCACGGGGAATTTACGATTTACGATTTTGTTGGAGTTCACGCTTTAGCGTGCTCTCCGACCGACAACCTAAAGGTTGAACTCCAACATTTCTCACACAACCACCGAGGTTTTCTCCGCGCCGGGGATTTCCTTGCGGGATTGCACTACTTGATCCACGAGGCCAAATGCTTTTGCTTCCTCGGGCGACATGAAATTATCGCGGTCACAGGCTTTTTCCACTGCTTCGGGTGTCTGGCCTGAATGTTTTGCAATGATTTTGTTGAGAATCTGTTTTTTTCTCAACATATGTCGCACCCGAATTTCCACGTCACTTGCCTGACCTTCCGCGCCGCCAAGGACTTGGTGAATCATCACGTCGGCATGAGGCAAGGAATAACGCTTGCCTTTCGTGCCCGCCGCGAGCAGGACCGCGGCCATGCTCGCCGCCTGCCCGACGCAATAGGTGTTCACGTCGCAAGTGAGATATTGCATCGTGTCGTAAATCGCCAGACCCGCCGAAACACTGCCGCCTGGGGAGTTGATGTAGAGATGAATGTCCTTCTTGGGATCAGACATTTGCAGGAACAAAAGCTGCGCGATGATGACGTTCGAAACCATGTCATCCACCGGGGTGCCGAGGAAAAGTATGCGGTCAACGAGCAGGCGCGAATAAATATCCCAGCTGCGCTCGCCGCGGCCGGTTTGTTCAACCACAATCGGAACCAGAAAATTTTGCATGGCTAAATAACTACTCCATTTTTGCCGCAAGTAAAGGCGGGAAACGTTTTTAACCACGGATGGACACGGATAAACCATATCACCCGTGCCGCTTGAGACGGCGTCCGATTCTCCCTCTTTGCCAACGGGAGTTGGGGGAGAGGGCTGGGGGTGGTGCGTTATGCCAAATTAAATTTCACCCTTCGTCTCTGCGGCTAGATATTTTCCCCAAATCAACCGGAACGCACCGGCAAATTCCTCCGGCTTTTCCGTAATCCAGCGGGTGATCGTTTCCGGCGCAAACCAGCCGCCAATTTCAATCTCATCAGGATGCAGTTGGAACGGCCCTTCGGCCTGACAGCGATAGACCCAGACAAATTCCGCGTCCGTCTCCGGACACGCGGCGATTTTGAACAGCCGCTCCGGCGCTTGGGCGACGGTCAATCCGATTTCCTCGCGCAATTCGCGCACCGCGCAGGCGTCGTAATCCTCGCCGGAATCCACGTGGCCGGAGGTCGAGGAATCCCATTTGCCCGCCTCGCGGTCTTTGGTCATCGAGCGCTTTTGGAGAAAAACCTCGCCGCGTAAATTGAAGACCAGCACATGCACCGCGCGATGCTTCAGGCCGAGCCGATGCACTTCGCTGCGCGGTTTGGCATCAATCACCTCGTCGTACTCGTTGACGACATTAAAAATTTCCTCGCTCATGGATCGTGTTCCGTGCCGCAGGTTGCATAAAGCTGCAGGAAGCACCGGCACAATACTCGACGAAACCCGCATCACGCAACACGTTGTGTCAACGCCACGAATTGTTCCAAGCTCAATTTCTCCGCGCGCTCCTGCGGTGAGAGGCACAATTGTTGAAATACCTGTTTCAATTTTTGTTCTGGCCAATCCTGCTTCAGTAATTTCAGCATCATTTTCCGCCGTTGCGAAAATGCGCGCTTCACGATTTTCACAAAATTCGCGCGCTGGTTTTCGGGCAAAAGCGGTTGGGCGCGGCGGATCAAAACCACGCAGGCTGAGTCCACGTCCGGGGCAGGGAAAAAACAGGTTGCCGGAATCTTGAACCACTCGCGCAGCTCGTAGTCGAGCTGAAGCAGCAGCGTCAGCACGCCGTAATCATCGTCACCGGCTTTGGCCATGAGCCGGTGGGCCACTTCGAGCTGCAATGTCGCGACCATCCGTTCCGGTCGTTTGGGCGATTTCGCCAGCTCCACAAAAATGGTGGAAGCGACGGAGAAGGGCAGATTCGCCACGAGCTTCCAATCGTGCCAATCGCGCGACTCGCGTTTCAAAAATTCCAAAGCATCATCGTGGAGCAAGTGTAGCGCAGGCGTCTCGCCTGCTTTCAAATTTTTCTCCAAACCGTGCAGGCGGGACGCCGGCGCTACGTTGAACCGCTCACGCAAAAAATCAACGAGCCGGGCGTCCTTTTCGATGGCCAAAACCTCACCCGCATTTTGCAGGAGCAATTCCGTCAGCGGACCCAGCCCCGGGCCGATTTCGAGAACTTTATCCGTCTTGTTCAATTCTGCCGCATCAACGATACGCCGGAGTTGATTGCCATCGTGCAGAAAATTCTGGCCGAGGGATTTCGTCAGTTGAATCCCGCGCGTTGTCAGCAGTTCCCGCATTTCCGAAAGTTTCACGGGCAGAATTTAACCACGGATGAACACGGATGGACACGGATAAAAATGGATTCGTGGATGAATGGATTGATGGATAAATGAAGAGGGAGCGTCCGGGGCCCCACCATTAATCCAACTATCCATCAATCCTGTCATCAGTGTAACCCACGGTCATTCCTGAGTCAAAACTTCCGCGAGGGCACTGACAGCTTTGGTCAGTTGCGCTTTGGTGATGGTCAGCGGCGGGGTGAAGCTGATGATGTTGCCATGCTCGCCTTCGGGCAACAGGATGAAGCCGCGCTGCAACATGGTTCTGATGGCTTGCATGGCCGCGTCTGTGGCCGGCCGGCCGTCGGACAGGTGCAGTTCGATACCAGCCATCAAACCCAAACCGCGCACGGCGATTTGCAATTTCGGATTTGAAATCTTCGATTGCAATTCGCCCAGCAGGAATTCGCCCAGTTCGGCGCTGCTTTCGGCCAGACCCAGGTCTTCAATTTCCTTGATTTGGGCCAGCGCCATCGCGCAGCCGACGGGATGGCCGAGGAAGGTGCTGGTGTGAATTGCCTCACCGCGTGAGGCCGGCCAAGCGGTGTCCATCAGGTCAGCGCGGCCAACACAGGCCGAGAGCGGAAAACCGCCGGTGAGCGCCTTGCCCAGGCAGACCAGGTCGGGCACGACGCCGGTGTGTTCGCAGGCAAACCATTTTCCCGTGCGGCCGAAGCCGGTATAGATTTCATCGAGAATCAGCAGCGCACCGTGGTCGTCGCAAAGTTTTCGCAGCAGCGGCAGAAATTCCCTGGGCGGAACATTGATGCCGCCGCGGGCCTGCACCGGTTCGACGAGGATCGCGCCAATCCATTCGCGGCGAAAAAGGTGGCGGATGGACCATTCCACGGTGGCGAGGTCGGCGGATTTTTTGGGAAACGGCACGAATTTCCCAAACTCGCGAATTTGAAAGTTAAACGGGTTGCGGAAAAAATTGCGGTGGGTGGCATTAAGCGCGCCGTAGCCGAGGCCGTGATACGCGCCCTCGAAGGCGATCACCCCGCGCTTGCCGGTAGCCAGCATCGCAGTTTTGAACGCGGACTCGACGGCTTCAAAACCGGAATTGCCGAAAATGACCTTGCCCGATTTTTTGCCATTGCTCCAGCGCTCAAAGGTGATCCGGCTCAGATCGCGGGCGAGTTCGGCTTTGCGCGCGTGCGGATGCACGTCGCCCATGGCGTGCAAGAGCCGGGACATCTGGGTTTGCCCGGCCTTGACGACGCGCGGGTTGGCGTGGCCGGCGGCGGCGACACCAAATGCGGCGGTCAAATCGAGATATTTTTTCCCGTCAGCGTCCCAGACGAAAACGTCCTTGGCACGTTCCCAAGCGATGGGCCAGGAGCCGTCCGGCTCCATGAACACAATGTTGCGCGACTCGTAATCACGCAGCTGGTCAAGAATTTGACGATTTTTGCTCACTAAACTCCCCTTTGTTCCGGCGCCCAGATGATTTTGTGCAGTTGAACTTGAAACCGCACCGGCAGCGCGTCGGCGATGATTCTTTCCGCCAATTCGCGCCGCGAAACCGGCGTCTGGCCGGCGGGCACCTTTTTCAATGATTTATTTTGTTGCTCCGGCGCCAGCGGATGCACCCACGAAAAAAGCAGGGGGCATACCAGATTCAGCCGGTGTTCGGCAATTTGCTGCCTGGCCCACTCGTAATCTTCAATCGTGCCGATGACGAATTTGACCTCGTCGGTCGCTTTCAGGTGCTTGAGATTGGACCAGCGATTACGTCCGGCCTCGCCACTGCCGGGACATTTCAAATCCATGATGCGCCGGACACGCGGGTCAACCGCCGAGATGTCATGCGCACCGCTGGTCTCAAGCAATACGGTGAATCCATCGTCGCAAAGCCGCTTCATCAACGGCAGGGAATTTTTCTGGAGCAACGGTTCGCCGCCCGTAAGTTCGATCAGGGGCAATTGCGGATTGCGGATTACGGATTGCGGATTTGAAAATGGCGCGGCGAGGCGTTTCACTTCCGCCAGGATTTCCGCGAGTGATTTTTTTTTGCCTTCGGCAAAGGCGTAGGCGGTGTCGCAATATGAGCAGCGCAAATCGCAGGCGGTGAGCCGGATAAAAACGCAGGGCAGCCCGGCGAAGGTGCTTTCACCCTGCAAGCTCAAATAGATTTCGTTGATCACCAGCGTTTCGGCCACGACGACAGTGTAGCGTGCCGGCGGAAAAAGGGAATGGCGTTGATGGCTTCGGTGGTGGCGCGGGAGATTCCGCCCGCTCAGGCAAAATTGCCGAGGGCGAAATGTTTTCCGATGCGATAGCTCCGCGCGATGGCGGCAGTCACATGACGTTTGCCGGCTTCAACCGCGTGCGGCAAATCACGACCCAGAGCGAGCGCCGCCGCGATGGCCGCCGAGTAGGTGCAGCCGGTGCCGTGAGTCGAAACGCCCCGGACGAAGGGAGCGCGCAACAGCAATTCCGTCCGTCCGTCGAAAAAAATGTCCACGGCATCGCGCACTCCCCGCAAATGGCCGCCCTTGACCAGCGCCGCGCAGCCGAATCGCGTGTGGATTTCCCGCGCCGCCGCGCGCATGTTTTCAACGGACGCAATTTTGCGTCCGGTCAAAATTTCCGCCTCATCGAGATTGGGAGTGGCGAGCACGGCGAGGGGCAGCAACTGCCGCTGCAAAATTTTGATCGCCGCCGGTTTCAGCAGTGAGGCGCCGCTGGTTGAAATCATGACCGGATCAACCACGAGCGGCAGGTGTTTCCGCCCTTTGAAAAAAAACGCGACGGCACGAATGATTTCCTCTGAAAACAACATTCCGGTTTTCGCCGCCGCCGGCCGCAATTCCTCGAACACGGCTCTCATCTGTTGCCGCACGATTTCAGGCGAACACGGTTCGACGGCGAGTACACGCCGCGGATTCTGTGCGGTGAGACAGGTAATGACACTCGCGCCGTGTACGCCAAGCGCGGCGAAGGTTTTCAAATCGGCCTGAATGCCTGCCCCGCCCCCGCTGTCAGAGCCGGCAATGGTGAGCGCCACCGGCCATTTCACGATCCGTGACATGAGTTTGAACTTACCGGCATTTACACGAAACGGCACGGAAAAAGACCGGCTGGTGCGGGCAGGAATTGCCCGGAACATCGCTCAAGCGGGGTGATTGCCCGACGCGGTAACGCGGAGAAGCAAGTCGTTCAGTTCCTTCATGCGCGGCGGCTTGCCGATTACGGCGTCCACTTCCAAAGCTGTTTCGCCTTCTTCCCTCATTATCGTGCCCCAGCCGGTCATCATGATGATGGGAGTGTTGGGAGACTCCGCCTTGATGGTTCGGGCCACCTGGTGTCCATCCATCTTGGGCATGCCCAGGTCTGTAATGACCACTTCATAAGGCTGGTTTTTCAACATGGCGGTGCGGAACAATTCCATTCCGTGCTCCCCGCCGGAGGCAACCATCACCCGATGATTGTAGTGAGTCAGACAATCGTCCAGGAGCTGCCGGACCTGGGCATCATCGTCAATGCAGAGGATGTGAAGGGAGCGTTTCGGTTTGGCCTGGGGCGAAGCGTCCCGGACGGTTTGAGAAGTTTTTTCGCGAATGGGAAACGTGAGCCGGAAACAGGTGCCGCGGCCGGGAGAACTTTCAATCTCAATGTTGCCGTCGTGGCGTTGCATCATACCGTAAACCATCGCCAGCCCGAGTCCGGTGCCGCCGCGCTGGGCTTTGGTGGAAAAGAACGGTTCCAGACAACGTTGCCGTGTTTTTTCATCCATGCCGATGCCGTTGTCCTTGACTTCGACCTGCAGCTGCCGCTCGGAGGCGCCACTTTCTTCCGAAACGGGACCGTCGATGGAACGGGTGACAAAGGTGATGGTGCCGCCCTGCGGCATGGCGTCCACCGCATTGAAGACCAGGTTGATCAACGCTTCCCGGAGTTCGCTGGGATCACTCAGCAACGGCGGCAGTTGGGGTTCCAGTTCGCGTTGGATCTGGATGGAGATGCCCTGGCGCTGCGAAAGGTCGCGCCATCGCGGCCGGGTGAGTTCGACCACTTCTTCGATGATCTGATTGATGTTAACGGAGAGCAATGGTTCCGCCTCGGAACGGCGCCGGTAGAACTCCCGCATGCGGGTGACGATTTGCGCTATGTCCCCGCCGGCCTGGTTGATGGTTTGGAGGTAATGTCTTGGGGCCTCGGGCAAATCCGGCAGCGTACTCAGCAGCAATTCCGAATAGGCGACAATGGGCGACAGGGCGTTGTTGACGTCATGGGCAACCCCGCTGGCCATCTGTCCCAGGGCGCGGAGGCGCTCCTGCTGCACCACCACCTGCTGGGTCCGGCGCAACTCTTCATAAGCACGCTGAAGTCCCTCGGTGACGCGCACTTGATCATAAAGGCTGCGGCATTGTTCCTCGGTGGTGATGACCTTGACCTGCAAAGCCTCCTTCTCCGAACGGACCGCCGCGATTTCGGCAAGCGTCTGCTCGTTTTTGTAACGGACCTCCTCCAGGACGAGCACAATCATGCTGACGGCAATGAAGAGCTGCAAGACGGCCGCCATAAAAAACCCGGCGCTGTACAGGTGTACATCCTGCTGGGACAGCGGGTAGCTTGCGAGGTAAAGGCCCCACAGCAGAAAGCCCAACGACAACATGCCCGCACCCACGAACGGCATTTTTTTCCGCAGCCGGTAAAAACAAACCCCGGCAAAAACACTGCCCAGACCCAGCAGGATGAACACCGGCAGTTGCATTTCCAGCTTCCTTATATTGGGATCCAGATCGGGAGTCAGGACCAGC
>JBEKSU010000003.1:0-42848 GCA_049516755.1 Verrucomicrobiota bacterium | reverse complement strand
AAAATGCTGGCCTTCTCGGCGGCCAGTTCGCTGGCCGGTTTTTATTTCATCTCCGTTCTGGCCCGGCAGGAAGCGTTCTATCGTGCCTTCGGCTTTGAACCGGGGAACGTGGCGCCGGCGCTGCTGCTGTTTGGACTGCTGGCGGGAACGGTGACGTTCTGGTTTTCACCGCTGATCCATTGGTGGTCGCGGCGTTACGAATATCAGGCCGACGCCTTCGCCGCCGGGGTGATGAGCGGGGCGCAATCGCTGGTCGGCGCGTTGCGCAAGCTGAACGAGAAGAACCTGAGCAACCTCACGCCGCACCCGCTCTACAGCGGTTTTTACTATTCGCACCCCACGTTGCTGGAACGGGAACAGGCTTTGGCGGGAAAGACCTGAGTCCATAAGGATGCCCGTTTGAATCACATCCGCAGCCGGCGTTAGGCGGATCATTTACGGTTTACGATATACGATTGACGCGGTGCGCCGGGGTCGTAGTCGGTCTCGTAAATCGTAAATCGCATATCGTAAATTCAGCCAGAGCCTCATGTTACCTTGGCGCTATGGTGGGCAAACGCTTGAAAAAGCTTGCGTTAAGCGCCTTCAAGGGTATTATCCAGTCAACGCCGGCTGTCATGGAAACTGTCAACGGCACACGTCTCAAGAAACACGTCCTGATTGTGGACGACGATATTCCACTCGCCTGGTCCCTCAAAGAATCCCTCGAAAGTGACGGCTACGAGGCCACGATTGTGCCCGATGGCGCACTGGCGTTAAAATTTGTCCTCCAGCATCAGCTCGACGCCGTGGTCTGCGATCTTCAGATGGCCGGGGTGGAAGGCGACCTGTTGTATGCCACGGTGGGACGCACGAATCCGTCGCTGGCCCGGCGGTTTATTTTCATCATCGGTCTGGATGCCCGTTCCCAATTTCAGAAATTCATCGATTCCGTCGAGTTGCCGGTGCTGTGCAAGCCGGTGGCGCTGGATGCCCTGCGGGGCGAAGTGGTGCGGGTGGCGGAGCGGAATTAAACGGGCGAAAAATTAACTACTGGATGTGGCCTATCGTCTAATTAGGCATACATAAAAATCCCTCCTCTTCGGAAACGCATACGACTAAAAATGAGTGAGAGCGGCCACGGCACTGAAAAGAATATCGAAATCATCCACCACTCAAGTGTCTCAAGAAACTCGTGGGAAATTAGGTCAAAATCGCTAAATATTAGAAATAAACTGAAGCAAAGTGGCAGCAGCGCGATGATAATTAACGGGACGAAAACTACCCTCGAAAAGACGAGCCAACGATTGGGTATGATTACGAGGATGGCGAGCAGTGAGGTAATGGCAATGGAAAAATATAGCCGGTGATAATACGCTGGTGTTCCCCAATTTTGTATGTCCCGGGGTGGTTCGGTTGCGCGCAACATGTAAACATCTAGACCGATCATAAACCAAGCAACTGCGATCGCTTCGATACTCGCGAAAACTTTGCAGATAACTGCGAGCGGTTTCAAACCTGATTGCGTATCGGGTAGTGTGCCTGACGATTCTTGGTTGCTAGAATTTTGTGGCCTGTCCTGATTCACGATTAAAGGCTGAGTTGGGCGAAAATTATTGTCCAGCGTAATTTTCAACCAGCCGTGGTCGCAGAGAGTAAGCCGTGCGTTAAAACAAAAAACGGAGGGGCGAGCTCTGCGAGCCCCCATCTCTTGTGATTTCCCGGCAAGTCAGGGGCTCGTGTAACTCGCCCCTCCGAAAATCACGGATTTTTGTCGTGGCATGGCCAAATTAACCGTTTGCAATCAGCCGGAAACAAGCTATGCTTTGCGCTCGTTTTTTACCGAAATTCAACCAAAATAATTTATGTCACAGCATCGCAGTCTGCGCGCGGCGTCCACCCTCGGTGGCAAGCGCAATGTCCTCAAGCGCTTTGAGCGCACCGAACTTCTCAAAAAGCGCGGCCAGTGGAAGGACGGCGACCGCATCACCGGCCTCCGCAAAACCAAGCCGGACGTGTAGAATGTGGCGGGTGACCCGCCTTCGCGCAGAAGCTTCGGCGCGGCAGGCAGGTGACTGGCAGCGGAGATTCGGGTCATTTGTCTCATGTCTCCTGGCATTCGACTTCAAAAATTCCTCGCCGATGCCGGCGTGGCTTCGCGCCGCGCGGGCGAACAAATCATCCTGGCCGGGCGCGTCAGCGTCAACGGCCGGGAAGTCAGCCAGCTCGGAACCAAGGTTGATCCCATCCATGACGCAGTGACGGTGGACGGACAGCCAGTCCGCGCCAAACGCAAGCTTTACGTGGCCCTGCACAAGCCGGCCGGCTGTGTTTGTTCGGCCCGGGATGAACTGAAACGTCAGACCATCCATGATTTATTGCCAAAAGAGTGGCAAAATCTGCATTCCGTGGGCCGTCTGGATTTCGACAGTGAGGGATTGATTTTTCTGACCAATGATGGACAATTCGCCTTGCACCTGACCCATCCGCGCTACGGTGTCCGCAAAAAATACGTGGCCACCGTTGAAGGCCAGGTGGACAAGGCGATGCTCGGGCAGTTCACACGCGGGGTGTGGCACGCGGGCGAACAGCTCCGGGCGCTGGCGGCGCGGCTCGTTTCCGGCAGTCGCGCGCGGAGCGTGGTGGAGTTGGAATTGGGCGAAGGCAAAAACCGCGAGGTGCGGAGATTGTTTGAGTCGCAAGGTCTGGCGGTAAAACGGTTGCAGCGGACGCAGATTGGCAAAATCAAGCTGGGCGAGTTGAAACCGGGCCGATGGCGGACATTGACAGAGACAGAAATAAGAACTTTACTTCAGGAAATATGAAAATGAATTGCTGGTTGATCTTGGGCGTGATGCTCGCGACAAGCGCGGTTGCGCAAAACAATACAAACACATTGCCTCCCATCCCCGCGCCGTCTCCGGCGGTCGCACCGGCACCGAGCACCCCCGCGCCGGTGGTGGAGCCGGCCCCGGTTGCGGCACCCGTCAAGAAAAAGCACAAGGCCGCGCCGGCCAAACCCATCAACGAGCCGGCGGTCACACTCGTTCCCGGCCCGGCGGAGGTTGCCGCCAACATCAATGCCCGCGGCCAGGCCGGCCTCAAGGGCGAAGTGGTCGCCCATTTGAAAAAGGGCGAATCCGTGACGGTTTTGGACCAGATCAATCTGGACAAGCATAAAGCCAATGAGCCCGCGCAATGGGCCAAGATCGCCCTGCCTGCGAGCACGCATGTCTGGGTCAGCGCGAAGTACATTGACGCCGCCAGCAAAACGGTATCGGCGAAGAAGGTGAACATGCGCGGTGGTCCCGGCGAAAATTACAGCGTTCTCGGCGTCATCGAGCGGGGCACGGCGGTGAACGAAATCACCACCAAAGGCGATTGGATGCAAATTGATCCGCCCGCCAACAGCTATGCCTTTGTGGCCGCGATGTATTTGAAGCAGGAAGCTCCGGCCCCGGCACCCGCGCCCGCGCCGACGCCGGTTACCGAATCTCAAACAATGGCCACCGCACCCCAGGCTCCGCAGCCGCGCGTCGTGTCCCACGAAGGTGTCGTGCGCGCCACAGTCAGCCCCCAAGCGCCGACGAAATTCGAATTGTATGACCCGACGACGGACATCAACATCAATTATCTGTACACGACTTCGCCGAGCCTCGACCTGAGCAAATACGTCAACATGCGGATTATCGTCACGGGCGAGGAGGGTCTTGATGCACGCTGGAAGGACACCCCGCTTATCAACATCCAGAGCATCCAGGTGATTGCCCAAAATGCCGTCCAACACCCCATCCTGCGCAGCCCCAGACAATCACAAGCTCATTGATGGGCGCGCCATCGCCGCGCAAATCCAGCGGGAACTGGCGCAGCGCGTCGCTGAATTGAACCAACGCGGGGTCCGACCGGGCCTCGCGTTCGTTCGTGTGGGCGAAGATCCGGCGTCCCGGATTTACGTCGGTCGCAAGGAGAAAATCTGCGCCGAACTCGGCATTTTTTCCGAAACCCACGTCCTGCCCGAAGCGACGAATGAAAATGAATTGCTCGCGCTGTTGAAAAAGCTGAACGCCGATACGCGGCTGCACGGGATCCTGGTCCAGGCGCCGCTGCCGAAGCAGATTCACGAAGCAATCATTTACTCGGCGGTTTTGCCGCAGAAGGACGTGGACGGTTTTCATCCGGTCAACGTCGGCAAACTGATGCTCGGCGACCCGGCCGGTTTTCAACCCTGCACGCCGGCGGGCATCCGCGAACTGCTCGTGCGCTCGAAGGTGAAAACCGACGGCGCGGAAGTGGTGATACTGGGCCGCGGCAACATTGTCGGCAAACCGATGGCCGCCCTGCTCTGCCAGAAGGCCAAGGGCGCGAATGCCACCGTCACGATCTGCCATTCCGGCACCCGCGACATCCGGGCGCATTGCCGCCGCGCGGACATTTTGATTGCCGCAATGGGCGTCGCCGAATTTGTGAAGGCGGACATGGTGAAGCCCGGCGCGGTCGTTATTGACGTGGGCGTCAACCGTGTCGCCGACCCGGCAGCCAAAGGCGGTTCCCGGCTGGTGGGCGACGTGGATTTTGCCGGGCTGCAACCGGTTGCCGGCAAAATCACGCCGAATCCCGGCGGTGTCGGCCCGATGACCATTGCGATGCTGATGCAGAACACCGTGCGGGCAGCGGAATTGAATACAACCGGTTAAATGAGTGATTCGTCAAACAAGTGCTTGATTTCGATTCACAATTGACGAGTTACCCATTCAACCAGTCACTGATCAACTTTTAACTATTTAACAAATATATGGAAGCCACCCGAATTCTACCGGATTTGCAAGCCTCGCTGCTGTGCGAGGAGGTCCGCCAGGAAGCCAACGGAAATTTTTTCATCATCGGCGTCATCAACTTTCTCCGGGTGCCGCAACTGCCCATCGTGGCCGGACGGCTTTGCGTCTTCAACCGCTGGACGGCGGGCATCGGCCAGTTCACCGAAAATGTTCGGCTCATCGCGCCCGATCAGACCACGGTGTTGCGCAAGGGAGAAATGAAATTTGAACTGCGCGAGCCGGGATTGCATTCGACCAACGTCATGGTCTTCGGCCAGGTCGAATTCAAAATCGCCGGGACCTATTTCGTTGAGGTGCTGGTGGATGACGTGATGAAACTTCGTTATCCCGTGGTGGTCATCCACGCGCCGCCCCCCAATCAAAATCCCCCGCCGCCGCCTGCCGGGGAAAAAAAGGCGTAATGTTTACAGCATGCCGCGAGGTGGTGAGTAAATTGGGTGGGGCGAGCGTCCTCGCGAGCCGAACGGCCTTGGTCTTCATTTCGGCTCGCCGGGAGTCTCGCCCCACCGGTTTCAATCCCATTGACCTGCCACTTGCCGGGGATATGGATTGATTTCTTACGCGGCTGGTTTCTGTTAATCTGCGGTTCGATGAGCGCATCGGCTGACACAACTTTTGCCTGGGAACCATTGACGCCGCGCGGCGTGGCCGCGTTTGCGCACGCCCGGTTCAGCCGCCTGCTCCTCGTGCAATTCGTCGTCGCGTCGCTTGCTGCCGCAACCATCGTCGGGTTTCTTTCCAACGGCTGTTTCCCGACCGTGCGCGCCGCCATCCGGAATCTGCCCGCCACCGGCGCCATTCGTTCCGGCCAGCTGGACTGGCCCGGCAACCTGCCCCAGGACCTCGCCGAAGGACGGTTCCTGGCATTCATTGTGGACCCGAATCACAGCGGCCAGATCCATTCGCCAGCCGACGTGCAACTCGAATTCGGCCGGGACACCCTCCGCGTTTTTTCGCTGCTCGGCTACGCCGAATGGAACTATCCATCCGACTGGATCATTGCCTTCAATCGCACCGAACTGGAACCGCTCTGGGGCGCGTGGGAGCCGGAATGGCTGGCCATCTCGCTCCTGGCCGTCGTGGCGGGCCTCATGTTGTTGTGGGCGGCGCTGGCGACGGTTTATTTTCTGCCGGCGTGGCTCATCGGCTTTTTTGCAAACCGCAATCTGGATTTCCGCGGCAGCTGGAAACTGGCGGGCGCGGCGTTGATGCCGGGCGCGTTGCTGCTGACCGCTGCCATTGGGCTTTATGATTTTGCCGCGCTGGACTTGATTCAATTCTGTTTTCTCTTCGGCATGCACTTCGCGCTGGGCTGGATCTATTTGTTTCTGAGCCAGCTCTTCTTGCCGCGAATTGATTCAACCCCGCCCAAAGGCAATCCATTTTCATTACCCCCGTAACATTCCGGCAGACCGACATCTTCATTGAATGACGAATGGTCAAACCACGCTACCGTGAGGAATGACTAAGTTCTAAGCCATAATGACAAAAGAATGACGAAGCCCAAATGACGCATAGATTTACGGAAACCGGGCATTTGAAATTGGTCATTGGGTATTATTTAGCCAGTCGGATTTAAGGCTTAGGAATTTTTCTCCCCGCCCATCCCAACAACTTTTCAAATCAACTCACCACCTTTACCTCGGTAGTGTCCTAATTTGAAATTCTCCCATTTACGCTTTTGAAATCAAAGCCTCCATGATGGGTAGGATAATCTTGTCAGATTCTAGTTTGGATAAACAATCCGCCGACCATGCAGCACAAAAAGTCTGCCACAGAACATCTCCCCCCAAAGAAAGGGTTTTGGCAGCAGAGGATACCCATTCGTGATGGTCTCCGATAGTCATCGCTCGGGCACATGCATCTTCAATAGCCGAAAAGTCTCGCCCCGTTCTCATTGGAAGAAGTGCCCATTTTTGCGATTTTAGGCCATCAAAAACAACGCGCTCTGGCGCATCCGAACCCGGCAACGGAATGGTGCCTTCGGCAACTGGCTGGTCGCCATCCAAAAAAACTAACGTCGGCCTGACAAAGCGTTTTTGTTTTACCATTTGCCCAAGAGATTGCCCCACGCTGGCCGCCCCAAAAGCAATTATCTGAACCCGGCTTACAATATCAGGCGCTTGAGTCATTAAGATTTCCCGAAGGAGAATTTTTGCCCTTTCATCTTCCACATAAAGGTCACATTCGGGGTGTGATTCATCGTCCATTTTTGTCATGGCAAATTCTGGACTGACACCTGAAACTATCATTTTTTTGCCGCTGGTTGTTAAAATATAACAGCGGGCTTCTGGTGGCAGTTCCTCTAAAACATATGGCGAATGGGTGGTTAATATGATTTGCAATTCGCGCTCGCGGCATAGGTTTGCCAAATCACGAATTAATCTTCTTTGCGCTCTTGGGTGCAGGGAGGTTTCAATTTCGTCAATCAGAATCAGGCTGTTTTTGACTGGTTCAACTTGTAGCAATTCTGAAATTGTCAATTCCCCAGCTCCCTGATGAAACCCAGAAAACTCATTTCCTTCACTCGCTAACACAGAAACCGGCCGCTCTGTATCAGCATCAGTCACGGCAAATTTACCACCAGAATATGACTTGCCCATAATTTCAGAAATACGAGATAGGGCTTCTTGGTTAAATGGATTTGCGGAAACTTCTTTTACGTATGGTTTTGCAATTCGGAAGTAACCAGTGCGTACCGTCAATGGTTGTAAGCGGGCCATATCAATGTATTTCACGGCACGTTCAAGCCGGTCAGCCGTTCCCACCCACCGATCAGATGCTTTTTTAAGTTGCCCAATAGCCGAGGGCGCGTCCCCATTCCGAACGGAATATCGTATTTTTGCCGATTCCAGTTTATCCCATGCGGTGCCAGGAAAAAAATCAGACGGAAACCAATCTCTTTGGTCTCCAAATTGATAATAGGCCAACGCTGCACTTTGCAAAACCGTGCTCTTTCCAGAGCCATTTTCGCCACATATGGCGACAATGGGCGTCCGGAAATCGACACGCTGGCCAGACCAACCCCGAACACCATCTATTTGCGTTAATAAAAAAGAAATCAAATTAGGACACTACCTTTACCTCACCTTCATTGACACCCGCCGGTCACCTCTTTAGCCTGTGAAGAATGTCTCGATTACCGTTTGAACTCCTGCTGGCCCTGCGCTACCTGAGGCCCAAACGGACCTTCGTTTCCATCATCACGCTCATCTCCATCATCGGCGTCGCCCTCGGCGTTGCGGTGCTCATCATCGTCATCAGCGTCATGAGCGGATTCGACCACGACCTGCGCGAAAAAATTCTTGGCTTCAACTCGCACCTCCAGGTTTTCAACAGCAGCGGCCGGCCGATGCCGGACTACGCCCGGGTGGCGGGCATCATCGCGTCCAATAAAAATGTCCGCGGCGTCTCACCGCTGGTGATTGGCAAGGTGTTGGTGGAGACGCAGGGGGAGACCAACAAACCGACCCTCGTGGATGCGCCCATTCTGCGCGGCGTGGATCCTCAAGCCGAAGGCAGCGTCAGTGTCCTGCCCAAGAGCATTGAGGAGGGGAAATTTGATTTGAGCGGACATGGCGTGGTCGTCGGCAGCGGGTTTGCCCGCAATCTGGGGCTGCACGTCGGCGACCGCCTGTCCATTTATTCGCCGCATGATATCGAACTGATGCGTAAAAACCACGGCAAGGACAACGAGGAGGCCGTTTTGCCGGAGGATTACGAGGTGCGCGGCATCTTCGACGTGGGCTACTACGAATTCAACAACCTGTTCATCGTCACGTCGCTGGAAAACGCACAGGATTTGTATGATCTGGGTGATTCCGTGCATGAGCTGGAGGTGATGCTGACGGACCCCTACCAGGCGGCGGAGGTAAAACGGCAATTGGAACGAACCCTCGGTCCTCAATTCGCAGTCAGCACCTGGATGGAACAGAACTCCACCATGCTCAACGCGATCCTGGTGGAGAAAAAGGTGATGATGTACATCATGTTTTTCATCGTTGTGGTTGCCGCCTTTGGCATCACCTGCACCCTGATCACGTTCGTGGTGATGAAGACCAGTGAAATCGGCCTGCTGAAGGCAGTGGGAGCTTCCCACAACCAGGTGATGTTTGTTTTCGTAATTCAAAGCGTCATCGTCAGCATCTTTGGCGTCGCCTGCGGCCTTGGTCTGGGGTTGTTCGCCCTGTACATTCGCAACGATTTTCTGCATGTGATGGACCGGTTGACGGGGTTTGAATTGTTCCCGGCCTCCATTTACGGTTTCAGCGAACTGCCGGCGCTGATTATTCCCTCGGACATCGTGATTATCTGTGGCGGCTCCCTGGTCATCTGCCTCCTGGCGGCAGTTCTCCCCGCCCGTCACGCCAGCAAAATGAACACCGTGGAGGCGCTGCGCCATGAGTAAACAATTTGGGAACATCGAACATTCAACATTCAACCTCGAACGCCGAATGATCCCGTTGGCGATTTCCGATCGGGCGTTGAGTGTTGAATGTTGGATGTTGAATGTTTTTCATTCTCTCAACGGAGGCCGCCCATGAACGAGCCGCTCCTTTCCGCCCGCAATCTCACCCGGACCTATACGCTGGGCAAACGCGCGCTCGAAGTGCTGCGCGGTGTCAATCTCGACGTGGCGCGCGGCGAATTCCTCGCCTTGCGCGGTGCGTCCGGCGCCGGCAAAAGCACCCTGCTGCATCTCATCGGCGGGCTTGACGTGCCGAACGCGGGTGAAATCCATTTCGCCGGCCAGAATCTGGCCGCGCTGTCGCAAAGCGAGCTGGCCCAATTCCGCCGCCGCCGCGTCGGCTTCGTTTTCCAGGCGTATTATCTCCTGCCCGAACTGGACGCGCTGGAAAACGTCTGTCTGCCGGCGCGGGTGGCGCGCGTGCCCGCGACGCAGGCGGAAGCGCGCGGTCGCGACCTGCTCGCGCGGGTCGGCCTCCAGGATCGCATGGAGCACAAACCCTACGAACTATCCGGCGGCGAGCAGCAGCGCGTGGCCATCGCCCGCGCGCTCATCAACGAGCCGGAATTGCTGCTGGCCGACGAACCCACCGGCAATCTTGATTCCCACACCGGCGGTGAAATCATCGATCTGCTCAAAAACCTGCGCGCCGAGAAACAAACCACGCTCGTCATCGCCACCCACGACGCCAACGTGGCTGCCACCGCGCCGAAGGTCGTGCATCTCGTGGACGGGCAGATCAGCACGGGATAACGGAGCATTGGAGTGATGCAAACTTGTCCTCCCAATCCTCCACCACTCCAATACTCCAACGTCCGATTCCCCGTTCGTATCCCAGCCGCGCCGGCGCGAGCGGATGTTCTGGCATCGCCACCGGGCACAAAAGTCCATTGAAAAGCAACCGTTCAGCGGCTAGGTTGCTTCGTTATGCTTGAAGATCGTGATTATATGCGGGAGCCGGCGGGTTCGATGAGACCCTCGATGACGGCCATACTCACTATCGTTCTGGTTATGGTTTTTGCATTGCAGTGCATCAACGATGTTTACCTGCATGCGCCGATTGAGTACTGGCTGGGCCTGACTCCCATGTGCTTCGAACACGGCTGGGTGTGGCAGTTGATTACCTTTCAATTTCTCCATGCCGGTTTATGGCATATTGCCTGTAACCTCATTGTCTTCTGGTGGGTCGGCCATTTCGTGGAAAATGTGCTGGGCAAACAAAGATTTCTGGTTGCTTTGTTCGGTTGCGGCGTCGCCGGAGGCATCGTTCAGGAGCTGCTCATGATTCTATTCCCGGAGCGCTATGGCGGGCTGGTGGTCGGTGCCTCGGCCGGTGTGGCCGGAATTTTTGCCATTTTTGCCTTGTTGGAGAGGAATTCCGAGGTGCGTCTCTACTTTGTCCTGCCCGTGCGCGCCATCACCTTGTTGTGGGCTTTTGGAATCATCTCGGTATTCTTTACCTTGGTGCCCACGCCTCGTGAAATGACAGTGGCGCATGCGGCTCATCTCGGAGGTATGCTCGCCGGAGTTGCCTGGGTGAAACTCGGCTGGCACCGCGATTATGTCCTGCTTCCTTGGGAAGGCTGGCTGGACCGGATGCGACATTGGAGTTCAATGCGGGGCCATCGGCAAAAAACACAAACCATCATCTCCCGGGCCGGCGAAAGTTCCCTCTGGCACCCGGCGGCGAATGGTCCGGATGAGGACTTGTCCACCGACGAATTTGTGAAAAGCGAAGTGGACCCCATCCTGGATAAAATATCCCGGCGCGGCATTCACAGCCTCACTGAACGCGAACGCCAAATCCTCGAAAAAGCCCGCTCGCGAATGGCGAAACGGTAAGGGTGAAACGTGATACGTGAAGCGTGAAATGCGTTTTTGTCATTTGCGCCCGTCACACATTACGTTTTACGTTTCACGCATCGCGTCAGCCACCCGGCTCCCTGGCGCGCTGAAGCGGAGCGAAAGCGGCTCGACACCCGCCACCCGGCTTTTTACCCTCGCGCCATGATAACGCGCTACTCCCGCCCCGAAATGCGGGCCATCTGGACGGACGAAAACAAGCTCCGCATCTGGCTCCAAATCGAACTGCTCGCCAGCGAAGCACTCGTCGGCGAAGGCGTCGTGCCCAAGTCTGACTTCGTCAAAATAAAGGCCGGCGCGGAAAAATGGTTTGCCGATCTGCCCGGCCTCGTGGCGCGCCAAAGGGAGTTGGAGAAAGTCCTCAACCACGACGTCATCGGCTTTACCACCGCCGTCGCCGAGAAAATCAATCATTCGGCCAGCCGCTGGTTTCATTTCGGCCTGACCAGCAGCGACATCGTTGACACCGCGTTCGCCGTCCAGATGGTGCAGTCGGCGGACATCCTGCTTCAGGATGTGCAGGCCCTGCGCGCTTCCATCGCCAAACAGGCGCGCAAATATAAGTTCACGCCCTGCATCGGCCGCAGCCACGGCATTCATGCCGAACCGACCACCTTCGGCCTCAAACTCGCGCTCATGCACGATGAATTTGATCGCGCCCTTGAACGCCTGGTGGCCGTGCGGGAGCGGGTGGCCGTGGGCAAACTGTCCGGCGCCGTGGGCACCAGCGCCCACCTGTCGCCGGCGATTGAAGCGGCGGTCTGCAAACAACTCGGCCTGCAACCCGCGCCGATTGCCACCCAGGTCGTCCAGCGCGACATCCATGCCGAATTTCAAACCACGCTGGCCCTCATCGGCGCGAGCATCGAGCGTTGGGCCGTGGAATTCCGCCATCTCCAGCGCACCGAGGTGCTGGAAGCCGAGGAACCGTTCACCAAGGGCCAGAAAGGCAGCAGCGCCATGCCGCACAAGCGCAATCCCATCACCTGGGAACGCCTCACCGGACTCGCCCGCGTGCTGCGTGGCAACGCCATTGCCGCGCTGGAAAACGTCGCCCTCTGGCACGAACGCGACATCAGCCACAGCAGCGTCGAGCGCATCATCTTCCCCGATTCCTGCACGCTGCTCGACTACATGTTCGGCCTGCTTACGCGCCTGATGGACGGTCTCAACGTCTATCCGGAGAACATGAAGAAAAACCTCGGCCTGAGCTTGGGCATGTGGAATTCGCAGACCGTCCTGTTGGCGCTCATCAAAAAAGGCCTGACGCGCGAAGCCGCCTACAAGCTGGTCCAGGACGCGGCGATGAAAACCTGGGAAGTCAAACATTCCGGCCGCGACGACGCCAATTTTGTGGAAGTCTTGAAAGCCGACCCTGCCGTGGCGAAACATTTCAAGAAAGGCGAACTGGAGAAACTCTGCTCGCTCGAATTCCATTTCAAGGAAGTAAAGAACCGGTTTAAGAAGTTGGGGTTGTAATCACGAAATACACTGGCAACCATGAATAAGGATAGGCTGTAGAACAGGCCGCCCATTATTTGTTAGGCATAGTATGCTCATTCGCGTCGCGCCAATTTGATTTGCTCATCCTTCGTTGCCTTGAGTTGGATATTCGGGATGGTTCGCCATCACCAATTTCCTATGACCGGTAGCGGGATTGTGATGGATTTAGTGATTCTCTTTTGGTTTGCTGGTGCGGTCGGATTATTTTTTCGTAAGCGTCTTGCTTGGGTCGGCAGCCTACTTGGCGTCGGAGCGTCAGTATGTGTTTTGGCAGCGTGTTTGGTATCGATAATTGTGCTCCATATTTATCCAAACACGGATGTCGGACTTTTGAAAGATATCGATACTGCTGGATTCGTCATTTTTGCCCTCGGCCAGTTTACGATTTTATTTGCACTTTCTTTGGGATTGTTTGTCGGGCTACTAAAGATGCGCAAAGAGTTGATATAGATACGACGACGATGCCCTAACAAGAGGATAGGCTGCAAACCCACTTCGGTTCACTTCCAACCATTCCACCCCGTCATGCGGTAGAAAATCCCAAAGGGATTTCATCATTCAGCCCAGCGTTGACACGATGGAATCGTGGCTACGCTGGGTGACCAACCAAAACGAAATCTACCCCATCGGGGTTGCATCCGAATTTTCCTCGATGATCCAACCCCATTGGAGACCTCTGCAAAACCGGCGTAGCGGCTTCTCGGCAGAGAGCCGTACTCTTCAATTTGCTGGAGAAATGCAGCGGTCTGCCGACCGCCGCTACGATGAAAGGTAACTTCCCGCTCTGCGGAACAACCTTGGGCTGAATGATTGAATCCCGTGGGATTCCGATTTACCGGCTCAATTCCCCGTCTTCAATTCCACCACGTCGTGCGGGGCGGCTTCGCGCATGCCGGCGGGGCTGACGCGGATGTATCGCGCCTTGCCGCGGAGTTGTTCGAGGTTGGCCGCGCCGAGATAACCCATGCCGCTCTGGATGCCACCGATGAGTTGCGCCAGCACGCGGTCCACCGAGCCGCACGCTTCCTTGAGCGCCTCGATGCCTTCGGCGGCGACCTTTTGCGTGGGGTTCGCCGGCTGGCCGTAACGCGCCGCCGAACCGGATTTCATCGCCGCAAAACTGCCCATGCCGCGATATTGCTTGTAAAGTTTGCCGCCGATTTCCATGACGTCGCCGGGCGCCTCGTTACACCCGGCAAAAATGCCGCCGCAAATCACCGCCTGCGAAAGCGTCAGCGCCTTCACGATGTCGCCGGACTTCGTGATGCCGCCGTCGGCCAGAATAGTGACGTGTTTCTTCGCCGCAGCGCGCGAACAGACGTAGAGCGCCGTCATCTGCGGAATGCCCACCCCGGCGACGATGCGCGTGGTGCAAATGGAACCCGGTCCCTGTCCCACCTTGATGGCGTTCGCACCGCAATCGGCGAGATACTCGACGCCTGTCGCGCTGGTTACGTTGCCAGCGATGATGGGCAGTTTCGGGAACGCATCCCGCAGCACCTTCACCGTGTCGCCCACGCCCCGGCTGTGGCCGTGCGCGGTGGAAACGGCAATCACATCCACGCCGCGTTCCACCAGCCCGCCGACGTGAGTCAAAATGCGTTCGCGGTCGAGTTCGCCAAAGGCGTTGCGTGTGGCCGAAACCGCCGCGCCGCAAATGAGATGAAAGTTCGTGTCCCGCGCGGGCTTGAACTGTGCGCGGCGTTCCTGAGTGATGCGCTCGATGTCGCTCATCGTGAACAGGCCGCGCAAATGATCCCGGTCGTCCACCACCAGTAGTTTGTGGATGCCGAGATGTTCGGTAAAAAATTTGTCGGCCCGGGCGATGGGGTCCTTGCCGAGTTCCTTCTGGCGGATGGTATGAACCTGCGCGCGCGGCGTGAGGGCATCGGCGACCTTGCGCTTGGCGTAGCGCGGCTTGACCACGTGACCGGAAAGCAGACCTACCAGCTTGCCCTTTTCATCCACGACCGGAAAGGTGCCGAACGCAAACTTGCGTTCCTCGATTATTTTCAGCACATCGCCGATGAGCTGGCCGGGCGCGACGGTAATTGGTTCCTGAATCAGGCCGTGAACGTGATTTTTGACGCGGCTGACCTCGGAAAGCTGCTGGCGCTCCGGCATGTTGTAATGGATGAGCCCCAGGCCGCCGTTGGCCGCCATGGCAATGGCCATGCGCGATTCCGTCACGGTGTCCATGTCGGATGAAATAGCCGGGATGTTGAGGCTCAGATTTTCCGCGAGCTGGGTGTCGAGTTGCGTGTCGCGCGGGAGAATCTCCGAATAAAGCGTCGCCAGCGTGATGTCGTCAAACGTCAGGGCGAGCTTGTTGTTCGCAGGAAAAAATTGATCCGCTGGTTGGTAGAACGGATCGTCGAAACCGGAATTACGCGTGGCTGCCATGTCGGAAAATGAAGCATGGCCACCGGCTTTGGCAAGACAATTCTGGATTCAGGACTGCGGCTTGGTCGGCGGCAGGGCTCGCACGCCCAGCCGGTTCGAAGGGTCGGATTCAACCGTCTTTCCGCTGAGGAGGTCGTTGATGACGGCAATCAATTGGCTGGGTGTGCAGCTGGATTTTAGCAAGGCTCTTTCCGCGCCAATTGCCGCCGCTTCCTGCGCCAGCCGGGTCATGTGGGCGTTGGAAAGAATGATTACCGGGGTATCCTTCAGGGTGGGAGTGGAACGGATGTATCTAAGGACATCAACCCCGTTGAGTTTGGGCATCATCAGGTCCAGCACGACGATGTCGGGCTTCAGCGCGGCCAGCATCCTCACCGCCACCAGACCATCTTCCGCCACCTCGACGCCGAATCCCTCGCGCATAAGCTTCGCGCGATACACCTGCACCACCACCGTATCATCCTCAACGAAGAATATAGTTGTCATGGCCGAATTCGTCCGCCGCTGAACCCTTTTCTCCCGAAGCGTCCGCAACAATAAATCAGCCACTCACCTTTGGAAAGAAAAAAATGGTTATGGGGCTAGTGGGGATGCTGATGCCGCAAAATGTGCGGACGCTCCAGGCCATGCTCCAGCATCAATTTTTCGTCGTTGAGCAATTCAAACATTGGCCCGTCCGCCACCACCGAACCGCGGTCGAGCACAATCACCCGCGAGCACAGTTCCACCACCAGTTCCAGGTCGTGGGTCGCAATCAATTTGGTCGCGGGAATCTGCCGAAGCAGCGCCTTGAATTCCCGCCGCCCACGCGGGTCGAGATCGCTCGTCGGTTCGTCCAGAATCAAAATCGCCGGCTCGCAGGCCAGCACACCCGCCAGACACACGCGGCGTTTCTCGCCGTGGCTCAAATGATGGGTGGCGCGACGGCCAAAGTCAGCCAACCCGACCTGGGCCAGCGCTTTTTGGACGCGTGCCGCCACTTCCGCGTCTCCCAGACCGAGTTGTTGCGGGCCAAACGCAACGTCTTCCTGTACCGTCGGGCAAAACAACTGGTCGTCCGGGTCTTGAAACACCAGGCCAACCCGGCGGCGGATGGTTTCAAGATTGTTCAGGGTAACCGGCTCCCCCAGGATTTTTACCGCGCCGGCGCCGGACAATTTTTCCGGCAGAATGCCGTTCAAGTGCAGCAACAACGTGGACTTGCCGGAACCGTTCGGGCCGAGCAAGGCGACACATTCGCCCGGCGCAATGCAAAAGCTCGCCCCGCGCAATGCCTCCGTGCCGTCGTGGTAACGGTATTTCAGATCGGCGATTTCAATTGCGGCATTCATTTCCAGCCCCGCGCGCACATGGCGTCGTAAATGCGTTCGGCCCGCTCCGACGCGCGGACAAAGAGTTGCCCGACCACCGTGGCCAGTGTGTTCCAATGGAACCGTCGTCCGCGTGTAAACGTGCGACTCGCCCGCGCCCGCCGCATCCGCTCGGATTCATCCATCAACACGAAGAGATAACGGTGCATGAGCGCAAGGGTGGTGATGAGCAACGCCGGCACGCGGATGGACTTGAGCACGCGCAAAATCCGGCTGAACGGCGTGGTGTTTGAAACCAGAATGACCGTCAACAGGCACAAAACACTTTTTATCGCCACGGCCAGCCACTTGTCGCGACCCGCCGGCTGAAAAGCGTTGACCAGCACCACACCCAGCACGAACGGCGACAGTATCAGCAACCGTCGGAATAAAAAAAACAGTGGCAACCGGCTCAACCCTGCCGTCAAAACCAGCAACCCCGCCACGCCGATGAACCATGCCCGCCATTGAATCGGCACCAGCACGGTGGCCACGATGATGACGAGTGCAACGCCAAGCTTCAGCGCCGCCGGCAACCGATGCACCAGGCTGTCGGGCTGGCCGTGATGATGATTGACCAGAGGAACGCTCACAGGTCTTTCGGTTCGGGCACCAGCCATCGCCCCATGAGCAACGCCAGCACGAATACAATCAGTGAACCGGCAGCGCCCGCCACTGCCGTTGCGCCGACCGCCCAATGAATTCCAAGTACTTGATAATCCGGCGCTGGCGCGGGCAGCAACGGCGCCATTTTATGGCTGAAACCAAATTTATCCGCCACCGAATCCAATCCATCCGGCCACGAACAGGCAAACGGCGCCACAAAAACTGCCACGCCCAGCGTGACCAGCAAACCATAGCGCACCAGCTCGCCGAGCCGTTGTGGCTGGCCCGCCGATGCCGTTTCGGTGATCAAGTCAGGCCGGGCGCGATAAACCGCCAGGAACACCAGCGCGCTGATCAAGCCTTCGCCAACGCCGATGAACATATGCACGGTGGCCATGGCCGAAAACGCGACCGACCACGGAATGGTGCCCGACCACGCCAGTTGGCCGGCGCAACAGATGGCCGCCAGCACCGTCGCGCACCACGCGGCGAAGGCAATCGCCGTCACCCGACCGCGTATCCCGGTCAACCAATGGCAGACCATCCGGTAGATCACGTATCCGATGACGGAATTCACGATGGCCATATTGAAAATGTTTGCTCCCAACGCCATGACACCGCCGTCCTGAAACAAAAAACATTGCACGATGAGCACCGTGGTCACCACCACCACCGCCGCGCTCGGACCGAGCAGGGCCGCCACCAGCGTGCCGCCGACCAGATGGCCGGACGTTCCGCCCGCCACCGGAAAATTCACCATCTGCGCCGCAAACAGAAACGCCGCCGCCAGGCCAAGCAACGGCACGCGGCGGGGCGGCAGTTCGCGCCGCACCTGCCGCAGGGCGAACCCGACGCCCGCGGCGGAAATCACCGCCGTGACCGCCGCCGTCTTGCCGTCGATGAATCCGTCCGGAATATGCATAAAATCTGGCTAATATTTTGTGGTAACACGATTTTATAATTGCGTAACACTAATACCGTTGGTAATACTGTTTCCTATGAACGTAACACTTCAATCAAACCTGGGTCAAGCGCCGGTTTCGCACCTCGCCGGACGAAACCTTACTTCAACTCTCCTGGCAAGTTTTTGCGGCTTGCTGCTGGCGGCGGGGATTTCCCGCGCTGAAACTGTCACGAATCTGGAAGCGGTGGACGCCAATGGCGTCAGCACCTGGAACGGCGGTTTTCCCATTGTTCTCACTGGCGTGCTTTTGACTGATCCCAGTGAGATGCTCGATTCCACAACCAATTTCATTCCGTGGGACAATGGTGCGAACGCCTACAATTTGGGAGCTCAGTGGCAAATTTTCATCCAAACCGTCACGCCGGGCGATCGCGGCGGGGTGGAACTCTGGATGGCGCAGGATTACGGTAATCTGCCTTGGGAGCCGCATGATGGGAGTGACAGCTATACTGATGATCAATGGACAAACCAGTTGTCACTTGTCAGCCATGATCCGGCCACAGGATACGCTTTTCACAAGGGCGATTTGGTGACCGTTACGGCCAATGGCTCGCTCTTTTATGGTGGAATGCAAAACATCAACCAGGAGCACAGCACGGAT
This sequence comes from Verrucomicrobiota bacterium, assembly GCA_049516755.1. Lineage (GTDB taxonomy): Bacteria > Verrucomicrobiota > Verrucomicrobiia > Limisphaerales > UBA11358 > UBA11358. The sequence continues at coordinate 24,277 of JBEKSU010000003.1, read as the reverse complement.
CCCACCTATGACTTCACCATTTCGCTGGTATCGTCCAATTATGGCCTGCCCGCGCCGGAAGTGATTTCGCTCTCCTCGGTGATCAGTACCAACCTCAGTGCGACGGGACATTACGACCTTTTTGATCCGACGCGCGCGACCGGCGGCGAGCATTGGCAGGGAATGCGCGTGCGCATCAACGGCCTGACTCTTGTGACGACCAACGGCTGGAGCACCAATTCCGATTGGGATTCGCGTTATTGCACGGCGACGGACGGCCAAGGCCGGCAATTTCCGCTGATTCATCCGCTTTACGATCTCGGCCCGGCACCGACGAACCAGTTCGATGTGACGGGTGTTTTCCTTCAGGAATCCGGCTCCGGCACGGACGGCACCTACGGCTACGAACTGTTCGTGCAGGAAATCACGCCGTCAACCGGTCCGGTATTGAGCCTCGTGGTGGTTTCATCCGGGATCCAGATTTCCTGGACAGGTTCGCTCTCAAATTATCAATTGCAATCCACTGACTCGCTGACCGCTCCGAACTGGACATCCGTGACCAACGCGCCGGTGCTGGTAAATGGACAAAATACCGTGATTTTGAAACCGACGGCGGCACAGAAATTTTACCGGCTCCAACAAGAGCAATGAATTTCGGCGGAGAAATGATTTCCAAACCGACATTGGAAATTGCGGCGCGTCCGGCATCAAAGCCGGGTGCGTTCACTGCTTTCACGTTGGTGGAATTGCTGGTCGTGATTGCCATCATCGCGCTCCTGGCAGGGCTGCTCTTGCCCGTGCTGGCGAGGGCAAAGGAAAAAGCCAATGTCACCAAAGTCCGTGCTGAGCTTTACGGCATCGGTCTGGCGCTGGAAATGTATTCCACTGACAACGCCGGCGACCTTCCGCCCGTGCGCGTGAACTGCAACAGCGACCTGATGACGCACTGGTGCGAGCTTCCCGTCGAATTGGCCAGGGACAATTATCTGGCGCATGGCCAAAAGGCCGGATGCGACGCCGACCTTGAAGATGTTTTCAATCCCAATCACACCTACAAATATGCCGCACCCGGACCGGAACTGCTCAATGGCCGTCTGGCGGGAAACTACTCGCTGTGGGTGCCGACGAATTTTCCCGGCAACCTCGGCGGCAGTTCAGGGAAATATTACACCGACCCCAAAACCAGCCCCGTGCGCTGGGTGGTGTGGAGTTTGGGGCCACAGCCTAACAGCCCAAAGAGTCTCGGCACTTACGCGCCCATGAGCAGCGACACCTGGTATCATCATACCGGCGACAGCGGCGTCATTGCACGTTATGCCGATCGAAATGGAACCCAATTCACCAGCCAATAACCAGAAACCAAAAAAAATCCCATGAAGAAACATGCTCTTATTCTCGTTTTAATGACCGTCATAATCTTTTTGACGCTGGCCAGGCTATTCGCACATGACGGCGAAATGTCGGCGGCAACACAATCCACGCCGGGTCCAAATGTTTGGAACCAGGCGCAGGAACCCACCAACTGGTGGAATGAAATCAAGCAGATGCATGGCCACGTTGGTCCGTGGAACGTCCTCGGCTGGCGCATGGGCAAGGCGGCGCGGCGCGAATTGAATGCGGCCTGGGGACAGCACGAATTGGATGTCATCTGTTATATACCACTGAAAATGCCTTATTCGTGCCTCGCCGACGGGTTGGTCGTCGGCACGGGCAACAGCATCGGTCGGTTGGACATCCGGTTGGGTGAAGTCATGACCATGGCTGACATTCACATAAGCGTCCGACGCAAAGACAGCACTGGTCCCGTGCTGCTGCTCAAGCCGGATTTGAATTACCTGGAAAAAATCCGTCACCAGCCCGATGACCAACTGGGATCACTCGCCCGAGAAGGCGGTCAGCTTCCGGAAGAAAAGCTTTTTGCGATTGAAAAACTTCCCCAATCGGACCAGGGCTTGAAAACCCATTGAATTGAACCTTGCGGCTCCGGGTTGACGCGCGGCGCGGGTTTGTTACTGTCAACGCCGGTCGCCATGAAAAAAGAAACTGTGAGCCGTTTCAGCGTGTCCCTGCCGCCGTCGCTCCTGCGGCAACTGGATGAGATGTCGGGTGAGAAGGGTTACGACAATCGGTCGCTGGCCATCGCCGACATGATCCGCAATCATCTCGTCGAGCACCGGCAGAAATCCGGCAACGAGGACATCGCGGGAACCATCACGCTGGTCTATGACCATCACAAGCCGCACCTCCAAGCCACGCTCACGGACATCCAGCACGACCATCACGACGTGATTCTCTCGACCGTCCACGTGCATCTGGACCATCACAATTGTTTGGAAGTATTGCTGGTGCGGGGCAAGGCGGGCGTGATTCGCAAAATCGCCGATGAACTCATTACCGCCAAAGGCGTAAAACACGGCAAACTCACCGTGACCACGACCGGCAAGGATTTGCCGTCGTAAATACGTCCGGTTCTCTTGTTGTTTTTCGAGCACTGAACAAAACTTGACTTACGCTGGGCAAAAAAGGAGTGTTTCGCTGTGCTTGCACGTTTCGGCAAATTTCTGTTGGTGGTTGCGCTGGTCACCACCACCAACCTTCATTGGGCCATGCTGCAATCGGTCGCGTGGACGACGATGCTGGCAGACAATCTGCGCACGCAATCGCTCGCAGAAGCTGTGACGCACACGTTCGACGGCAGGCATCCCTGTTGTCTTTGCAATGCCATTGCTGCTGGGAGAAAATCCGAGCAAAAAAAGGAATTCATAGCGCCAATACAGAATCTTGAGTTCCCACCGGTCAAAGAAAACTTCGTTTTGATTGCACCGTCGAGGTTTCAACTGTTGCCACAGGCAAACACTTTCGCCGATTCTCTCGCTCAAAAGCCGCCGACCCCACCGCCGCGCGTTATCTTCGCCTGATTCAATCGCAGTTTGGGTACCCGCGCCGTGCAGGTGCGGGCGGACAGTTTTCCTTTTAACTTGAGAGCGTCGTTGCGCGTTCTCACAACTTTGAATTTTGAAAATGAAAAATAAATTTAATTCGGCAGCAGCGGTAAAAGTGAGCAGTGGTTTGTTGGCGGGGTTTCTCGCGCCAAGCGTGGTTCATGCTTGCGCGTGCGGGTGCGGCGTTTTCGACGTGGGGACCAGTTCGATGTTTCCAAACGGTGCGGGCGGAATGGCTTATCTTCAATATGATTTTCAGGACCAGGACCGCAATTGGAGCGGCACATCGCAGGCTCCGTCGGCGAACAATCCCGACAAGCAGATTGAGACGGACTTCTTCACCGCCGGTTTCCAATATATGTTCAACAGCAGTTGGGGGGTTCAGCTTGAAGTACCTTATGACTATCGCACCTTCAAGACCACCAGCGCGGCTCCCGGGAATCCCATTACCACCATCAACTGGGGCGCGCTGGGCGACATCCGGCTGGAAGGCCTTTACACCGGATTTTTTGCGGATCAGTCCGCCGGCGTGACGTTTGGCGTCAAACTGCCAACCGGCGATTGGACCTTTAACAATGGCTTTGGCGATGTTGACCGCGACAGCGAAATCGGAACCGGGAGCACGGATATTTTGCTCGGCGGTTTCTACCGTGACAATCTGGATCGCAACCAAAAATGGGATTGGTTTGCGCAGTTGCAACTGGATGTGCCGGTGCTGATACAGGCCCAATACCGTCCGGGGGTGGAACTGGATACGGCCGCCGGGATTGATTACAAGGGATTCTCGCTCGGCCGGGTAAAAATCTCGCCGGTGGCACAGGCAATCTTTTCTGAGCGGACCAGTGACAGCGGTAACGCCGCCAATCCCGACAACTCCGGCTACCAGCGCATCCTGCTTTCTCCGGGGGTCGAATTCCACATTCATCCGGTGAAAATCTACGCGGACGCCGAATTCCCCGTTTTTCAAAACTTCACTGGCAATCAAGTGGCCGCACCAGTGCTGTTCAAGGTGAGCCTGAGCTTTATGTTTTGATTTTCGCGTCGGTGACCGGCCACCGCCAAAGGCGTGAAACACGGCAAACTCACCGTGACACCACCGGCAAAGATTTGCCGTCGTAAAATTGGCAGCCTTTTTGCAGTACTGATTTGATGGGTTGGCATCAAAAGAATCAATGTCAGGAGGAAAATTATCAATTTCGGTATTTGCACGCGTTTCAGTAGAATGCCGGAAATGAAAACAACACCCAAAATAACGAGATTGATCTCGGCAATTGCCGTAACCGTTGTTTCAAGTACAAAGCCAATCTGCATTGTTGTTTTGCTGACATTGCTTACAACCTTGTCAGGTTACGCATCGAATCAAGTACATCAGACTGACGCTCCTGATGGATTCTATGTAAGCGCTGACGCCGGTCCGAGCTATGCACTGTCAGTTCTTTCAACCAGCGGCAGTCCTGAAACAGTTCAAATCCGTGAGGATTGCACCTTTCTTCCGCAACGGTTCACCGTATTTGGCACCGATCAGATTCCGGGTGGCTATTTCATCCAAATTAGCGGCAAAGGCATCGAAAACACGCCGGATGTGCCAGGCATTGTCATTGTAGCAAACCATAAGGCGTATTTTGGGTACGCTAGACGCGCCGGTTCATCCAAGACAGTTTCATTGTTGGTCGATAATCGCGAGGATGCGGAAGCGGTTTCTTCCATGTTGCATAAGAAATTTCCATCGGCGCAATCTTCTGTCGATCTGCATGCGGTAACTCCGGCCTCTACTGAGATTTCAGTGCAAGATCTGCAACCTTCGACAAATTGGCATTGGAACCAAGCACTGGTAGACGCCCTTTCGGCTAAAGCGAATCAAGATCAAGATATCGAGGAGGCGCTTGCATTTTCACGCCTATTGATGAAAGCAAGAGTAAACGGAATGCCGGAGCCACCGAGCCAATTTCCTTTCCCCAACGTTGAAGGTTATGCTCTGCATCCTGTGCCTGCTTATGTGAACTTCTATTGTATGAATGATCACTATCCCAACTATCTGCTGTGTCAGTATGACGTTGACGAAAACAATTATGACCAATCCAAGGAATCAGGATGGTTCAAGGTGGCTCTTAAGAAAATTCGCCGTGCCGGCACCAAGAAGTTTCCACCAATTGAATGGGTTGCTGTGACTATTTACAATCGAGGTGACTACAAAGATGAGCACACTACTTTTGAACAATGTACCAAGGTAGGAGCCATCTTCAAGACCAGTGATGTGTTTGATTCTTCGCGCAATCTTTCCGAATTGATTGCCAGTGTCGCAATGGACAGGCATCCGTTCAAATACGACCTGATACAACCAACACCTGGTGACCAGCAACGTTGGTTAATCGTCGAACGGCATTCAGTGACGAATAAACCGACCGCTGGCGGCAAGAAATAATCGTTCACCTCATCCGGCCTGCGGCCACCTTCTCCCCATCGGATGCGGAGAAGGCTCAATCCGGATATCCGGTTGGATGCTTTTTGTGCCAGGCCCAGGCGGTGGCGACGATGTCTTCCAGCTTCGGATATTTTGGCTTCCAGCCCAGCTCGCAGACCGCCTTTTCGGCGGACGCCACCAGCCGCGGCGGGTCGCCGGGCCGGCGCGGTTTTTCCACCGTGGGAATTTTTCTGCCGGTGATTTTTTCGCAGGCCGAGATGACCTGCCGGACCGAATAGCCGTCGCCGTTGCCCAGATTGTAAAAGCCGGTTTTGCCCGGCTGCAATCCGAGCATGTGCGCCTGCGCGAGGTCCCGGATATGGATGTAATCCCGGATGCATGTGCCGTCGGGTGTCGGATAATCCGTGCCGAAAATTTCGCACCGCGGCTTCTGGCCGAGTGCGACCATGAGTACGTTCGGGATGATGTGCGTCTCGATGCGATGATGTTCGCCGAACTGTTCACTTGCGCCGGCGGCGTTGAAATAGCGGAACGCGATGAAATCCAGTTTATAAAGCTGCTGATACCAGATCAGGACCTTCTCGAACATGAGCTTCGCTTCGCCGTAGGGATTGATCGGGCGTTGCGGCAAATCCTCGGTCATCGGCACGCGGTCGGGCGGGCCGTAGGTGGCGCAGGTGGAGCTGAAGACAAACTTCTTCACGCCGCATTCGACGGCGGCGTCGGCAAATTTGAGCGCGTTGACGACGTTGTTGTGGAAATACTTTTTCGGGTTGGTCATGGATTCGCCCACGAGCGCGCTGGCGGCGAAGTGCATGATGGCATCGGGCCGGGCGGATTTGACGGCGTTGAGGATGTCGCCTTCCGATTCGGGTTTGCCCAGGACAAATTTAGCGCGGGCATCCACCGCCGAGCGATGGCCCTCGGTGAGATTGTCATAAACCGTGACCTGATGCCCGGCGTTGAGCAGTTCTTCCGTGCAGATGGAACCGATATAACCGGCGCCGCCGGTGACAAAGACGTTCATGGGTTAACTATGAAAGGAGCCTGCCGCGCTGCAAAGTTCAAAATAACGGAAGTGAAATTGCGGAAGTCCGGAAAGCGTGTGGACGGTTTCGACGTGGGTGATCAACCATTGACCGTCGATCTTGCGCAGCGTGAACTTCATTTCCTGCACGATGGAATCATGTTCGCCGGAAACGCTCGCTTCAACGGTGAGATCCGCCACGGCGGATTGCCTGCCCGGCGCAACGGTTATGTTGATGTCGGGAAATCTGACCCGTACCCCGCCGGCGCGCGAACGGGCCAGCAGGGCCGCCTGGGTGATTTCATCCCGATCCATGGAATTGCGCTGGCCCAGTTCGGGCAATTCCACGTTCAGCTCGACATTGGTGGAGAAAAATCCGCCCACACTGCGCGCGGCAGCCAGTCGCGTCAGGTCGCCTTCACTGGACGAATACGAAACGGTGCGGGCCAGTTCCAAAAGGCGTTTGCGGATGACTTTTTCCGGGTTGGGAAACAGAACCGTCCACAGCCAGATGCCCAGCGCCGCCAGCGCGGCAAATAATACGATGCGGAAAACGATTTTCATAAAAGCAGTTTGCCAATGATGCGGGAGCGCGGTGTCTCACCGTGTTTGTGAAATTCCGGCGGCATGGTGCGATTGTCTCCGACAACGTAATACTCATTCGGCCCAAGCTTGACCGGCGGGCAATTCCAGTCGCAATGCAGTTTTTCATACGGCTCGTCCAGCACCTCACCGTCGATCAGCACGCGGCCATTGGCGAAAGCAACGGATTCACCGGGCAAACCGATGATGCGTTTCAGGTACATCACGTGCGGGCCGGCCAGGCGAATGCTGACCACGTCGCCGCGTTGCGGTTCATGCCGGAAATAGGCCAGCCGGTTCACGAGATTCCAGGAACGATCCTGATAATTCGGCAACATGCTGATGCCTTCCACGCGAATGGGCAACAGGATGAATCGGAAAACCACGAAGCTGGCAATGATCAAAACCGCCACCCGCACCAGGGTCGCCTTGGGTTTGCGGCCAAACACCATGATACGCAGCCAGCGGGGCATTCGCGGCTGCTTCCCGCCGGCATTCGATTGTCCCGCCTGGTCCTGGGCCGTCACGACCTTAAGTTTCACGTATCCTGCCAGCGGCGCAAGCGCAGACTGTTGCGTTGCATCTGGAGCGCGGCTGTCTCAGCCGCAGTACATCGACCCCGCGGTAGCGTCAAACATTAATTCCAACGTGCCTTTGCATCGTGCTTGCTGCGCCTGGGACAGGCGCGCTCCAAACATTTATTTTGCCACAACTGTCTGGCACGGCTCTCCAGCCGTGCTGTCAGCATCCTGGATGGTGAACGAAAAGGGTTCGAGCAGCAGGGGTTGGTCGTGATTCAGAAATTCTTCGCAGACCCGAAAGAAGTCCGGCTTTGTGGTGACGCGACGGATTTGATGCAGGAATTGTCCGTCCGGTTCAACGCCCAAACCGAGATAATTCATGTATTTTTTCATTTTCGCCACCTGCGCCGATTCATGCACGTCCGGCGAACAGGCCGCTGCGTAAAGCGCACGCACGTACTCCAGCACCTCGAATCCGCGCGGGATGAAAACGTCTTCGCCGCGCTGATGCTGGCGGATCTGGCGGAACAGCCAGGGATTGCGAATGGCACCGCGTCCAATCATCAGCCCGCGCGCGCCGGTGATTTTCAGAACCTCGGCCGCGTTCCGCGCGGAATGCACATTGCCGTTGGCCAGCACCGGACAGGGCATTTCCGCAACGGCCCGAGCGATGCAGTCGTAATGCACGGTTCCGCGATACATCTCGCGAACTGTGCGGCCATGGACGACCAGCAGGTCCAGCGAGTGTTTCGCAAAAACCGCCAGCAGTTCATCGAAAACCTCGGGCGTATCGAATCCAATGCGCGTTTTGACCGTGAATTTGATTTTCACCGCGTCCCGCAGCGCGCCGAGAATGGCATCTATCCGCCGCGGTTCGCGCAGCAATCCGCCGCCGGCACATTTGCGGTAAACCACCGGCGCCGGACAACCCAGATTCAAATCCACTGCCGCAATCGGGTATTGCTGCAACTCGCGCGCCGTGCGCACGAGCGAAGGAATATCGTTGCCGATCATCTGGGCGATGACCGGCCGGTCCGTCGGATTTTCGGTGATGGATTTAAGAATGTGTTTTCGCAGGGTGGATGTGGCATGGACGCGGAAATATTCCGTGACATAAACGTCCGCCCCGCCATAAGCCGCCATCAATTTCCAGAACGGCAGGTCCGTCACCTCCTGCATCGGCGCCAGCGCCAGCACCGGCGCCGGACCGGCCAACAGCGCTTCAAATTGTTGGTGACAATCCACAATGCATATTATCTGAATTGCGGATGCTGCCGCAATCTTTCCCGGGTTTCGGACGACAGCGGCGCCTGCCGGTAAACTGGCCCGCTCAACGGCTCGGCGCTGTGGGAACTTTTCGCGCGCTCCAGCCAGATGCAGTCGAGCGGCTCATCCAGCAGGTCCAGCCGGTTGGCCGCCACGGTGGTCTCCTCCTTCAAGCCCGACGGATGCCCCACGCCCACGAAGAATCCGCCCAGCAACATCGTCACCCGGGCCATGGTGCTGCGCGTGTACGTGGCCAGCGCGCACGGACGCTGCGGATCCAGCCGGCGAAACAAGTTCGTGAACAGCGGTACCGTCCACATGGCCGGATTTTTCTTTGGCGAATGCGGGTCGAACAAAATGGCGTGCGGAGCCGGCAATTCGGTAGGACAGACCTGCCGGTCTGCCTGGACGCGCGGCAGCGCGTCCCTGCCATTAAATTGTTTAACCCACGCCGGGAAATCGCCGGGTTCCAGCGTCCATACGACCTGAAGCGAATCATCGCTGAATTTTACGGAATGTTTTTTTACCAGTCTGGCCAGCGCGGATTCGTATCCGGCCACATAACCCAGTTCCGCGCCGTGTTCGAGCGCGAACGCCGCCGCAGCGCTGGTGTGATCGAAGCTGATAAGCCGGAGTTGCGCCGGTTTTCCCTTCAAACTTTCACGAATGAGCCGGATGGCTGTCAGCGCATTGGCCGCCGCACCAAGACCGACATCCCAAATCACAAATTCACAGGGCGTCGCCTGCACGCGCTCCGGCAGGCGCAGTTGCCGGACGTAAAGCGCTTCGGCTTCAATGGCCGGCCCGATGACCGGATGAAACGTCTCGTCTTCGGCCAGCGAACGGATGGAACACGCGCCGTTGCGCAGATGGACAATGCAGTAGTCGGTTGGCACGGCAGAATCATGCAATACCGGCATCGAAGGAAAAGAAAAACCGGCAACCCGAAGTGCGGATTGCCGGTTGGGAAAGGAATGTTTCGTCGTTTACAGTTGTGCCATCGCCTTGTCCATGGCGGCAAACAGCTGGCCCATCGTGGCCTCGGTTTCATCGCCCATGTTCGAGACGCGGAAGGTTGTGCCCTTGATTTTCCCGTAGCCGCCGTCAATGAGGAAGCCCTGGTCCTTGACCAACTTCTGCAGCTTGGGCACGTCCACGGGTGCGCGGCCACCGGGTTTCGCGCCATTGTTTACGCACGTCAACGTGATCGACTCGAAGCCATGGTCCGGGAACAGCGTGAAGCCGTGCTTGGACGCCCAGTCGCGGGTCATCTGGTTCGTTTTGCGATGACGCGCGAAACGTGCCTCCAAGCCTTCGGCGAAAATGTCTTCGAGCTTGGACGCCAGCGCGTGAACATGGCCGATGCTCGGCGTGCTCGGTGTCATGCTTTGCTCGGCGTTCTTCTGGAATTCGACAAAGTCGAAGTAATAACCGCGGTCCTTGACCGTCGCCGCCTTCGCCAGCGCCGCCTTGGAACAGGTGAAAATCGCCGTGCCGGGCGGCAGGGCGAACGCCTTTTGCGTGCCGGCAATCATCACGTCAATGCCCAGCGCGTCAAACTCCAGCTTGACCCCCGTCATCGAACTGACGGTGTCCACGATGAACATCACGTCGGGATATTTCTTTTTGAGCGCGGCGATTTCGGCAATCGGACTCATCACGCCGGTCGAGGTTTCGTTGTGAATCACCGTCAGCGCGTCGAACTGGCCGGTGGCGAGCTTTTTGTCCACGGCCTCGGCGCGGATCGGCGAACCCCACGGCACCTGCAGCGCCTCGGCGTCCTTGCCGCAGCGCTTCGACACATCCAGCCATTTGTCCGAGAATGCACCGTTCATGCAGTTCAGGACTTTTTTGGAAACCAGATTGCGGATGGCACCTTCCATCACACCCCAGGCGGACGAGGTGGAAATGTAAACGAGCTGCTTCGTGTAGAGCAGTTGCTGGAGCTGCGGCTGGATTTTCGCGTACAGGTCTTTGAACCCCTGTCCGCGATGACCGATCATCGGCGAGCAAAACGCCTTGAACGTTTTTTTGCTCACTTCGATCGGCCCCGGTATGTGTAATTTGACGTGTGCCATAAAGTGTTTGTGAAATTTTTCACAAGGCTGGATGGCTGGCAAGACAAGTTTTGCCAAACCCAGCGCATTATTTGCAGTCATCGCCCGGGCGGTGCGTTCATTTCACGTATCCGTTGGCGCGAAACCATTCCACGGCGTCGGCGAGCGCCTGCCGGGGCGGCGTCTGCGGTAATTGCAGCGTACGAATGGCCTTGGCCGGGTTGAACCACATTTTATATTTGGCCATGCGCACGCCCGCCAGCGGCGCCCGGGGCGGCTTGCGCGTGAAAAAGGACATCATTTCGTCCAAGTGCGCCGCCGCCAGCGCGACCCGATGGGGGATTTTCATTCTTGGCGCGCGGACCCCGGTGATTTTCTCCAGCGCGGCCATTGTCTCCTGCATCGTCCAGTTGCCCTCTTTGTTGCCTAAAATGTAACGTTCGCCTATCTCCCCCTTTTCCGCCGCGCGAATGTGCCCCGCGGCCACGTCGCGGACGTGGACCCAGTTCAATCCGGTGTCGAGATACGCCGGCAATTTGCGATTCAGAAAATCCACTATGATCTGGCCGGTCGGCGTTGGTTTCACGTCGCGCGGACCGACGGGCGCGGTGGGATTGACAATGATGACGGGCAACCCGTTATTCACCAGTTTCACGGCCAGACATTCCGCCTGCCATTTTGAGCATTTGTAATGATTCGACAGTTGCTCGTTGGAAATCGCGTCCACTTCCGTTGACGGCACCAGCCGGCCATCCACCAGCTTGGGCAGACCGACGCAGCCGACGGTGCTGGTATAAACGATGCGCTGGCAGCCGACCTTGCCGGCGGCTTCGAGGACGTTGCGGGTGCCTTCGACATTGACCTCATACATCGGTTTGTAATCGCGCAGCCACAGATGGTAGCTCGCCGCGACATGAAAACACCAATCGCAACCCGCCATCTCCCGTTCCAGCAACCTGCGGTCCAGCACATCGCCGGTCACGGGCTCGAACCCGGCTCCGGCCAGCCCGCGCTTGTCGCTGTCCGGCCGCAGCAACGCCTTCACGCGATGCCCTTGCGCCACCAGTTCGTGAACGAGGTTCGATCCGATGAAGCCGGAAGCGCCGGTGACAAAAGCTTTCATGATGCTACGGGAGATTTTGACACAGTTTTGTAACAATGCACCGAAAGATTCCATAAAAATATTTCGCGGCCCCCGCTTGACTTGAGGCAGCGGCTTGGAAAAACTGGCACCGTTGTATGCCGTTCAAAAGCAGTGCCATAAAAAAATTGAGTCGTGCCAGTCAGCGCGACCTTGACGCCAAAATCGAATTCATGGAGGGGCTGGTCCGCCGCGATCCCGATTACGTGGACGCGCTGCAATTGTTGGGCGACCACTACACGCAGCGCGGCCGCTACGCCGATGGCCTCAAGGTGGATGAACGCCTCGCGCAACTTGAACCGCGCAGTTCGCTGGTATTTTACAATCTCGCATGCAGCTACTCGCTCACGGAACAGTTCGACCGCGCCGCGGGCGCGTTGGAAAAGGCGTTGCAACTCGGCTACCGCGACTTTCGCTGGCTGGCCCGGGACCCCGACCTCCGCCAGCTCCGCCAACATCCCATTTACCGCGACATTGAGGCAAAAATTCGCCGGATGAAAGTCAAGGTCGGCTGAAGAGCGGTTGGCAGATCAAGGTTAAATGAGCAACTCGTTAAATCAGTAACGTGTCAAATGCCCATTTAACCAGTCACTTATTTAACTGAACCCGAAACAAATGAACGTCACCGTCCGCGGCCGCACACAACACCATCGCACTGTCGCCTTCGACCGCGCGCGCAACGCCGTCCTGCTCGTCGAACAACGGCTGTTGCCGCATGAATTCAAAATCGTCGCCACGAAAAACTTCCGCGAAACCGCAGCCGCCATTCACGACATGATTGTGCGTGGCGCGCCGGCCATTGCCGCCACCGCCGCCTATGGCCTGGCCCAGGGCGCCCTCGCGTTTCGCGGACGCGATTTGCGTAAACTTTCCAGGCAAATCGATATCGGTTATCAGACGCTCAAGGCTGCGCGTCCCACGGCGGTGGACCCGGTCAACGCCATGAACGGCGTCCGCGCCGTGATGCGTGCCGGGAAGACCGTGGCCGAACAGCAATCGCTCGCGCTCGCCGCCGCCGAGGAATTTGCCAGCGAAGATGTGCGCCATTGCGAGGCAATCGGCCGGCACGGAGCGAAATTGATTCGCAGCGGCATGAACATTTTGACCCATTGCAATGCGGGCTGGCTGGCGTGCGTGGACATCGGCACCGCCACCGGGCCGATATATGCCGCGCAGGCGCAGGGGAAAAAGTTTCACGTCTTCTGCGACGAAACCCGTCCGCGTTCGCAGGGTGCGACGCTCACTGCGTGGGAACTCGCCCAGCAGAAAATTTCCCATCAGGTCATCGCCGACAACGCCGCCGGCCATCTCATGCAGCGGGGAGAAATTGACCTGGTCATCGTTGGCAGCGACCGCACACTCGGCCACACCGGCGAAGTGACCAACAAAATCGGCACCTACACCAAGGCGGTGTTGGCCAAACGGCATGGCATTCCGTTTTACGTTGCGATTCCGCTTTCAACGATCGATTGGAATTTGAAACGCGGCTTCGACATCCCGATTGAAGAGCGGTGCGAAAGCGAAGTCCTCGGAGCATGGGGCGTCATTTCAACTCCACACTCCGCATTCCGCACTCCGCCATCAGCGCGGCGCGTCTATGTTCGCGTGGCGAATCCGACCAGTGGCGCGCGGAATCCGGGGTTCGACGTGACGCCGCCGGAATTGATCACGGGCATCATCACGCCGGCAGGAATTTTCAAACCGAAGGAGCTTTGGCCGCAAAGGTACAAGCTGGGCTATGCCGATTGAACCAAAATTCCACGGTTCAGTCGGCTCGATGGCACTCTCGAAGCCGTTTCCTAAAACTGGAGAGTGGAATGCAATCATCGTGGTCGAGGAGGGCAAATGAAGAAACTATCCTGTTGTTTCGGACTGCTGACCGCACTGCTGCCAGTGACCAATCTTCCGGCACAAGAGAACAAGACCTCCACCCCCGCCGCAGTCTCCTTCGCCGACAACGGACAAAAGCTGGGCGCAGGGGAGAGCTGGTATATCCAATTGGTGGATATCAACGGCGATGGGCGGCTGGCGGCCTACTTCGATGGCGCCATCTGGCTGAACGATGGCCAGGGCCATTTCACCAGGAGCGAGCTATCTTTCGGTCCCGCGAATCGTCCGGCATATTTCGCCGACTTCAACGGCGACGGATTTGTCGATGTCGTCTGTGACAATGTCGTTTATCTCAACGACCGGCGGTTTCATTTCAGCGAGAAGAGGCGGCTGCCGACCGACGTGATTATGGCCAGCGCGTATCTCGCCGATCTGAATGGCGATGGGGCCATCGATATCATCGTGGCTGGTCCAGGCGAAGACCGGATGCTGCTGAACGACGGCAAAGGAAACTTCACGGACACGGGAAAGTCGCTCGGCGGTTGGGGCCAATGCACGTATGCGGCCGGCGACATCAATGGCGACGGCATCGCCGACGTCTACGTCGCCATTCCCCACATACCGCCACCCAACATGAAGCCGGCAAGGGACAAGATCTGGCTTGGTGACGGGCATGGTGCTTTCACGGAGCGGGACCACAACATCCAGGTTGGAGAACATCGGGGGGTGGTTCTGGCCGACTTGAACGGCGATGGTTCCCCGGACCTGCTGGTCGGCGACCCCCGCGGCGCCCGGGTGTATTTCAATGACGGCAAGGGCAACTTTACCGACAGCACCCAACGACTGGGGAAAGGCGGGGTGGTCGCTGGCGATTTCAACGGCGACGGCAGCCTGGATATGTTTTTTTATGATGGAAAGCCGACCGACAATGGCAAACCGAACACGGTATGGCTGAATGACGGCAAGGGGCGCTTCACCGACAGCGGGCTTCGGCTGGGCAACGCAAACAGCGTCGCCGCAGCTGTGGGCGACCTCAACGGCGATGGCAAACCCGACGTGTTTGTGGCGAACGTCAAGAACGTCATTACCAAGGAAGGAGCGGGCTTCAACGAGGTGTGGCTGAACACGACGGCGGCGGCAGGCAACACCGCCACTCCGGCCGTCGCAGCGCCACCATCCACGACCGTTGCCACGCCGCTGCCCTCCTTCGTCTGCGATTACCTGGGTGAACAATCGCCCGGCGACGAACCGCAGGTATTCGGCCGGGGTGTGGTGTCGGTGGACAACAAGAACACCCATGCGTTACGGTTCTCGCCGGACGGCCGGATGCTGATCTTCTCCCGTTACCCTGACGGGGCGTCATACTGCATGGCCCGCACAACCAACAGCTGGTCAAATCCTGTGAAGACAAGTTTTAAGGGCAAGGAAGTCGCCTTCGACGCGGCCTCGAAGCGGCTCTTTTACTATGACCGGGGTGGAGATCTGTTTTGGGTCCGGTACGGTGACGGCGTTTTTTCCGCGCCGACCAAGCTCAACGCGAAGATCAACACACAAGAGACAGAGTACTATCCATGCGTCAGTGCCCGCGGAAATCTCTTCTTCTCGCGCAATGACAAATGGGACCAAGGGCGGATTATGATGGCGAAGCCGGACGGAAATGATTTCGCCGAGCCTGTCGATCTTGGCAATCTCGTGAATACCGGCGGTGCATCGCACGGATTTGTGTCACCGGACGAAAGTTATCTGTTATTCAACTCCCCGCGCAAGGGCAGTTACACCAAGAATGACATCTGGATCAGTTTCCGAAAGAAGGATGGCGCTTGGACGGAGCCGGTCAATCTCGGGAAAAGTATCAATCGCGATGCCATGGCGGTGCTTTGCCCGACCGTCAGCCCGGATGGGAAATACTTGTTCTTCACCCGTCTTCAGGAAGGGGGCACCGGCTACGTTTATTGGGTCAGTACCCGGGTCATCGAAAATGCGCGCGCGAGCATCAAACAATAAAACCGGGATTGTGATTGTAATGGGCGCAACGGCCCAAGCACCCCAAGCTGGGTTATGCCGATTGAACTTGCTCCGCTTGGGAAACGAATTTAGTGTTAATGACTCGTGTGGCGGGGTAGCCAAGTGGTAAGGCAGGGCTCTGCAAAAGCCTCATTCGTCGGTTCGATTCCGACCCTCGCCTCCAAACCTAACCAGTTGGAACTGAAAGGTTTTGGAAACTTCCACAGATGAGTGCCAGCGGAAGTGCCAGCAAAGTTTAACTCTGGCCTGCCCTGCGTAACTCCCACCTGCTCCCTACCGGAGTCGAGGTCAATCGTCGTAACCTCATCACTGTGAACACAGTTATGAAACAACGATTCAGACTCTATAAACGGAAAAAAGGTGGACGGTATTACATCCATGACGACGTGACCGGCAAGCAGGACAGCCTGCACACGACCGACCACGCCACCGCAATCCGGCTGTTCCATTCGCGCGGCGAAGCCGAGCAGCAGCCCGCCGTGAACCTGCAAATCGCCCGCGCGTATCTGGCGGCGAGTGATCCGCAAATCGCCACCCGCAACTGGCAGTTTGTCATGGACGAACTGGTGAAGCTCAAAAAAGACCAGACCCAAGACCGCTGGCAGACGGCCATCAAGGACAAAGCGTTCGACAGCATCCGGCATTTGCCGATTTTGGAAACCCGCCCGGAACATTTTCTGCGCGTGCTGGAAGCCGGAAAAGTTTCGACCAACGTCTATCTGCGGCGCATCCACAACTTCGCCTTGGACATGACCTGGCTGCCGTGGCCGGTGCTGGCCAAGAAACGCTGGCCGGCAGTCGAGTTCAAGGAAAAGCGTGGCATCACGCTGGCCGAACATCTGGCCATTGTCGCCCGCGAAACCAATCCCGAACGCAAGGCGTTCTATCAACTGGCATGGCATTTGGGCGCGTCGCAATCCGATCTGGCGTTCCTTGAGGCGGAGAATGTTGATTGGGACAACCACGTCATCAGCTACAAGCGGATGAAGACCGACACGGTTGCCATTATGCGCTTCGATGAAGACATGGCGGAAATCCTGCGGGACTTGCCGGGCAGCGGTCCGTTGTTTCCGTATCTGCGAACGGTCCGCGCGGGCGACCGCGCCACGGAGTTCAAGCAACGCTGCGATGGA
The DNA here is from genome assembly GCA_049516755.1 of Verrucomicrobiota bacterium. GTDB lineage: Bacteria > Verrucomicrobiota > Verrucomicrobiia > Limisphaerales > UBA11358 > UBA11358. The sequence continues at coordinate 7,352 of JBEKSU010000003.1, read as the reverse complement.
CTTGGCATCAAAGGCGTCTCGCTGCATAGCTACCGTTACGCTTGGGCAGAACGGGCAAAGACGGCGGGCTATCCCGAACGATATGCACAGGTAAATTTGGGCCACAACAGCAAGGCCATGACGCGGGCGTATTCGCGCAAAGCCGAGGTGGAAATGCCTTCCTTGAGCGAATACGAACGGATGCGCGCCAAGTTCGCGGAAATGTCCAAGACCGTTGAGCCAGTGATGGCCAGCGCCTAACCGGAGGAAATCACATGAACTTGAATCCTGCCACAGTGCTCGACCCCGTGTTCCATTTTCTCGATTGGATCATCGCGGAATGGGGAGTTTATTTGTTTCTCGCGTTCGTCTGGCTGTCGGTGTGGGTGCTGGCCTGGGTGTTCAGCGGCGGGTTGCGCCGGAAATTCCCCAACCAACCGCACGTCAGCGCCGGCATCGGCATTGTCATTCAGCCACACACACCACCGCCACCAACAATCATCATCCACGAATATGACCCGCCGGATGATGGCATGGATTAAACCCGATCTCCGAAATAGAAAAAGGGTCGCTTTGAGGAAAGGGTTATGGGCATAGGGATTGATGCTTAAACAACCCGACCCGACCCTGCACAAAACGACCCGGACCGAAATTACCTCGCTTTTTGGCGAAGCCAAGCTGGTTTTGGACGAAACGCCCAAGGCCATTTCACCTTTCGGCGGTCTGGCCAGTTTCATTTCCTTCCTGGGCCAGATCGGTTTCGCCCGGCAGGTGCAACAACATCTGCCCTTTGCCGAACCCACGTCGAACAACGCCATTCTTTGATGGAAGATTCCTGGATTTCCTGGAGGAACGCGCGTTGCCTTATGTGGTGGTGGCGCGGTTGACCAGCACGCTCAAGCGGAAGTGCGCGGGGATCCAGGAGTGGACGCCGATCGATGAACACCACGCGGCGGGGGAGTTCACGGTGAAGTTGTTTGGGTGGTCGAAGGAACGGCGCTTCGTCGTCGTGCGCGAGCGGATTCGGGAAACCAAGGCGGCGGTGGGGCGCCCGTTGATTGACGTGCCAGGCTACACGTTCCGGGTCTGGGTGACCAACCGGAGCCAAGGCGTGCTGGAGTTGTGGCGCGATTATAATGGGCGAGCCTGCGTGGAGCAACGGATCGAGGAGTTGAAGCACGATCTGGCGGCCGACGGGTTCTGCCTCCAACCGTTCTTTGCGACGGAGTCGGCGTTCCTGGCGGTTTTGTTCACGTTCAACCTGCTGAGTTTGTATCAACACCAAACGACCCCCGACGCGCCGTATCGGCAGCCGGGGACGTTGCGCGTGGCGGTGTTCCTGTGCGGCGCGGTGCTGGGCGTGATGGGCCGCGACGCGGTGGTCAAACTCTCGGCGGCGTGGGGCGGATTGCGCAAACATAAACCGCTGGTGGCAGCGACGTTGGACTGGCTCAAGTGCCCGTCGCCGAAGTTGATTCCGCCCGAAGATCGGCTGGCCATCGGAGGCGGTATGATCTGAGGCCAAGGGCGCGATCCCTCAAAAAATCTCGCTCTACTTCGGAGTTCGGGTTAAACCAGGTGTTCTGTGAAGTGTGTGATGGGACGAGCGGGCGGCGGAGCGGAGCTTCGAGCCTCCAGCTCACGCAGACAGTCTTCGTCATTCTGGCGAGAAATAGGAGTGTAAAGTGGAAGAGGGCATCTGATGATGCTGGGCGATCCCGCTCCGAATGCGCCCAAGTGGTTTGCGGCGGTCGAGATGATCCGTTTGGCCGCTGACACAGACTGGCTGCACAAGGCTACAAAGAAGATTTCAAAATGCTGGCGAAGCAAGCGCGAGCGCCGTCAGACTTCTGAGCATTTGTCGCGCATGGCCCAACATCAAGCCGCGTAACAACGCCGTACCCGGTGGCAATGAATGTCTCAATAATGGGCAACCGCTTGTCTGGTTCAGCCTGAGAACGGCAGCCCGCAAACGGAATCATCATGTAAACATTAACAATTGCCCGGCTTTAAATTGTTCCCCGATGGTATCAGTCTTGCTGCTTTTGGCCAAAACATTAACCGGTTCAACAGTAATTTTTATGAAAAACAAAATCCTCAGATTCACCCTCTGCCTCGCCTTGCTGGGCGCGGCGGTCAGGGCGCCAGCGCAAACCTACACGACCTTGGATGACCCGTCTGGCAACGGGGGAACCTATGCCTATGGCATTTCCGGCAACAACGTCGTGGGATGGTATGCCAACGGCTCTTCTCAACTTGGTTTTCTCTACAATGGCAGCACTTATACGACGTTGACTGACCCGCTCAGCATCGTGACCACCATCAATGGACCCGTCGCCAATGGAAACTATGCCTATGGCATTTCCGGCAACAATACCGTGGGACTCTATTACTGGAACGCCCCGGTAAATGGCGTTAGTGGTTATTCCGGTTTTCTTTACAACGGCAGCACTTATACGACCTTGTCTGACCCGCTCAGCGTTTCAACCGCTCCCCAAGGCATTTCCGGCAACAACATCGTGGGCTACTATATGGACAGCTCTTCTAAAGAACATGGTTTTCTCTACAATGGCAGCACTTATACAACCTTGGATGACCCGCTCGGCACCATGGCCACCAGTGCCAGGGGCATTTCCGGCAACAACGTCGTGGGAACCTATTCCACCAGCTCTTCCGGTGGTTCTTTTCTCTACAACATCGGCGCTGGCACTTATACGACTTTGTCTGACCCGCTCGGTATTTATACCGCGGCCTTTGGCATTTCCGGCAACAACATCGTGGGAGCCTATTACGACAGCTCTTTTAATCAACATGGTTTTCTCTACAACATCGGCACTGGCACTTATACGACCGTGGATGACCCGCTCGGTGTCAAGGGAACCGAGGTCTTGGGTGTTGATGGTAACAACGTCGTGGGAACCTATTTCGACAGCTCTGATGTCCCTCATGGTTTTGAGACCACCGTCGGCCCGGTGCCCGAACCCACCACGCTGGCGCTGGCCGGCTTGGGCGGTTTGAGCCTGCTGCTGTTCCGCCGCCGGAAATAAACCCGCTCCGCTTTTACCAGCCCCGCATCGCAAGGTGCGGGGTTTTATTTTTTCAAATCTTAGCACCTGCCGGTGTTGGAAATTCCCCAATCAACCGCAAGTCCGTGCCGACATCGGCATTGTCATACAGCCACACACCACCACCGCCGCCACCTCCAATCATCATCCACCAATATGCCCCGCCGGATGATGACATGAATTAAACCAAGTGTTCTGTGAAGGGTGACGATGGGGACGGGCGAGCGGCAGCGCGGAAACTCCGAGCCTCCAACTCGCCCGTCTTCAGGCCGGTTGGGCCTGCCGTGCCCGCTTCCGCGCGTTCTTGTTGCGCCAGTGCCGGTGAATGGCCGCCACCACCTTGTCGAGCCAAACCACATTGGCAAGCTGTTGCGCGAGCGCGTCGCGGGAATAATGTTTCACACAATAACGCTGTGGACGGCCCAACGGCTTAATCAAGCCCGCCCGCGACAGTGGCGGGATGGTATGAGTAGCGACGCCCAGCGCTTCGGCAACTTCCTCCTTGGTCATGGTGGCATGGTATTTTTCCAGCGGCTGGACTTTTAATGGCGAATCAGTAGTCATACACTTTCCTTGGTTAAAGTGACGGTGACGGCGGCGATGTGGGTGTTCAGCGTGGCAACCAAACGGCGATCCGCCGACTTCACAAACTTCAATTCATATTTCTGAATCTCGGCTTCCAGTCGCTTGAGGCCGCTGCCCAGGACAACCACATCGGCACACGCAAAATGAATCAGCATCTTTTCCGGTGGTGCATCCGGCTCTTTTTCCAATGCCGGGTTGGATATTTTTTCCGCATATAAAAACTGCGCGTAAGGCAGCAAATAGCTGATGTCGTTATCGGCAAACACCTTGAGCACAGCGATGGTGGAGTCCCTTTCAAGACAGGGATTATCGCGCGGGCTAGACGCTGATGCGGTAGGTTGATTTTCGTTGTTCGGTTGGCTTGATTTCATGGCTACTCCTTTCAGTTGTTTCAGTTGAAAGTGTTTGCGCAATGCGCTGGCGGAACCGTTTCAGAAAATGGTTGCCGCGCTGCAAAATGGTTCGCAGGAAATCGCGTTGCGGCATGGCTTCAATGGCCGCTAGACGCGCACTGGTATGGGTGACGTGCGAGCGAAGCAAGTCACTGTCATCGGTGAAAATCTGGCAACGCTCGCGCCCGCGCGAAATGCTGACATAAAATTGTTCCTGATTGATGGCGGGCAGTGAACGGGACGAGGCGACCAGCAAAACTTCATCCACTGTCTTGCCCTGGGCGGCGTGCGATGTGACGGCGTAGCCGTGCGTGAAGGTGCGATAACCGGCAGGAATCACCCGGCCATCGGCCAGCAAAACCGAATCGCCTTGAATGGCTTTGACCTCGACCAATTCGCCGTTCACAAAGTGCTTGCGCACGGCCACCGCATTCGCTTGCAGCAACAGCTTGTCACCGGCGGCCACTTTCAATTTCCGTTTCTCCCCCACGTCAAAGCAGGCGCAGACTGCACCCAATGGGAAAATATCTTCCGAACCATCGGTGCGTTGAACTTTAAGCGAGTCATTTTCCACGGCGACCACCGCGACGGATTCATTCTTGTCAAAACCATGCGCTGTCCGATGAAACTGAATTGCCATGCCGGGACGATATTGCCGCGCATCGCGCTTTTGCGCTTCCGTCCATGACAACGAATCAAAAACCTGAAACTCCTTTTCTTCCAGAGCCAGACGGCCAGATGATTTTAATTCCGCCCGGACTTTTTCCGTCACCGCTTCAATTTCCGCCCAGGTAGGCGCGACCAGCAGCGTGGATTTATTTTCCGCCAACGCCTTCAAATATGACTTCGCCGCCGAGCCGTGAAGTTCATCGCCTGCAAGTTCAGTGATTGCTGCCATCCGTTCCAACTGCGCGAAGGCTTCCACGGTGCGTTTCCGCGCGGCCAGTTCCACGGCCTTGCGATATTCGGCTTTGCGTTGCCGCCGGATGGCCGTCAACTGGCCTGACTTGAAATCGGAATGCCGTTCCAAAATCCGCAGCGCATCGCCGCGCGCAACAGAAGCGTGCTGCCCGGTATCGCCGGACAAAATGATTCGCGCATCTTTCGCGGAATCAAACAGCCGCTTCATGTCATCCATCCCCACCGCCCCGGCTTCATCCAATACAATCAATTGCCGTTCGGTCAGAATCGGCCTTGACAGCAGCAGGCTTTGCAGCGTCTTCGCCTCGAATCCTTCTTTTCTTAACACGTCCGTTGCCGCCGCCGTTGGCGCACAGAACAGCGGTTCAATCTTCGCCTCTTTGCAGGCGGCGACCAACTCGCGCAACGCCGTGGTTTTGCCGCTGCCTGCCAGCCCGCGCAGGCCGGTGACGCGGTCACTGGTGCGCAAGACATGGTAAATTGCCCGGCGTTGATCTTCGGCCAGCCAGTCGGCAGGCCGATAACCGGGATGCAACGGCGCGACCGAATCGCAGCCCGCGTTGACCGTCTGGATTAAATCCAATTCCGTCGCCACAATTTCCTTGGTTGAAAACCCGCGTTCCGTTCTGACCAAATCCGCAGAATGTTTTACCGCTGCTTTCAAATGGTTCAAATCCACTGCGCCCAGGCGGTGCGACAATGCCACGTCCAGCAATTCATGTTCTGGCACGACCGATTTGCGCTCGAAGACATGCTCAACGGCATGGTTCAAAACTTGGTTTTCCACCAAGGCGATTCGCGGCAGGCGGGTTGAACGAGCCGATGCGCGGAGTGCTTGCAGTGATTGCTGTTCCTCCGGCACCAATTGCGCCAGTTGGCGTTCGCGCACCTCCGCCGTTGAAATGCCCTTGATTTTCTCCGCCCGGCTCTGATGCACCGCGAGCGAAATGGCATTGTTCGACAATTTACGCCCCAGTCTTTCTTCCAACTCCCTGACCACGGCGTCGCGCTGCTGCGCGCGTTTGGAAAATCGTTTCAATACCTCATCGCTTACGCCATCAATTTGAAAGCCATGTTTGGACGGTTGAATCCGGTAGCCGATTTGTTGCACCTGCTTGGCCAGTTCATTCCGATAAACCGCCGTGCCGTAACGAATCGCGTCATACATGCCGCGCGCTTCCAATGCCTTCCAGCAACGCTCCTCGTTATCAAACGTCGCGTTGAACACCGTGAAATGCGTGTGCAACAGCGGGTCGAGCGCGCGACTGCTCGTGTGCGTGAACGCGGCGGCAGCGAGATTGCCGGTGATCCGGTTTTTTTGACTGCCCTGCTTCCTGACCCGCGTGGCGGCGAAGGTTTCGAGTTCGCGGAACGCAAAACGCGCGGCCTCCTCGTGCGCCGCCACCAGTCGTTCATCATCCATCGTCACCGCCAGCACCGAAACCGATTTTGGTGCCGAGCAGGTGAAATCATAAAACACCCGCCGCTGGCCCGCCTTCAGTTGCCGCTGCGTCAGCCGTTCGCCGGTTTCAGGATTTTGGTTTTCGCACAGCGCATGAAATTGTTCGCGGGTGACTTCGCTCTTTAATCCCAATCGTTCCGCGCCCATGCCGATCCACTGGCCGGGACGGATTTCACCCGCCGCGTAGTAATCATTCTGCGACAGGTGTTCGTCAAAGTAACTCTCGGCATCGCCCAGATTTTTTTGCGCAACGGCAGTAAACATAAGGCGTTATTTTATCGGTTTCTCAAAAGACGTTGTTCCCATTTGGAACAATCGATAATTTCTTCATTCATCGTTTTGCCAATTTATCCGCAGGCGAACCGGCAAAGATGTGCCAGACACGCAAAATGCGTTTTCATCATTGCCGGGATGGTCGCAGGAATCGTCGGAAAGAATTTGCAGGTGCTGCAACAAATTTGCTCCGGCCTGTGCCCGTTCGAGGCGACGGGGTTTTCCCAAAACCTTTCGAAATGGCATTTTTGCTTTTCGATGCCGGTCAAAAACCAATTTACACTGGGCCGATAATTTTTCCATTCGGCGACCAGCATGACCGATAAAACGCCCTCGCTTGCGTAATGATTGCACAAAATGAAAGGGCCGAAATTAACGACAAAAACCTCTAAACCCATTGATTTTATTGGTGATTCTCGCCAGCGGAGTCGGCAGAATTGTAAAATTGTTCACCTAGCAATGCCGCCCGGCGCTTTGACCGCCCGCTTTCTGGCGTGCCTTGGAAACCGGCCAGACAAGTTTCTTTTTTCAAGAGGCACAAGCGATATCCGCATTGAAAGCGCCGACAACGCTGCTATTATCGCTGTAGAACTTGTGACAATAGCCACCGCACATACGAACGTCATTGCCGGTGAAATGCCGACTTTTTTGTCATTTCCCCCGGCTTTGCGGGAC
>JBEKSU010000002.1:0-47768 GCA_049516755.1 Verrucomicrobiota bacterium | reverse complement strand
CACGGACATCGCCAGATATTCGCCGGGGGCGGAAAGTTTGAAGTTCGTATGCAATTCCTGGCCGGGTATGGCGCGGTCCTTGCCGGAGGCAAAGACGATCATAAACGATTGGGGCGGAATATTCGTGGCCGGGAAACGCCATTTGCCCGGATTGCCCGCGCCATCGGTCAACGCCCGGTTCAGCAGATTGATACTGTTGCTGGCCATAAACTCGGTGATCCGAACCTGGGCGGTTGCGGGAAAGGAAAGAAGGGCAAACACCAGGCCGGCGGCAGGTCAATTGTGAACAACTTGTGAAAAAAATTTGCCGAATATTCGGACGGGCGCTTGACAGTAAAAAAATATCCACTAAGTTCAAACGCAGTGGTCAGTAAACTGTCAAACTTAAAACGACCAGTCTATGGACATACATCACCCGTTTCTAAGTGAATTCCCCGAACATCGCGAAACCGTCCGGCATCTGCGCCTGAGCGACAACCAATTCCGCCAAAAGTTTGAGGAATATCACACCTTGGACGACGCCATTTGCCGCATCGAGGAAGAAGTTGAGTTCGCCACCGATCAGGAAATTGACGAACTCAAATTCAAGCGCGCCAAGCTCAAGGACGTCCTCTATTCCGCAGTCAGCCGCGCCACGGTCGCGGCCCACTGAGAGTTGTTTTTTGCCGGCGCAGCCGCGCCGTCAACGCCGGTTGCTTTAGTGCGATTCGGTGACGGCGGCTTTCTTTTTCTTCACCTCTTCCACCACTTTTTCCGCCGCATCGCGCGGCATTTCCTCGTAATGGCTGAAATCCTCGCTATGCACGCCGCGCCCGCCGGTCAGTGAACGCAGGGTGCTGGAATAGTGGTACAGTTCCTTGGCCGGAACCTGGGCCTTGATGACCTGGAACCCGCCGTCGGCTTCGATGCCTTGGATCCGGCCGCGCCGGGATGACAGATCGCCCATCACCTTGCCCATGCAATCTTCCGGAATCTGGATTTCGACGTTGTTGATCGGCTCCAGCAGGCACGGCTTGGCGGCTGTGAACGCCTCTTTGAAGGCAAAATAACCGGCGATCTGAAAAGCGATGTCCTTGGAATCCACAGGGTGCATCTTGCCGTCGTAAAAGTCAACCTTCACATCGGTGACGCGGCAGCCCGCGAGGATGCCCTCGGTGCAGGCTTGGTTGACGCCCTTCTCGACGGACGGCACAAAGGTGCGGTCCACGTTCTGGCCAACCAGCGAATTGGTGAACTCCAGACCCGAGTCGCGCGGTTTGGGCTCGATGCGCATCCAGACCTCGGCGAACTGCCCGGAACCGCCGGTCTGCTTCTTGTGGCGGTATTTCGAGTCGCCCTTGCCCCGGATGGTTTCCCGGTACCGCACGCGCGGTTCGGCCAGTTCCACGTGGACGTTGTACCGGCGGCGCAACCGGTCGGCCACGACCTCCAGATGCAATTCGCCCTGCGCGGAGATGACGGTCTGGTGCAATTCCGCGTCCACGACGTAAAGGAACGTCGGGTCTTCATTGTGCAATGCAGCAAGGCCGGAGGCGATTTTGTCCTCCTCGCCCTTCACCTTGGCGACCAGCGACGCGTGAATGTTGGGCTTGGGATAAACCACTTTCGGCAGGGTCACGGCCTTTTTCGCGTGGCACAGCGTGTTGCCAGTGTGCGTGTCCTTGAGTTTGACGGCGGCGGCGATGTCGCCGGCGCCGAGGGTGTTGACCGCTTCGCGGGTCTGGCCGTTGAGCAGGTAAATCTGCCCGACGCGCTCGTTGGTTTTGCGGTCGCTGTTGTACAAGTCCATGCCAGTGGAAACCGACCCCGAATAGACGCGGAAGAACGACAACTCGCCGAAATGCGCCTCGGACATCGTCTTAAAAATGTAAAGCACCGGTTCGGGATCCTCCAAACCCACCTCCACCTCCGCGTCGTTGGCATTGACCGCCTTGACCTTCTTGCGGTCCACGGGCGACGAGCCGTATTTGGCGATGAAATCCATCACCCGGGCGACGCCGATGTTGTTTTCCGCCGAGGTGCAAAACAACGGGATGAACGATTCCTTTTGCACCGCCGCGTGGATGCCGGCGCGGAACTCCTCCTCGGTCAAGCTGCCCTTCTCGAAAAACTTGTTCATCAACTCGTCGTCGGACTCGGCGATGTGCTCGATCAACTGGCGGTGCAATTCCTTGACCTGGGTCTCCAGTTCACCGGTGGCCGCCTCTTCCTTGAATTTGCCGCTGGAATCGGTCGCGTAGGTCACGACCTCGTTGCGCAACACGTCCAGAGCACGGTTGAAACCGGGGCCGGGATTCACCGGCACGCTCAACGGGAAGACATGCCGGCCAAACCGCTCCTGCACCTGTTTCACCACCGCGTCGAAATCCACGTTCTCCTTGTCCACCCCGTTCACCACGATCATTTTCGGGATGCCGTAGCGGGTCGCGTAATCCCACACCCGGTCAGTGCCGACGCCGAGGCCGTGTTGCGCGTGAACCACCACCAGCGCGAAATCGCCGACGCGCAGCGCGCCCAGTCCTTCGCTGATGAAGTCGAGGTAACCGGGGGTGTCAATGATGTTGAGCTTCTTGCCCGCCCACTCCGTATGCAACAGCGACGCCGAGACTGAAATCTGCCGGTTTTTTTCGCTGACGTGATAATCGGACACGGTGGAGCCGTCGGCGATGCGGCCCATGCGGTTGATGACGCCGCCGCAGGCGAGCATGGCCTCGCAGAGCATCGTCTTGCCGGACGAGGCGTGACCGACGACGGCGAAGTTACGGATGTCTGCGGGAGCGTAATTTTTCATAGAGGAATTTCTTTTGATTGGGAAACAGTGGAAACCGCAACCGTCCGCGACTCAAAGGAGTGCGGCCGGATGGAAGCCGGATGCAATTTTGCGAAAGCCCGCCGGAGACGGGCGCCGATGGTTTGCATGCGCCATTTTATACCCGACCCGCCACCCGGCTGAAAAGAAAAGTTTGGCATTATTGCATTAAATTTTGTGCGCGCCACACCGCCGCGGTTTTCCGACTGGGCGGCCGGATTTCCCCGGCGAAGCCATTTCCCGGCCACCTTCACCCATTTTTGGCAAAGACAGTGTAATTATTGGCTTGGTTTCAAATTACCCTTGAATCAGCATGGTCTTAACAACATGTTGTCCGGGTGTTGGAATTAGGTTTTCCATGGAAATGATATGAGCGTACAACAAACTCGAACAGCCTGGATTCACGGCGGTGTGGCAAAGTGTGAACCTCTCCCGTCGTCGCCACCGCGACTTTTTCGTCTGGTGCTCCTCGGGGCGCCGGGCGTGGGCAAGGGCACCCAGGCCGAACTGCTTTGCGAACGGCTGGGCACCTGCCACCTTTCCACCGGCGACATCTTCCGCGCCGCCAAAAGCCTCGCCGAGAGCGAACGCAGCCCGGCGCTGGAAGCCGCGCTGGGCTACATGAAACGCGGCGACCTGGTCCCCGACCAGACCGTGCTCGACCTCGTCCGCGAACGCGTCTCCTGCCTCCGCTGCCCCGGTGGGTTTCTGCTCGATGGTTTTCCGCGCACGGTGGCGCAGGCGGAGGCTTTTGCCAAAATCCTGGCGCAGGAACATATCCCGCTCGACGCCGTGTTGAATTACGAAATGCCCATCGAAAAGGTGGTCGCGCGCCTGAGCGGCCGGCGCACCTGTCCGAAGTGCAAGGCGGTTTTCCACGTGACCGGGCGTCCGCCACGCGTGGAAGGCGTTTGCGACAATTGCGGGACGAAACTCCAGCAGCGCGAGGATGACCGGCCCGAGGCCGTCCGCGTGCGCATGGAGGTCTATGAAAAAAGCACCCGACCGTTGACGGATTATTACCAGCAACGCGGCCTGCTGGTGACCATCGAGGCCGAGGGCACGCCGGAGGAAATTTACCAGCGCACCCTCACGGCGCTGGATTCCACCCGGGGCAGCAAGCTGCGCCACACCTGACCAGGCCGGGGCTGATTAGCCGGATTTCCCCCATGAATACAGGGGGTTTTTAAGCTGGTCCATCCCCGGTCCGACCCCCCGGCCAAGGAATGTGGGCATTTTGCCAAGAGTCGTGTAGTGACGGGTCCGCCGCCGGTTTAACGTGCCGGTGAGAATTGTGGTAGCAGCCTGTCAAAACACTTGAACTCGACCATCACCAGATCATTCAACGGGAACGGGAAAGAACGCCCTGCGATTCCGGAGACGGCCTTTGGCTGCCCACGCGATTTCCTCAACAACCGATTTGTATATGCGGTGATTTCGGCCCGCGCCCATGGCTTGTCGCTGGGCGTGAACCTGAGCCCGGACAAGCTGTGCAATTTCAACTGTCTCTATTGCGAGGTGGATCGCCGGACCCCGCCGCGCGAGTCGAAGCTGGACGTGGGCGCGATGGCCACCGAGCTGCACAAAACGCTCACGTTCGTGCTGGCGGGAAAATTGCACGAACGCCCGTCGTATTCCGGTCTGCCGGAGGAATTGTTCACGCTGCGCCACGTGGCGTTGAGCGGTGACGGCGAACCGACCCTGGCGCCGAATTTTGCCGAGGCCGTTGAGTCCATCGTGCATATCCGGGCGCTGGGCGAATTTCCGTTCTTCAAAATCGTGCTGATCACAAATACCACCGGGCTGGACCGGCCCCAGGTGCAGCAGGGATTGAAACATTTCACCAAGTCCGACGAAATCTGGGCGAAGCTTGACGGCGGCACGCAGGAATTATTCAACCAGGTGGACCGGTCGGGCGTGCCGCTGGAGAAAGTGCTGGCCAACATCCTGCTGGTGGCCCGCCAGCGGCCGGTCATCATCCAAAGCCTGTTCCCGGCCATCAACGGCGAAGAGCCGCGGCCCAGGGAAATCGAGGAATACGCGCATCGGCTCAAGGAATTGAAGGCGGCAGGCGCGGACATTCCCCTCGTGCAGATTTACTCCGCCACGCGGCCGATGTTTCACGCGGATTGCGGACACCTGCCATTGAAAACGCTTTCCCACATCGCGCAAACCGTGCGCCACATTTCCGGCCTCAGGGCGGAAGTGTTTTAAGACCGCGTCCTGCCAAATTTCTTCTGCCGCTAAAAGGCACAAAAGGCGCAAAATTTGCGTTCATTCCGCCATCGCCAATCCTCCCTCGCTGAGGCTAAAAGGGGGAAGGGATATGGCGGCCAGGCTGCGGAATCTGTGGACCAAAAAATCCTGGCGTTCTTGGCAACTTGGCGGTTTAAATATGTGGGCGCGCACGGCATGGCGCGCCCTGACGTTTTACGGTTTGGCGGCGCGGGCGGTGGAAAAATCCGCCTACGACACGGGATAGTTCGAGATGGCGCGCATATATTGCGCGCGCTCGAAGGCGCTGGGCGCGGGGCAGTTTTTCTGGCTCAGGCTGCCCTTGAGTTGCGTGACGGATTCGTATTCGTGCTCCTCCATCCAGGCAACGAGCTCCTTTTCAAGGACTTTGACATGCCCGACGCCGTGCCGGATGAGCGTGGAGCAGAGCATGGTCACGTCGGCGCCGGCCATGAGCATTTTCAAAACGTCGGACGCGCGATGGATGCCGCTGGTGGCCGCCAGGCTGCATTTGAGCCGGCCGCAAAGGATGGCAATCCAGCGCAAGGGAACGCGCATGGCCATCGGCGTGCTCAACAAAATGTTGGGTTTGACTTCCAGCGAGTCCAGATCAATGTCCGGCTGATAAAACCGGTTGAACAGCACCAATCCATCCGCCCCGGCGTCGTTCAGCCGCTTGGCCATGTTGGCAAAGTTGGTGAAGAACGGGCTGAGCTTCACCGCCACCGGAATCGAGATTTCTGATTTCACGGACTTGAGGATGTCAAAATAGGTCTGCTCGACCTCGCCGGCAGGCAGGTTCATGTTGGTGGGGATGTAATAGATGTTCAACTCCAGCGCATCGGCGCCCGCCTGCTGCACCAGTTTGGCATATTGCGTCCAGCCGCCGGGCGACGAGCCGTTCAAACTCGCGATGATGGGAATTTTCACGGATTTTTTCGCGGCGGCAATGTGTTTGAGATATTCCTCCGGCCCGAGATGATATTCCTCCGGCTCCGGAAAATACGTCAGCGCCTCCGGGAAGCTGAACGTGCCGCTTTCCATGTGATGGTGCAGTTCCAGGCGGTCCTGGCGCAATTGCTCCTCGAACAGGGAATAAAGCACCACCGCCGACGCGCCGGCGTCTTCCATTTGTTTGATATTGTCAATTTCCTCCGATAGCGGCGAGGCCGACGGCACCAGCGGCGTGCGCAGTTTCAATCCAAGATAGGTCGTGGTCAGGTCCATAGGTATTGGCGTGATGCGTGAAACGTAAAACGTGACCGCCTGCGACCGCCGAAGGCATTTCACGTTTCACGCATCACGTTTTCATTTTTGTTAAGGTTGTTGGTCCACCGTGGCGGACGGTTTGGCCGGAGCCGCCGGAGCGCCCTCGGCTTTCAGATTGCGCCCGGACATGAACTGGTAAAATTTCCAGCGGCGATCAGCGTCCGCCTGGGCCTGGACGAAGAGTTTCTTCGCGTCTTCGGGTTTGCTCTTGGTGAGCATCTTGAACCGGTTTTCCGAGAGCAGGTAATCCTGCAGTTTGGTTTTCGCCGCCGCGGAATCCAGCTGCAGCGGATTCTCGCCGGCTTCGGTCCGGCGCGGGTCGTAGCGATAGAGCAGCCACTGGCCGGATTCCACCGCGAGCTTCTGCTGGCGGGCGCCCACGCCCATGTCCACGGCAATGCCGTGGGCGATGCAATGGCTGTAGGCGATGATGAGCGACGGGCCGGGATACGATTCGGCCTCGACGAATGCGCGCAACGATTGTTCGTCCTTCGCGCCCATCGCGATGCTGGCCACGTAGATGTTGCCGTAGCTCATGGCGATCAGGCCGAGGTCTTTCTTGCCCGCCGGTTTGCCGCCGGCGGCAAATTTTGCCACCGCGCCGCGCGGGGTGCTCTTGGACATCTGGCCACCCGTGTTGGAATAAACTTCCGTGTCCATGACGAGCACGTTCACGTCGCGTCCGCTGGCCAGCACGTGGTCCAGGCCGCCGTAGCCGATGTCGTAGGCCCAGCCGTCGCCGCCAAAAATCCAGACGCTGCGCTTGACGAGCGTGTCGGCAATGGGCAGCAGCAGTTTCGCCTCGGGAACGTCCAGCTTCGCGAGTTTCTGCTTCAATGCTGTCACGCGCTCGCGTTGCTCGTAAATCCCGGCTTCGTCGGACTGGACGGCATTGACGATGCCGGTCACCAGCTCGTCGCCGAGTTGGGGCGCGAGCTTCTTGACCAGTTCCGTCGCGAATTCTTTTTGCTTGTCAATCGAGACGCGGAAACCGAGGCCGAACTCCGCGTTGTCCTCGAACAGCGAATTGCACCACGTCGGCCCGCGGCCGGCCTTGTCCACGCAATAAGGCGTGGTCGGCAGGTTGCCGCCGTAAATGGAGGAGCAGCCGGTGGCGTTGGCGATGACGGCGCGGTCGCCGAAAAGCTGCGTCACCATCTTGATGTAAGGCGTTTCGCCGCAACCCGAGCACGCGCCGCTGAATTCGAAGAGCGGGCGCAGGAGCTGTTGCTGGCGGAGCTGGGTGGTCTTCACCTTGCGCCGGTCCATTTCGGGCAGGCCGAGGAAGAAATTCCAGTTGTCCCGCTCCGGATTGCGCAAGGGCGCCTGTGGACGCATGTTGATGGCCTTGAGTTTCGCCTCGGTCTTGTTCTTCGCCGGGCAGACGTCCACGCAAAGCGCGCAGCCGGTGCAATCCTCGGCGGCCACCTGCAGCGTGAATTTCAATCCTTTGAAGTCGGGGACGCGGGAGTCCACGCTCTTGAACGTTCCCGGCATGCCCTTGAGCGCCGCCGGTTCATAAACTTTCGCGCGGATGGTGGCGTGCGGGCAGATGGCCACGCATTTCAGGCATTGGATGCAAACCTTCTCGTCCCAGACCGGGATGTCCAGCGCGAGGTTGCGCTTCTCATATTGCGCCGTGGCGGTCGGGAACGTGCCGTCCACCGGAAACGCGCTCACGGGCAGGTCGTCGCCTTCGCCGGCGGTGATTTTGCCCAGCACGTCATTCACAAATTTCGGCGCACCGGCCACCAGCGGCGGCAGCAACGGACCCGCGCCATTCGTCCGGTTCGGCACCGGCACCTCGTGCAGATGTTCCAGCGTGTTGTCCACGGCCTTGAGATTCATGGCCACGACTTCCTCGCCCTTTTTGCCGTAGGTTTTCTTGATGGAATACTTGATGGATTCGATGGCCTTGTCACGGGGCAGCACGCCGGACAATGCAAAGAAACAGACCTGCATGATGGTGTTGATGCGCCCGCCCATGCCGCTGTTGTGGGCGACCTTGGTCGCGTCAATCACGTAAAACTTCGCCTTCCGGGCGATGAGTGTTTCCTGCACCGGCGTCGGCAACTTGGCCCAGGCCTCGTCCTTCGAGTGCGGCGTGTTGAGCAGGAACGTGCCGCCGGTGGTCAGCGGTTTGACCATGTCGTAGCGTTCCAGGAACGTCGGCAGATGGCAGGCCACGAAATTGGCGCGGCTGATGAGATAGGTCGAACGGATCGGCTCCGGCCCGAATCGCAGATGCGACACGGTCATGCTGCCGGATTTCTTGGAATCATAGACGAAATAGCCCTGCGCGTAATTGTCCGTGCCTTCGCCGATAATTTTGATGGAATTCTTGTTCGCGCCCACCGTGCCGTCGGCGCCCAGGCCGTAGAACATGGCCCGGATCACATTGTCCGGCTCGGTCGAAAACTCGCTGTCCACCGTCAGGCTGGTACGGGAAACGTCGTCGGTGATGCCGACGGTGAAATGGTTCTTGGGCTGTTTTGCGGTGAGATTGTCGAGCACCGCCTTGACCATCGCCGGCGTGAATTCCTTCGATGACAAACCGTAGCGACCGCAGACCACCTTCGGCATCGCCTTCAATTTTCCGATACCGGCAGCCATTCCTTCCATCAGCGCGGTGAGGACATCCTGATAAAGCGGCTCGCCCGCCCCACCCGGCTCCTTGGTACGGTCAAGCACGGCTATGGACTTTACGCTCGCCGGCAACGACTCGACAAACTTGTTGATGTCAAAGGGCCGGTACAATCTGACCTTCAGCACGCCGACTTTTTCGCCCTTTTTGACGAGATAATCCACGGCTTCGTGCGCCGCTTCGCAACCGGAACCCATCAGCACGACAATGCGGTCGGCATCCGGGGCGCCGACGTAATCGAACAGCCTGTAGGCGCGGCCCACCACCTTGGCGAATTGGTCCATCGCGTCCTGCACGATTTGCGGGCAGGCGTCGTAATACTTGTTGCACGCCTCGCGGCCCTGGAAAAAGGCGTCGGGATTTTGCGCCGTGCCGCGCAGCACCGGTTGATTGGGCGTCATCGCCCGCGCGCGATGCTCGGCAACCAGTTTGTCGTCAATCAACGCCCGCAGGTCGGCGTCAGTCAGCGACTCGATTTTCTGGACTTCATGCGAGGTGCGGAAACCGTCGAAGAAATGCACAAAGGGAATGCGCGACCGCAACGATGCCGCCTGCGAAATCAGGGCAAAATCCGAGGCTTCCTGCACACTGGCCGAGCCGAGCATGCCCCAGCCGGTGGTACGGCAGGCCATGATGTCGCTGTGATCGCCGAAAATGGAAAGCGCGTGGGTGGCCACGGCGCGGGCGGTGACATGGAAGACGGCGGGCTGGAGTTCGCCGGCGATCTTGAACATGTTGGGGATCATCAGCAGCAGGCCCTGGGACGCCGTGAACGTGGTGGCCAGCGAGCCGGTCTGCAACGCGCCATGCACGCTGCCCACCGCGCCGCCCTCGCTCTGCAACTCCACGATCGAGGGAATGGTGCCCCAGAGATTTTTGCGGTTCTCGGACGCCCATTGGTCGCAAAATTCGGCCATTGGCGAGGAGGGCGTGATGGGATAAATGGCCATCACTTCATTGAGGCGATACGCCACGTGGGCGACGCCTTCGTTGGCATCAACAGTCAGTTTGGGTCTGGTACTCATAGTTGTGAAAAATTTATTAATTCAAATTCACTGCGACATCGAAAATGGCCGTCAAGTCGGTCAGCTCATAAGAGCTTCTCCGGCGACCGACGACACCGAAATCAGTTTAAATTACCGCCGACCGGACACCATCACCTTTTTTGCCAAAGAAGCACCATTCGTTGCTTCCTGGCGGGCAAGGACCGTCAAAAGGCGCAAAAGACCTGAAAAACATCTGACACGAATTGCACGAATTCGCACCAATTGAAAGCCTGCAAGGCTGACAGAAAATAGCGCGGGGCAACGCCCCGGTAATAATTTAAGAATTCCAACTTTGGATCTTTGAAATAATAGCTGCAATTTGTTCTGCAAGCTCAAAACGTTGCTGCATCATTTCTTTTGTCATGTGCCGACAGGTTTCTGATGTGAGTTCCATTTTATCCACACTTTTACGATTCAAGCGGCTTTCCAAATATGAAGTTTTTTCTACATTACTTTCCCTTGGAAAGAAAAACTCGAATTTGCCCGGGCTGGGAAGATTCGAATGCTTGAAAGCCTTATCCAAAACATACCCCGGCAAATAATTCTCAATTTCTTTTGCATCGGTGATCCAAATGTGAGCGTTCGGAATTTTTTCCACCTCGGCTTTTATTCGATTTACTCGCTCTTTGATTGTCGAGCCTTTTCCGTTTTCCGCAGTTCGATCACCATCACAGACAACAACGATATTCGGATTCACTCGAAATAAATTGACCAATTCGCCTTCAGCTGTTTCTGGTGAAGCAAATTGTGTGCGCGCAAGTAATGCGCCGCCATAAAAGGTACATTGATAGCGGCCTTTTCGCCATGCGTCGAGCCTAGAAAATCTGATGTGACATGTCAAAACAAGCGGCACCAGATTATGCGCCAGTCCTTCGAGATGGAAATGGGGGTTCAGTTCGGGAAAAATCCGATGCCGCCGGTTATTTTGCCGGCGCCGGTTCCAGCACGACCGCGCCGCTTTTCGGCTATGGTGTTATCAACAGTGTAAGCATCGCGTCAGCTTCTATCTCCGAAATTCGATGTTCAGAGTTGAATGTTGAATGTTCGATGTTTCCACCGCCTTCAACTCTCACTGCTTCCCCTTCACCAGCGCCTCCACCACGTGCGAATCGGCGAGGGTCGAGATGTCGCCGATCTGGTCGGTCTGGTTCTCGGCAATCTTGCGCAGAATGCGGCGCATGATCTTGCCCGAACGCGTCTTCGGCAGGCCGGGTGCAAATTGAATCCTGTCCGGCACCGCGATGGCCCCGATTTCCTTGCGGACGTGCGCTGCAAGTTCCTTTTTCAATTCCTCGGTTTCGAAGATTCCTTCCTTGAGCGTGACGAAGGCGTAGAGCGCCTGGCCCTTGATGTCGTGCGGCATGGGCGCGACTGCGGCCTCGGCCACTTTGGGATGGCTCACCAGCGCGCTCTCGACTTCCGACGTGCCAATGCGATGGCCGGAGACGTTCACCACGTCGTCCACGCGCCCGAGCAGCCAATAATCGCCGTCGGCATCCACCCGGCAACCGTCGCCGGTAAAATACATATTCTTGAACGTGCAGAAATAGGTGTTTATGAAACGGTCATGATCGCCCCAGGTGGTGCGCATGATGCCGGGCCACGGCCGTTTGATGCACAATTTGCCGCCTTCGTTTGGCGCGCATTCCGTGCCGTCGTCACGCAACACCACCGGTTCCACGCCAAAGAACGGACGGCTCGCGCTGCCGGGTTTGAGGGTGTTGACGCCGGGCAACGGTGTGATCATGAATCCGCCGGTCTCCGTCTGCCACCACGTGTCGCAGATCGGGCAACGGCCGCGGCCGACGTTCCGGTGATACCACATCCAGGCCTCGGGATTGATGGGTTCACCCACCGAGCCGAGCACGCGCAGCGAGCTCAGGTCGTGTTTGGCCGCCCACTCGTCGCCGAGCCGGATGAGCGCGCGGATGGCCGTCGGCGCGGTGTAAAACGCGGTAACCTTGAACTTCTCGACAATTTTCCAGAACCGCCCGGCGTCGGGAAACGTCGGGATGCCCTCAAACATCAGCGTCGTTCCGCCATTGCAGAGCGGGCCGTAAACGACATAGCTGTGGCCGGTCACCCAGCCGATGTCCGCAGTGCAGAAATAGACGTCGTCGTCATGGATGTCGAAGACGTATTTGTGCGTGAGTGAGGTCCACAAAAGATAACCGGCGGTGCTGTGCACCACACCCTTGGGTTTGCCGGTGGAACCGGACGTGTACAGGATGAACAGGAAATCCTCGGCGTTCATCGGCTCGGGCGGACAATCCGGCGACGCTTTTGCGATGAGGTCGTGATACCAGACATCGCGGCCGGCGACGAGGTTGCAGGGTTCGCTGTTGCGTTTGACGACAACGACCTTCTCGATGCTCGGGGTTTTCTGCAACGCCTCATCGGCAATGCTCTTGAGCGAAATGCTTTTGCCGCCACGCAACGAGACGTTCGCGGTGATGAGCAGCTTGCAGGTGGAATCGTTGATGCGGCCGCTGAGTGAATCCGCGCTGAACCCGCCGAACACCACGGAATGGATCGCGCCGATGCGCGCACAGGCGAGCAAGGCGACGGCGGCCTCGGGAATCATCGGCAGGTAAACCGCCACCCGGTCACCCTTTTTGACACCCAGCGATTTCAACCCGTTGGCGAACCGGCAAACCTCCGCGTGCAATTCCGCAAAGGTCAACTTTTTGACCTCCTCCTCCGGCTCGCCCTGCCAGATGATGGCGACCTTGTCGCGCGTTTTGGTTTTGAGATGGCGATCGAGGCAGTTGACCGTGACGTTGAGTTGGCCGTCCTCGAACCAGGTGTGCTGGATTTTCCGGGCATCGGTGTCCCAGGTATGTTTGCCGGCGACGGTCGGTTTTTTGAACCAGTCGAGCGTCGCGGCCTGTTCCAGCCAGAATTTATCCGGCTCGCGGAGGGAACGCTGGTAAAGCGCGTTGAATTGGGCGGCGTTGAGGTGCGCGCGCTTGAGGGATTCCGGCGCAGGCGGGAACGTGCGGTTCTCCTGCAGCAGCGAATCCGTCGATATGGCCTGGTCTGGCGTCATCATGATGAAATCATATTTAGCGCATTTGTGCAAAATTAATGCGCCCTGTCAATTACACTGATGCAGCAGCAAGGAGTTTTCAACCACGGATGAACTCAGATGGACACGGATTTGATGGGCGCAAAAAGGTACAGAAGGTGGGGCGCAATCCCTTGGCGCTTCAGAGAACATAAAGATCAGACCCGTTTTTGTGTTACAGAAGGAAACGAAGATAACAAAGTCCAAAGCTATTTTCCTCCTTTGTTGCCTTCTGTAGATTTCCCCGTTCTTTGCGGTTAAATCCGGCCAGGTCATCCGCGCTGATGCGGGAAATGTTCCGCCAGCAGGTCGCCGGCCTTTTGCACGCCGTGGATGATGCCCGGCGTGAATTCGGATTTGCGGAAGTACCCGGTCATGGCGTCCGCCAGCTTCCGCCAGAATTCGTCGCCGCACTTTGCATGCACCCCTTCATCGCCAATCACCGCAAACTTGTGCGAGCGCGGCGCCACAAAGATCAGAACGCCATTCCGTTCCGGCGACTGGTTCAGGCCCAGGCGCATGAATTCCACCTGCGCGGCAACGACCGGGTCGTCAATGTGATTGGGGCTGATGCTGACATGGATCCGGCCGGACGTCCTGCTTTCGGCCTCACGAATCGCCGCCACGATGCTCTCGTGCTGCACATGTTTTGAAAAATGTTTGGGGTGCATAACCTACCAGCCTCCTCCCGCGCCGCCGCCGCCAAAACTGCCGCCGCCGCCACTGAATCCTCCACCCGAAAAGCCGCCTCCACCCGAAAATCCACCGCCGCCCCACCCGCCCAAACTCCCGCCACTGCCAATCGTCCAGACCGAGTAACTGCTGCCCAAGTTTCCGCCGCGCAAGAATATGATAAAAATCAAAACGAGCACGGCGATGGCGAAAATTCCCGGAAGGATTTGTTTCAAATGTTGCAAATGCTCCGCCACCGTCGTTCCGGTTCCCTTGTATTCGCCCTTGGCCGCCGCGAGGATTGCCTGCACCCCCGCCGTCAGGCCGCCGTCGAAATCGCCCGCTTTGAAATGCGGTGTAATCTGCTCGTCAATGATCCGCTTGCAGAGTGCGTCGGGCAGCACACCTTCCAATCCGTAGCCGACCTCCAGAAACATCTTGTGGTCCTGGACGAAAACGAACAGCACCGCCCCGTTGTTTTTGTTCTTTTGCCCCACCTGCCACGACCGCGCCACGCGCACGGTGTAATCCTCGATGGACGAGTCCGACTGCATCTTCGGGAAAACGGCCACGAGGATTTGATCGGAGCTTTGGCGCTCGAAATCTTCGAGCGTCTGATTCAACTGCGCCGCCGTGCCGGCCGAGACGACGTGGGCATAATCGTTGAAATAGGCCGCCGGCGCGGGCGGGATGACCTCGACCGCGAACAGGCGGAAGCCGAAAAACAAAAACAGGATGAAGTAAAGACGGCGCACGGCTCAAGGATTGGTTGCCGCCGCCGGTTTGTTGAAATTGAACTGGACCTTGGGCGGCGTCTCGGCGCCGGCGGTGGCGGCAAAATAAGGTTTCTCGTGGAAGCCGCAGGCCCCGGCGTAAAACATAGCGGGAAACGATTTGATGGCCGTGTTGTAATTCTGGACCGCCGTGTTGAAATCCCGGCGCTCGACGCTGATGCGGTTCTCCGTGCCCTCCAGTTGCGCCTGCAAATCCCGGAAGTTCTCCGTCGCCTTCAAATCCGGATACCGTTCCACCACCACCAGCAACCGGGACAAGGCTGACGAAAGCTGGCCCTGGGCCGATTCAAAGGCCGCCAGCTTGGCGGGATCGCTCGGCGCGGAATTGGGGTCAATCTTCACCTGCCCCACCGACGCCCGCGCCGCGGTGATTTCCGTCAGCGTGGATTTCTCGAAATTGGCGGCGCCGGAAACGGTGGCGACGAGGTTGGGGACGAGGTCGGCCCGGCGTTGATAGACATTTTGCACCTGCGCCCATTGGCTGTCCACTCCCTGCGACAGTTTGACGAGATGGTTGTAACCCACGCCTGCCGCCAGGATCGAAATCAAGATCAGGAGGCCGAGCACCACGAGCACAAACAGAATAATCACCAGTTTTTTCATAATGACCGTTACACTTTAACTTTTCCGCACCAGTCAACAATTACAAAATTCGCCGCTGTCCGTAATCGTGTTCTCCCACGCCCCGTCCATCCATGGCCTTGGCGCCGGAAGATGCCTTCTGATTTCAGACCATCGAAAGGCTGAAAGCTCCCGTCTTCGTTCACTCCCGCCTTGTGTTTCAGGCTGTTTCCCTGATAATGTCGCCCGAATACATTTTTGAAATCCAACTTATGAGCCCCAAAACCGCCAAACCCAGGGAGACCGCCGCCGGACGCTGGCTCTCCTTCCGGCCCGAAATCAAGGTCGTTGATTGCACCATCCGCGACGGCGGCTTGATGAACAACCATCACTTCGATGACAAGATTGTGAAAGTGGTCTATGACACCTGCGTCGCCGCGGGCATCGATTACATGGAACTCGGCTACAAGGCATCGCGCAAAGGCATCAAGCAGGGTGAACACGGCTGCTGGAAATATTGCCAGGAGGAGGACCTCCGCCGCATCGTTGGTGAAAATCCGAGCGACCTCAAACTCACGGTCATGGCGGACGCGGAACGGTGTGATTATCACGAGGACATCCTGCCGAAGAAGGATTCGGTCATCGACATGATCCGCGTGGCCACCTACATCAGCCAGATTCCCACCGCGCTGGAGATGGTCAAGGACGCGCACGACAAAGGCTACGAAACCACGGTCAATCTGATGGCCGCCTCCATCATCCCCGACCGTGAACTGGACGAGGGACTGGAAATGCTCGCCAAATCCGAAGCGAAGGCCGTTTATCTGGTGGACAGCTTCGGGGCGTTTTACAGCGAACAGATCCGGCTGCTGGTGAAGAAATATCTTTCCCACTGCAAGCCGGCCGGCATGGAGGTGGGCGTACACATGCACAACAATCTCCAGCTCGCCTACGCCAACACCATCGAGGGCATCGTCGGCGGCGCCAATTTTCTCGACGCCACGATGGCCGGCCTGGGCCGCGGTGCGGGCAATTGTCTGATGGAACTGCTCATCAGTTTTCTCCACAACCCGAAGTACGATCTGCGGCCCGTGCTGGGCTGCGTGCAAAACCACATCGAACCGATGCGCGCCAAGCTGTTGTGGGGCTATGACCTGCCCTACCTGTTGACCGGCATGCTCAACCAGCATCCGCGCACCGCCATCAAGTTCAAGGAAGCCGAACTCAAGGGCGAAAAGGGCGACATCCTGAAATTCCACGACATCGTCACGGACCAGGAGTTGGAGTAAAGCGGCGGGTGGAAAAAGCGAGGATTGAAAATTGAGGATAGAGGATGGCGACCGACAAGCAGTGCCCTTCGCGCTTTTTTGCCTTTGTTTAACAATCGAGATTGGCTCCCGCTGATTTAAAACGGCTAAATTTCCAAGATCCATGACAGCGCCGTCAATCGGGGTTATATTAATCGCGACCTCAAAAATGACCTTTGGCATGAAATGGATGGTGACGTGTGCTTGTCTGGCGCTGGCGTTTTTGCCGGCCCGGGCCGGGATTCCGGAAAACTGGCAGGACAAGGTGGATGCGCGCCTGCTCCAGGGCGCGCCGGCCACCAATGAATTCCTCGTCATCCTGTCCGAGCAGGCGGATTTGAGCGGTGCCGCCGCGCTGAAGACCAAGGAAGCCAAGGGCAGATATGTTTTTGAACACCTGAAGGAAGTGGCCCAACGCACCCAGCCGCCGCTCTTGAAAACGCTTCAGGATCAACACCTGGATTATCAACCGTTCTGGGTGGCAAACATGATCCGGGTGCGCGGCGATTCGCACGCCGTTCAATCCCTGGCGCAAAGAACCGACACCGCCCGCATCCTTGCCAATGCCTCAGTCCGCGCTCCGGAGATTCCTTCTGCATCCGTCTCACCCAGATTGACCACCTCGGTGGAGTGGAACGTTTCCCAGATTCACGCGCCTGACGTGTGGGCGCTGGGCTACACCGGACAGGGCGTCGTGGTGGGTGGACAGGACACCGGCTACCAATGGGATCATCCCGCTCTGATCAATCATTATCGCGGCTGGGACGGCACCAACGCCAATCACAATTACAACTGGCACGACGCCATTCACGGCCCCAATCCCAACAACACCGGCGACAATCCCTGCGGTTACAACCTGACGGCGCCGTGCGACGATTGGTCCCACGGCACGCACACCATGGGCACCATGGTCGGCGACGACGGCGCGGGCAATCAAATCGGCGTGGCCCCCGGCGCCAAATGGATCGGTTGCCGCAACATGGAACGGAATTGGGGCACCCCCGCCAGTTACCTGGAGTGTTTCCAATGGTTCCTCGCACCAACCGATCTCAATGACCAAAATCCCGACCCAGCCAAGGCCCCCGACGTCATCAACAACTCGTGGTACTCCGACGCCTCCGAAGGCACCACCAATCTCCTCGTCTTCCAGAGTGCCGTTGAAGCTCTTCGTGCCGCCGGCGTGGTCGTCGTCGTCTCGGCCGGCAACGAAGGCTCCGGTTGCAGCACGATTACCTCTCCCGCCATTTACGAAGCATCCTTCGCCGTCGGCGCCACGGACAGCAGCGACGACATCGCCTTTTTCAGCAGCCGCGGCCCGGTCACGGTGGACGGCAGCAACCGGCTCAAACCCGATGTTTCCGCGCCCGGGGTCAACATCCGGTCCAGCGTGCCCGTCAACAGTTATGCCAGCGGCTGGAGCGGCACGAGCATGGCCGGACCGCACGTCGTGGGCGTGGTGGCTTTGTTGATTTCGGCACACCCGGAACTCCGGGGACAGGTGGACACCATCGAACACATCATCGAAAACTCTGCCGTGCCCCGCACCGACTCCCAGTCGTGTGGGGATGTTCCGGGCACTGACATTCCCAACAACATCTACGGCTGGGGCCGCGTGGATGCCCTAGCGGCGCTCAACTTTTGTGACACCAATTATCTTCACATCACGTCCATCACCGTCGGCACCAATTGCGTCCTGTCCTTCCCCTCGGTGCTCAACTGCCTTTACTCCCTGGAGAGCCGGACAAATCTGGCCGTGGGTTCATGGACAGCAGTGGCCGGGCAGGTTGACATTGCTGGCAATGCGGGTTTGCTGGAACTGACCGAGACGAATCCGCCGTCCGACACCGCGCGATTCTATCGCGTCCAAGTACGAATCGCGCCCTGACCCGTAATATAGATTATCGGAGGGGCGAGCGACGCGAGTCCCAAATCAAAAGTCAGGGCGTCGTAGTCCTCCGAATCATGGTTGCATCTTCGCGCCATTCATCCGCCATCTTCCATCTTCGCTTCCCCTATTACCACTTCTCCCAATGCACATATTCGCGGTTGAACCGGGTGCGCGGTTCCTTCTCCTCGCCAGGATGGCCGATGGCAATGCCGGCGATGGGGATGACCGATGCGGGCAGTTGAAGAATCTCCTTGAGCTTCCGGATGCGGTCTTCCCGCGGGTGAATCCCCAGCCAGCAGGCGCCCAAACCAAGACCATGCGCGCACAGCAGCAGATTCTCAATGGCTGCCGAACAATCCTGCAACAGATAGCTGAGCTGGCGATCATGTGCCGAATCGAGGTCGCCGCAGACGACAATGCCCAGCGGGGCCGTGGCCAGCATGCCGCCGTTGGGCAAAGCCGCCGCGATGGTTGACAGCGTTTGTTTTTTCCGGATGACGACAAAGCGCCAAGGGTCCCGGGCCACCGCCGAGGGCGCCGCCATGGCCGCCTGCAACATTTGGGTGATGGCTGCTTCGCCGACTTCGCCGGGCGCATAAACCCGGATGCTCCGCCGGCCGAGAATGAACTGGAATTGGTCGTTTGGTGTCGCGTTCATAATTCTGTTTTGCATTTCGGTCTTGAGAAATCAGCTTCTGAAACCGCTACTGTTTTCCCGGGTGAAACCACAGCCGGGCGTAACCATAGGCGATGAGTTCATCCGTCACCGTCCGCACACCCTGGCTGGATTTCCACCAAAGCTCGGGGTCGTAGTCGCGGTCCTCAAGGGCAATAATTCCCACCCGGGTATCCCGGCCAAACGCCTTTTCGAACAACAGCCGGGACCGGCGCGCATGCGCCCCCAACGACATCAGGTTTAATTCCGCCGGCATGGCGTCGTGTTCCTGCAACCATTGTTTCAAGGCCAGCGCCGACGTGTAGGTGCGGTCCTGGCGCACCGCCGGCGTGGGCACCGCCTGGACGCTGTCCCGATCCAGGCCCAGCTTCAGCAGCGTGGCGGCGCCGAGTTCCGCATACGTCTTGTATTCGGACAAGGGCGCGCCCTTTTCCAGCGGCACACCGACGACATACAGCTTGGTGTAATGATGATGCCGGAATTCGGTGATCACCTCCTCCAAGGCGTAGTCCGGTGCCCAGCCTTCGACAACCAGCGCCCCGCCCGCGACCGGATCGGTGACGGCAAGGAACGATTGCACCTTTCTGACCGCGCCGGTTGCCATCAACAGTCCCGTGAGCAGCAGCAGCAGCCAGCCCCGCCACGTGGGGAGCAGACACTCCCGGCGGCGGACCAATCCCCAGAAAGGTCGGTGCGGTTTCATTCCGGGCGTTTCAGTCATGTTAGGGAAAGGCTAAAGGATGCCCGCCCTCCGTGGCAATACTGCGGCAGGCGGCCATTTGCATGACCGCCTGCAAAGAAAACCGGACGCTGCCGTTATTCGATATCCATCCCGCAGACAGCCCCGCGTCTAATAAACGTATTCGGCGGTGTAGTCGCGACCGTCAGCACCCGCGGTCAGCTTGAAGCCAGCCTGTTTGCTGATGTGGTGCATGGCGTGGTTGTCGGCCATGATTTCCGCGGAGAGACGCGTGAGTTTTTCGTCCCGCCCGATCTCCACGAGGCGTTTGAGCAATTCGGCGCCCAGTCCTTTTTTCTGCCAGTGATCGTTGACGAGCAGGGAGAAGTCACCTTCGTTCAGGCCGTGTTCCTTGCTCAACCGGCCCACGCCCAGAATTTCCCGCTGCTTGGTCTTGGGATCCTTGCGTTCAGCAACGAGCGCAATCTCGCGGTCGTAATCGTTGAAACAGATGCGCGTCAGCCGTTCGTGCGCAATGCGCTGGTCGAGCTTCAACTGGGTGAAATAACGGTGATACACGCTTTCCTCGGAGAGGGTTTCGTGGAACTTCACCAGCAACGGCTCGTCCTCGGGCTGGATGGGGCGGATGGTCACCGATGTGCCATCCTTCATTTTCCACGGCGCGGCGTATTGGGTCGGGCACGGACGGATGGCGAGCCGGGGCAGCTGGTCTTCGGTCGTTTTCGGGTCGTGCAGGATGACGCGGGCGTCGAGCGCCACCAGGTCATCGGCGGAGGCGAACATCGGGTTGATGTCGATTTCCTTGATCCAGCGCTGCTCGGAAACGAGCTGGCTGAAGCCGACCATCAATTTTTCCAGCGCGGCGAGGTCCACCGACTTGCGGCCGCGGACGCCCTTGAGTGCGTGATAAATTTTTGTCGTTTCCATCATCCGCCGGGCGAGCGTGGTGTTCAACGGCGGCAGCGCCAGCGCCTTGTCCTTGAACACTTCGACGAGCTGGCCGCCCATGCCGAACAGGAGCACCGGCCCGAATTGCGGGTCAATGCTGCTGCCGAGGATGATTTCGTAGCCTTCACTCAACTTGATCATCTTCTGGACGGTGACACCCTGGAAATGTTTGGCGCCGGCCTTTTCGGTGCAGGCGGTCTTGATGGCCTTGAACGCCCGGCGAACGTCAGCCTCATCCTTGAGATTCAACTGCACGCCACCCACGTCGGTCTTGTGCGTAATCGTTTCCGAATAAAGCTTCAGCACGATGGGATAGCCGATTTCCTTCGCCAGTTTCGCAGCTTCGTCCTCGGTTGCCGCCACTTTCGTAATGACGGTCGGGATGTTGTAGCAGGCGAGCAGTTCCTTGGATTCGGATTCGGTGAAGATGGTACGGCCGGTTTTCCGGACCGATTCGATCAAGGTTGCGGCCTTGGCGCGCCCGGACTTGAGATCGTCAGCATCCGCAGAAGGCACGGGGGTCTCGTACAGCGCGCGGAGATTGTCCGAATACCGCCACATGGATGTGAACACGCGCGCGGCGGTGTCGGGATACGGAAAGGTCGGGATGCCGGCGCGGTTCAGGATGGCTTCTCCTTCGGCCACGTCCCGGCCGCCCATCCAGCTGGCGAGCACCGGCTTGCCTTCGATGTGACCGAACGCCTTCAATTTTTCCGCGGTGTTGGTGCATTCGGTCATGGACTGCGGCGTCAAAATGACGAGCAGGCCGTCGCTGTTCGGATCGCGACCCGCGATTTCCAGCGTCTTGGCGTAGGCTTCCGCGCTGGCATCGCCCAGCACGTCAATCGGATTGTTGCGCGACCAGGAAGGGGGCAGAAATTTGTCCAGCTCCGCGATGGTGCCCTTGGAAACTTCCGCGAGCGCGCCGCCGGTGGTGAGCAGCGCGTCGGTGGCCAGCACCCCGGGCCCGCCGGCGTTGGTGATCATGGTCAGGCGGTTGCCCCGGGGACGGGGCTGCCGGCCCAGCACTTCGGACATGTAAAACAAATCGGAAATGTTGTTCACGCGCAACACGCCGCAGCGCTTGAACGCGGCTTCCAACACGTCGTCGCTGCCGGTCAGCGAACCCGTGTGCGACGCGGCGGCCTTGGCGGCGCCCTCGGTGCGGCCGGGTTTGATGACGATGATCGGCTTGGTGAGCGCGACTTCGCGGGCGGCGGACAGGAACGAGCGCGCATCGCCGATGGTTTCCATGTAGATGACGATGCTCTTGGTTTTCGGGTCATCGCCGAGGTAATAAATCAAGTCGCCCCAGCCGACATCAAGCATGGAGCCCAGCGAAGCGAAGCAACTGAACCCGACATTTTCCTTGAGGCTCCAGTCGAGCACGGCACAGCAGAGCGCGCCGCTCTGGCTGAGGAACGCCACGTCGCCGGGCTGGGCGATGGTGGCCGCAAAACTGGCGTTGAACCCGATGTTGGGCATCTGGACGCCAAGGCAGTTGGGACCGACGATGCGCATGCCGGCGGCGCGGGCATCGGCGAGGATTTGTTGTTCCAGCTTCACGCCCTCGGGGCCGGTTTCCTTGAAGCCCGCGGAAATGATGATGACGCCGGCCACCCCGGCCTTGGCGCAATCTTTGATCAGGCCGGGCACGGTTTTGGCCGGCGTGCAGATGACCGCCAGGTCCACTTTTTCCGGCACGGCGCCGATGCTGGGATAGGCCTTGACGCACAGCACGGAGGAACGCTTCGGGTTGATGGGATAAACCACGCCGTTGAAACCGCCGCGACCGAGGCCTTCAAACAGCATCCGCCCGACGCTGCGTGGCTTGTCCGTGGCGCCGATGACGGCGACGACTTTCGGGGCGCAGATGGGGTCCAGCGGATGCTTGCGGGTCTGGTGCAGAATGTCGTGGGCAGGCTCGAGGCGATTGATTTCAGAAGTGGCAGTGCTCATTTTTTTTGTTAATTCCATAAAATATTTGCGGACGTCTTGCCTTTAACAACCCGGACCGCACTGCAAGAACCGGTGCCAGGCAACCGCCCGGCACGGGTAAATTCCCCAGTGTTTCCGGCATAAAAACTCTACAGTTTAAAAGTCCGCGATTTCAAGGTGGCCTACTCACCAAACCTTGTTGAAGACTTTACCAATTTTGCAAAGTTTTGCCAGCGGCAAGGGGAATGTCGATTCCGCCACTTGCCTCCATATCGGTCTCCAAATACTGGCGGCACCAGCGCGCGCGGCGCATGAATGTCCAACCTGATTGAAGCGTGCGAATTGGATCGTGCGACAGAATTCCGGCAACGGTGCAATCGGCTGGAGATTCAAGGCGTGACGCTGCATTCCTGCCGTTGGCGCAAGGACTTTCGCGCTGTTCGCCTGTCCTTCTCGTTTAATTACGATTCTCCATCTTCATTTTCCCGCGAAGCTTCCCTTGATTGTCCCATTTCCAGCCGGACTGTCTCAAAGCCTGACTTCACCAGGTAAGTTGCCGATTTGAAATTACCCTTCTCAAGGTATCGCAAAACGGCCTGCGGAAGAGGAAGATTAATTATTTTTCTTTGGCAAAAGTTGCCCGTGAACATCACCGGGTCGCTGATCGAATTAGCCCATTCCGCCAATCAACCAAGGCTGGCGCGATGGAAACTTGATTACATTAGTTTATCACGTTAATTATAACTAATTTACATATCATAATTGAATCAGAATGGCATGAGACCTGCGCGCCGACTTGAACAGTGGAAAAATCAGCGGAAAAAATTATAAAAACAAAAACCGGGTTTCTGTTGGCCATTCTGAACGCAATCCCCGCTGTGTTCCTTGGGTGCAACACATCACCGACCCCTGATTTTCTCCGGGTCAACTAGAAACACATAACCAATAAATCCAAATGAAAAAACCATATCTTGGTAAATCGCCACAATGCTCAGTCGCAATTGCAGTTTGCGCCAGTTTTGCGGGCTTGACCGCCATGGCTCAAGGGACAATTGTGCCATACCCGAACGGCGGCACTCAAATTGCCAATGCCAATGCGGAGCTTGTTTATGCCAACGGCGGAGATGTCGTTGCCACGTATTATCATGGCATCTCGAGTGGCGATCACGACGTATTGTATTTAAACGGCACTGAAATTTTCGACAATAAACTCAATTCCCCTGGAAATACGGTTGATTTGGGGACGTTTGCGGCCGGCACATTGTTGGATTTCACGATGAAAGACCTGACCACCGTTAACACTTGGAATATGGGGTCCGGCACCGAAAATAGTGATGGCGCCGTTCATGCCTATGTGGTTGATAATTTTCCATCGTCGGGAAACGTCTTTGTTGGGTGGGAAGACTGGCCTAAAGGCATATCTGATTTCAACTACAATGACCTGACATTTACTTTTTCAAATATTGGAGCGGCACCGGTTCCCGAACCCTCGACACTGGCGCTGGCCGGCTTGAGCGGGCTTGGGCTGCTGCTGTTCCGCCGCCGGAAATAATCGCCGGGCAGCAAAATAATTATCTGGGATCAATGGATGCGGAAACTCTCCGCATCCTTTTTTCTGTCATCAGCTGGTAAAATATAATCCAATGGTTTCGTGTTTAATATGACCCGCCGTCTGCCGCTGCTGGCCGCGCTGACAGCCTTCGTGCTTTACGCCATCACGTTGAGCCACGGAGTGACGATGAACAGCCTGGCGCTGGCGGCCAAAGTGACGGGTTGGGACTGGGTGCCGATGGTGGGGCGTCCGCTGTTCTGGCTGCTTACCCTGCCATTGCGGCTGTTGCCCGCCGCCTGGGTTCCCTTGGGCCTGAATTTCTTTTCCACCATCACCGGAGCGTTGACGGTGGGTTTGCTGGCGCGCACCGTCCAGTTGATGCTGTGGGATCGTCACTGGGAAAAAGAAAACCGTCTGGCCCGCGCACTGCCGGTTTTGCTGGCGTGCGTGGTATGCGGGCTGGAATTCAGCTTCTGGCAGGAGGCAACCGCCGCCACCGGCGAAATGCTGGACTTGCTGGTCCTGGCGGCTTCCCTGTGGTTGCTGCTCGAATATCGCGTCCGCCGGGAATCCCGCTGGCTGCTGGATGCGGCGGTCTTTGTCTGGGGGCTGGGCATGGCCGAAAACTGGTTGATGCTGTTGGCGCTGCCGTTATTCATCGGCGGCGTGATCTGGCTGCATGGATTTTACTTCTTCTTCCAGAGTGGCATGCAAA
The DNA here is from genome assembly GCA_049516755.1 of Verrucomicrobiota bacterium. Lineage (GTDB taxonomy): Bacteria > Verrucomicrobiota > Verrucomicrobiia > Limisphaerales > UBA11358 > UBA11358. Next base: position 22,947 of record JBEKSU010000002.1, on the reverse strand, counting down.
GGAGGAGGAGGGACGGAGCAAGCTGGCTGCAATGGCTCCGTTTGTTCCGGGTGGAATTTTTGCTGCGGTTGACCGGGCTGGGGTTGGCTGGATTTTCATTATATGCACTGCTGCCGCTGGTCAATGGCCTGGCTCCGCACTCACCTTGGACCCTGGGCCACGCCTGCATCGTCAGTTTGAAGCAGACCGAGAGCGTGGTCAGGACGCTTTACCAACAATTCTGGCTTTCGCACCGGACGCTGACGCTGGGATTGGCGTGTTATATTTTGGTGCCCACGCTGGCCTGTCTGATGCGGTTCCGCGACGAGAACAGCTACGACGAATCGCGAATGAACCCGATCGAGCTCCTGACTTGCCGGGGTCTGCGCGTGCTGCTGCTGCTGGCTTGTTTGTGGCTGGCATTTGACCCGGTCATCGGGCCGCGCCAGATGGTACAACAACGATTCGGCGATTCGCTGCCGATGCTGACATTTGACTATTTGACCGCGCTGGGCGCCGGCTTTCTGGCCGGCATCCTCCTGTTGATTTTACAGAGGATGGATCACCGGGGCAGTCACCGGGGCACTCATTTGCCTGCCGAGAAATGGAGGTTGCAACTGGCTGTCCAATTCGCCGCCGGATCGCTCGTCCTGATCATCGCGGGCCTGGCTGTGAGAAACGCCCCCGCCATCCTGCATTTGAATCACCATCCGTTGCAAAGCTTCGGCGAACTGGCGGCCGGGTCATTGCCTGCGGGCGGCGGTGTGATGTTGAGCGACCAACCGCAAAAGTTGGAGGCGTTTCAGGCCGCACTGGCTCACCACCGCAACCGGTTGGCCTGGCTGGCCGTGGATACGCACGCCCTGCCCACGGTGGAATATCGTGCCTGGCTGGAACGCCATCACCCCGCCGGCTGGCTGACCGATGAAAACCGGCACGAACTTACGCCGCTGGAAACGGTGCGGTTGCTGGAACAGATGAGTCGCACCAACCGCTTTTTCTACCTGCATCCAAGCCATGGCCATTATTTTGAACGTTTTTATCTGGAGCCCGCGGGTGCCATTTTCGAAATGAAATTACGAAGCCCAGATTCCCTGGCTAATCCGTTATTATCTGATTCGGCAACCGATACGAATGAATCTTTCTGGACCCAGGCCTGGCAAAAGGATTTATCCCCATTCGCTGCCGCTTCGGTCCGGCAACCAAGCATCTGGCAGAAAGAAATCCCATCCTTCGGCATTGACCCGCCGCCACTTTTTCAGGACCGCCTGCTGGCCGAATGGTATTCGCTTTCGCTGGAAGCCTGGGGCGTGGCTTTGCAACAGCAAGGGCGTTTGAATGAGGGGCGAACCCGTCTGGAACAGTCGCTGCAACTGAACACCAACAACGTCTCGGCGCGGATCAGCCTGGCCTGCAACGCCAATCTCCAGTCCGGCTTAAGGCCGGGTCTGGCCGGTATCAACGAGGTGGCCAGCCAGTTGGGGAATCTCCAGCGATTGAGCCTGGTCATGAACAAGTGTGGCCCGATTGACGATCCGATTTATTGTTATCTGCTTGGCTGCACTTATCAAAAAGCCGGCCAGTGGGTGCAGGCGGTGCAGCAATTTGAACGCACCCGGATACTCGCACCCGGCGTGGCCGCGCCGGAATTTGCCCTGGCCGAGCTCTATACACAATTCCAGTTGACCGACCGCGCCCGTCCCATCCTCAACCATTTGCGTGACGAGACTAAAAATCTATCTACCAACCGGGCAGTCGACTTCGATCTGGCGCTGCTGGAGGCAAACTTCTGGCTGGCGCAAACGAACGCCGCCAACGCCCGTAACGCACTCCAGTCGGTCTGGTTGCGGTATCCCGACGACGCGCAGATAGCACATAATGTTTTGAAAGCTTATCTCGCCTTTGGGGATTTCACGAACGCTTTGCAGATCTTGAGCACCCGTCTGTCCAAATCGCCGGACGAAATAACGGACCTGAACGACAAGGCTGCCATCCTGTTTGCATCTGGCAATCCCGCCGACGCCATTCCGGTCCTCGATCACGTCCTGGCTCTCACCAACCTGCCGCTGGCACGGTTTAACCGCGCCAGCGCCCGGCTCGCCAGCCATGATTATGCGGCGGCAGAGGCGGACTTTCACGAACTCGAAAAATCAGGCTTGGAACTCGACCGCGCCAGTTACGGACTGGCCATAATTGCCGAGCATCGCCACGACACCAATCAGGCCATGCATTATTTGCGTCTCTGTCTGGCCAACACCCCAACCGGAACCCCCTTCTGGCGTAATGCCAGCAACCACTTGCAGGCGCTCAATTCTGGTGCCAAAGCAAAATAATTTTGCGGCCAGCCATTGTGCCCGGCAAGGATAAGGCTCGAAACAGAAGTGTAACCGGCTCGGAACGGTAAAGCTTCATCGTCCGGCCACAGCGTTTGCCGGTTCAGCCATTGACCACCCGTTCAGCGCGCCAGCAATTGCGCCCGGTATTCCGTGGGCGACTGGCCCAGCAGTTTTTTGAAGACCCGGTTGAAATGCGTGAGCGACTGGAACCCGACTTCAAACGCAATTTCGCTCACGCGCAGGTTCGGATTCAACAGCAGGTTCTTCGCCTTCTCGATGCGGACGCGCGACAGGTAGTCGGTGAAATTGATGTCCGTGACCTTCTTGAACATCTTGCAGAAGTAGAACGTGCTCATGTTGACGGCCTTGGCCGCGCGGGCGAGCGAGAGTTCCTCGGTATGATGTTCGTAAATGTATTCCTTGGCGCGCTTGATGATCGGCGGCTCGGCGTTCTTTTGCTGGATGAAAATCTGGTTGCCCAGCATCGCCAGATGCTGCGCAAAAATCACCAGCAGCCGGACGACGGCCTCGTGCTGTTTGGCGGTCACCACCTTGGTGGAATAGTAGGCCTTCCGCAATGCATCCCGGTCCACGTCCACGCCCCACCCCTCCACCAGTTTGGCGGCCCGGTCAAACTGACGCGGGGTCGGCTTCCGGCCGAAAAGCTGTCCGGTCTGCAAATAACCGATGAGCCGGTCGCCCAGGCGCACCGGCACGGCGGTGTCGAGCAGTCCGGCCTGACAGGTGATCGTCTTCGGTTCATGAACGGCCTTCTCGCAAAGCTGTTCCCACATCTGCAAACAGGCGGCGCACGCGTGGCTTTTCTGCGACACCAGCGCGCAAAAGGGATTTTCGTTCCGCTTGCCGTGATGCGGCAACTGCCACGTTTCCACCGGCTGCAACGACACCGGCAGGCCGGTCAACACGTTGAACGCGCGCTCATACTCCTGATAAACCTTGGAATCCGAGATGGCCTTGATCAGGGCGCGGTTGTTGGTGCCGGCGCTGCTGCCATTGACATTCATCGCCACGACCGAGGCCCTGGCTTTGGCGGAAGCAACCCTTTTCACGGCTCCAGCGTCCGGAGTGCTTTGATGGAAACACGGCTCAACCAAACAACTCTTCGCGGGGTGAGACCGGATCGCTGCCTCCCCCTTGTCGCTCTTTACAATAGTTGTTGCCACGTCAACAAATTAAGCAAACCTCCAGTATGCGTCAAGTGAATTGGCCCCGGTTTTGATCCCACCCCAACCCGCGCAAGACTCATTCCCCCCAGAATGACGCGAAGCGGGGCAAACCATGGGCCCCGTTTGAAAGAAACACTGATGCCACCGGTGCTTTTTTGACATCGCATGGTCATCGGATGGCTGAAATGAACCGGCGCTAAATTTCAAAAATCGCGGCGTTCGCGGGCGGTGGAACGGGAATGAACGGCTGACCAATTCTTTGGCGTGCAAAGCACGGTGATAGTTTACCAATTTTTGCAGAGCCATTCGCTCCCGCCCGCACGAAAATCTAATGAACGTCCGTATAAGGGATAAGCCTGATTTTCATGAGCGCCACCAAACAAAAGAAAAAGAGGGTACGGCCGGCAGCCATTCTTCCGGAGTCGGGTCCGGAATTGACCGCCAGCGCTGCGGTGGCGCATAATGCCGCGGCGGTCAGGCTGGAAGACGGCACGATCGCCGCAACCATGGCTGAAGGGTCCCCGACCGAAACCGGCATGACCGCGGGCAAACCGCTCAAAGTTTCCGTTGCCCAGGTCCTGACTTACGAATTGCGCGTGCGGGACGCGATGACCCGGCCTCCCGTGACCGGCGCGCCGGAGGATTCACTGCGCACCATACAGAATTTGATGAAGTCCCACCGCATCTCGGGCGTGCCCATCCTCCAAAACGGCGCCCCGGTGGGTCTGGTCAGCATTGAAGACATCATCAACGCCCTTGATCAGGGCCACGTCAACGACCCGGCGGAGCGATGGATGACGCGGAACATCGTCACGCTGCGCGACCATTTTTCCCTCGTGCGCGCGGTGGCAGAGTTCGACCGGCACGGCTTCGGCCGTTTTCCCGTGTTGAACAGTGCCGGCGAACTCGTGGGCGTCATCACCCGCGGCGACATCACCTCCTGCCTGATGCAACACCTGGAGAAGCGCGCCGAGGAGGTCGCCACCCGCGAAGCCGCGCAGACTCCGGGCCGGGCGCGGGGCCAGAAACTGGCTGAACCGATGGTGTTGCGGGCCGAGGTGAAGGCGGGCGATTACGACAGCGCGGGCAAGGTGTCCCAGCGCATGCGCCAGATTTTGCGGATGCGCGGGGTGGACCCGGACATCCAGCGCCGCGCGGCAATCGTCGCCTACGAGGCCGAGACAAACATCATCATCCATTCCATCGGCGGCGACCTCTCGGTGGCCGTCACCCCGGGCAAGGTGGTCATCGAAGCCACGGATCACGGACCGGGGATTGAGAACATCGATCTGGCCATGCAGGAAGGCTGGTCCACCGCGGGTCCGCTGGCGCGCGAACTGGGCTTTGGCGCCGGCATGGGCCTGCCCAACATCAAAAAATGTTCCGATAAATTTGAAATTCATTCCGAAATGGGCGCCGGCACCCGGCTGTATTCCGAGGTCCTGTTGCACAAGGCGGCCCCGCCGCCCGTGAAGAAGCGCCCGGGAAAACAGGCAAACTCATGAAATTATCGTCCGTCATGGCCACTGTGAAGGCCAGGCCGCTGACCAAAAAAGTGGAGGCCGACCTGACGGGTTGCTACATCAGCGACCTGCTCAGCGACGTACTGGCGCATGCCAGCCCTGGCATGCTCTGGGTCACCATCCAGACCCATCGCAATGTCATCTCCTGCGCCCTGGCCAAGGACATCGGCACGGTGCTCTTCACCTGCGGCCGGAAACCCGACCGGGCGGTTTTGGCCGAGGCGGATGCGGAAGGCATTGTGTTGTTGTCCACGAAACAAACCACCTACGAAGCGGCCGGCAAACTTTGGAAGGCAGGATTACGATGAACCAGAAAACCGTCAGCGAAACCGCGCGCATCGCGGCCATGGAAACCACCCACCCGAGCGGTGACCCGCGCTTCGCGGACCTGGACCGGACGATTGAAAGCTACAACCACGAATCGACGGCGCTGATCCAGGTGTTGCACGCGGCGCAGCAGATGTTCGGTTATCTCAGCGCCGACGTGCTCCGCTACATCGCCGGCGCATTGAAGCTCCCCGTGTCGCACGTCTATGGCGTGGTCACCTTTTACAATTTCTTCACCATGGTCCCGCGCGGCAAGCACCAGATCATGGTCTGCCGCGGCACCGGCTGCCACGTGCGGGGTTCGGACCAGATCCTGGCCGCCGTGGAAAAACAGCTCGGCGTGAAGGAAGGCGAAACCACCAGGGACGGCCGGTTCAGCCTCTCCACCGCCCGGTGCATCGGCGCCTGCGCGCTGGCGCCGGCCATGTCGGTGGGCGACGACGTCTATGGCAAGCTGACGGTTGACAAGATCCCGCAGCTCTTCAAGACCGACCTGAAAAAATATGTTTGAAGAGCTGTCACAGCACATCCTGGACATTGCCATGAATTCGATCTCCGCCAATGCCACAAAAGTGCGGATCAGCATCCGGGAGAGCCGGCGGCGCGACCGGCTTGAGCTGCGCGTGCAGGATGACGGTTGCGGGATGGACGCGGCCCGGCTGAAGCGCGTGCTGACGCAACGCTGGAGCAGCAAAAACAAACGGCGCAAATCCATCGGCCTCGGCCTGGCCTTCCTGCGGCAGGCCTCCGAGATGTGTGACGGCTGTTTTCAGGTGCGGTCCGTCCCCGGCCGGGGCACGTCCGTGACCGCCTCGATGCGGCTCAGCCATATTGACCGGCCGCCGCTGGGCGATTTGAACGCGACGATTCTGGCATTGTGCGCGGCGGACAAAAAAATCGATGTGCAGTTAAACTACCGCTCCGACGGAGAGAAGTTTTTCTTCGACTCCCGCGAGCTGGCCACGAAAGGAAAGGTCCATTTATGAACCTGGAACAACTGAAAAAACTCAAGGAAAAGGCGCAAAAACAAATCGCCCTGCGCGAAGGCGGCAAGAAATATCGCGTGGTGGTCGGCATGAGCACCAGCGGCGTCGCCGCCGGCGCGCGCGAAGTGATGACCACGATGCTCGACGAAATCGAGAAGCAAAACATCGGCAGCGTGGAAGTGTGTGTCACCGGCGAAATCGGCATGGTGGACGCCGAACCGATGGTGCGCGTCGAGGAAGCCGGTGGCGAGAAGACCGTCTATGGCAAGGTCAATCTCGAAGGCGCACGCAAGATCGTCACCCAGCACCTGCAAAAGGGCAAAAAGGTCCAGGAACTCGCCGTGGGCCAGACCAAGGATAAGGAGTAATCCGCCATGGCCAATTTTCGCGCGCATGTGTTGATTTGCACCGGGACCGGCTGCACCAGCTCGGGCAGTTTCGCCGCCCGCGACGCCCTGGTGAAGGAGCTCAAAAAAGCCGGCCTGGAAAACGAAGTCCATGTCGTCGAAACCGGCTGCATGGGACGCTGTGACCTCGGCCCCGTTGCCCTCGTTTATCCCGACGGCACGTTCTACCGGAGTGTCGTCGCCGCCGATGTGCCCAAGCTCGTCCAGGAACACTTCGTCAAGGGCCGGCCCTACGAAAAACTCCTGCCGCGTGACCCCATCACCAACAGCATCGTCGCCACCCAGCAGGATTTCGCATTCTTCAATCTGCAGTCGCGCGTCGTCCGCAACAACTGCGGCATCATCAACCCTGAAAATATCGAGGAATACGTCGCACGCGACGGCTATGCCGCGCTCGGCAAGGTGCTCACCGAATGGACCCCCGCGCGCGTCATTGAGGAGATCAAAACCAGCGGCCTGCGCGGCCGCGGCGGCGCGGGTTATCCCACCGGGATGAAATGGGAGCTCATGGCCAGGGTGGCCAGCAAGCCCAAGTACATCATCTGCAACGCCGACGAAGGCGATCCGGGGGCGTTCATGAACCGTTCGGTGATCGAGGCCGACCCGCACAGCGTTGTTGAAGGCATGATCATCGGCGCCTATGCCATGGGCGCCAACCGCGGATTCATCTACATCCGCGCCGAATATCCGCTGGCCATCAAACGCCTGCAGATCGCCATTGACCAGGGCTACAAGCTTGGCGTGCTCGGCAAAAATATTTTTGAAAGCGGATTCGATTTCGACATCGAACTCCGCATCGGCGCCGGCGCGTTTGTGTGCGGCGAGGAAACCGCGCTCATGCGGTCCATCGAAGGCCGCCGCGGCCAGCCCATGCCGCGTCCGCCGTACCCGGCGCAAGCCGGTTTGTGGGGCAGGCCCACCAACATCAACAACGTGGAAACCTGGTCCACAGTGCCCATCATCATCCGCCGCGGCGGCGCGTGGTATGCCACCATCGGCACCGAGAAGGCCAAGGGCACCAAGGTCTTCGCCCTCGCCGGCAAGATCCAGAACACCGGCCTGGCCGAGGTGCCCTTCGGCACCCCCTTGCGCGAACTCATTTTCGATATCGGCGGCGGCCCGCCGAACGGCAAATTATTCAAGGCCGTGCAGTCGGGCGGGCCGTCCGGCGGCGTCATCCCGGCCAGCCTGCTCGACACGCCATTGGAATACGAAGCGCTCCAGAAACTCGGCTCCATCATGGGCTCCGGCGGCCTCGTCGTCATGGACGAGGATTCCTGCATGGTGGACGTCGCCCGGTTCTTCCTCGAATTTTGCTGCGATGAATCCTGCGGCAAATGCCCGCCGTGCCGCGTCGGCACCAAGCAGATGCTCAATCTGCTGGAAAAAATCTGCCGCGGCGAAGGGGTGCTGGAGGACCTGGACCGGCTCGAGGCGCTCTGCCACGTCGTGCGCGACGCCAGCCTGTGCGGCCTGGGCCAGACCGCGCCGAACCCGGTGCTGACCACGCTCAAGCATTTCCGCCGCGAGTACGAGCAGCACATCCTTGAACACCGCTGCGCGGCCGGCGTATGCACCGCCCTGCAGCTTTCCCCGTGCGAAAACACCTGCCCGCTCAACATGAACATCCCCGCCTTCCTCCAGTTGTTGAAGGAGGACCGGCTCGAGGACGCGTTTGAACAGGTGGTGATGGACAATCCCCTGCCCGCCTCCACCGGCCGCGTCTGCCAGCATTCGTGCGAGACCCGCTGTCGCCGCGCCGGCACGGACGCCTCGGTGAACATGCGCGAAACCCACCGGTATATCGCCGACACGGCGTACAACGGCGACCTCGCCAAAAAAGTGTTGAAGCGGATCCTCAAGCGCAAGCGGGCTGCCACCGGCAAAAAGATTGCCGTGGTCGGCGCCGGCCCGGCCGGCCTCAGTGCCGCGTTCTATCTTGCCCTGCTCGGCCACAAGGTCACCGTTTATGACAGCGCTCCCGACGCGGGCGGCATGCTCCGTTATGCGCTGCCGGAATACCGCCTGCCCAAACATGTGGTGGACAAGGAAGTCGCCTTCATCCGCGGCGCCGGCGTCCAGTTCAAGTTCAATGCCGCGCTCGGCAAAACGCTGAAGCTCGGCGATCTTGAAAAGAAACACGACGTCGTGCTGCTGGCCCTCGGCACCTGGCAGGAAACCCTGCTCGGCATTCCCGGCGAGGAGGCCAGGAGCCTTTATCCATCGCTGGAATTTCTCAACGCCTCGGCTTATGGCCAAAAGCTGCCGCTGGGCAAAAAGGTTGTCATCATCGGCGGCGGCAACTCCGCCATTGATGCGGCCCGCACCTCCCTGCGCATGGGCGCGGAGGTCACCATCGTTTATCGCCGTTCCCGCGAAGAAATGCCGGCGATTGTCGATGAAACCAGGCAGGCGATCGAGGAAGGCGCCCGGCTCATCACCATGGCCGCCCCTTTCCGCGTCATCACCGACAAGAGCCGGCGCATCACCGGCCTGGAGGTCGCCAAGACCGTGCCCGGCAAGTTCGATCCCCGCGGCCGCCGCTCGCCGGTGGTCACCACGGAAACTTACGTGATTCCGTGCGACACCGTCATCAAGGCCATCGGCGAAAAGCCCGACAGCACGGTGACCCAGGCGTTGGGACTCGAAACCACGTCCCGGAATACGCTCAAGGTGGATCCGTGGACGCACCAGACGAGCCACCCGAAGGTTTATGCCGCCGGCGATTATGTCACCGGCGCCGCCAACGTTTCCATCGCCATGGGCTGGGGCAAGAAGGCGGCGAAGGCGATTGATCGGGCGTTGACGGGCGAAGACCGATTCGAGAAATTATGGCCGCATTTTGATTACAGCCAGACGATCCCGCCCGCTGGCCAGGGTGGCGGACGGAACCCGGCGCGGCTGTTGCCCGTCGAGGAACGGCGCGGCACCTGGGTTGACGTGTCGCCCACCTTCACCGAGTGGCAGGCCAAGGCCGAGTGCTTCCGCTGCCTGCGTTGCGACATCAAAGCCACTCCGGAGGCAAAGACCCACTGATTTACGGCAAAGCCATGACTGCACCCAAAAAAATCTCTCTCCACATTGATGGCCGGCTCTGCGAGGCGGCTGAAGGCCAGACCATCCTAGAGATCGCCCGCGCCAACAACATCCCCATTCCGACGCTGTGCTATCTTCAGGGACTCACTTCCTGGGGCGGCTGCCGCCTCTGCATCGTTGAAATCGAGGGCAGCCCGAAAATCGTGCCGGCCTGCACCACCCCGGCGGTCGCGGGCACCAAAATCATCACCAAAAGCGAACGGCTCCACAACCTGCGTCGCGCCACCCTGGAACTCCTGTTCAGCGAACGCAACCACATCTGCCCGATGTGCCAGTACAACAAGGGCGATTGCGGCCTGCAGCACCAGGGTTATATGCACGGCATCGATGGCATCCGTTACCCATACCTGTATCCCGCGCTGCCGGTGGACGTGTCGGCGAAATATTTCGGCATGGACCACAACCGCTGCATCCTGTGCACGCGCTGCGTCCGCACCTGCGACGAACTCGAAGGCGTGCATACGCTCGACGTGGCCTACCGCGGCATCCGCAACCGGGTGATCGTGGACATGAACCAGACGTATGGCGAGTCGCTCACCTGCACCCAATGTGGCGCCTGCGTGGTGAATTGCCCGACCGGCGCGCTGTTCGACAAGGCGGCGGCCTTCCGTGGCCCGCTGGCCAGTTGCCGGCAGGTGCTCACCACCTGCACCGAATGCCCCGTCGGCTGCGGCCTCAAGGTGTTCACCAAGGAAAACCGCATCGTGACCGTCTGGGGTGACCCGAATTCGCCCGTCAATCGCGGCCATCTTTGTGTCAAAGGCCGTTACCAGACCTGGGCCGAGCCGCGGGAACGCATCCTCACGCCGCTCGTGCGCAAAAACGGCGCGTTGCAAAAAGCCACCTGGGCCGAGGCGCTTGATACGATTCGCAAGGCCGCCAAGGCCGCAAAAAAATCAGAGAAAGCGCTGCTCGTGCTGCCGCGCCTGACCAATGAGACGGCTAAAACCGTCACCGGCCTCGCCGGCAAGGTGGACCGCGTGGGCATGCATGTGGCCACCAACGAGGCCGCCCTGTGCGCCCAGCCCCAGTACACGGCCGACGCGCTGACGAAATTGCAGGATGCCGATGCCATCATCATCATCGGCGCGCAACCCGCCCGCGACAATGGCGTGCTGGCCGCCCGCATCCGCACCACCGTGCGCAAACGCGGCGCCAAGCTGCTCATCTTCCACACCCGCAAGACCAACCTCGACCAGTTCGCAGATGTTCGCGCCAACATCGTCAGTCTGGAAAACACACTCTGGAGCCGCGTGGCGACAACGCTGGCCGGTATCAAGCGCCCCGCCGTGGTATATGGGCCTGATGCCATGACGCCCATCGGGGTCACGGTGATGGAACAATTGATCAAGATTTTGGAAACCAACCGGGGTGGACAGGAGCCGTTGCTCATCGGCCTCCCCGCCGGCAGCAACAGCCTCGCGCTCGCCGGCGCCGGCATCGAAGCCGTCGAGGAAGTCGGCCCGTGGCTGGATGCCAAGCCATTGAAATTCCTGCACATCGTGGCCAGCGATGCCCCGGATGGCGGCCTGAAAATCATGGAAGAAACCGGTGTCTCAGCCGCGCTGCCGAAGATTGACTGCGTGGTGGTGCAGGCGGCCTACCAGTCACATTTGACCGAGGCGGCAAAAGTCGTGTTGCCCACCGCCATCTGGTGCGAGAAATCCGGCACCATCACGAATCTGGAAGGCCGCAAGTTGAAATTGACTCCAGTGCTGCCGTTGCACGGTGAAGCCCGCGAAGATGCGGTGATTTTGGAGAATGTGTTCGCATGAAGAAGATTACCGGCAAAAAAGTGACGAAGAAACCCGTCCGCAAACCTGCCACCGCCACGGCGGCGCCCGCACCCGCGAAGGTGCGCGTCGCCACCATGTGGCTGAGCGGCTGTTCCGGCTGCCACATGTCGTTCCTCGACCTCGACGAACGCCTCGTGGAACTGGTCAAGCTCGTGGACATTCTCTACGGCCCCATCGTGGATACGAAGGAAATCCCGCAGGTGGACGTCGGCATCGTCGAAGGTTGCGTCAACAACAATGAGCAGGAACACGAGCTGAAAAAACTCCGCTCGCGCTGCAAGGTGCTGATCGCGCTCGGCGATTGCGCCGTTACTGGCAATATTCCGTCCCTGCGCAACCAGTTCCAGCTCCGCGACGTGCTGCTGCGCGCCTACGAACAGACCGAGAGCACCAAAATCAGTTGCATCCCTAACGACCCCGTTGTGCCGGTGCTGACCGCCAAGGCCCGCCCGCTCCAGGAGGTCGTGAAGGTGGACCTTTCCATTCCCGGCTGCCCGCCGGATGCCGACGTGATCTGGTACGCCCTGACGGAATTGCTGGCCGGCCGCATGCCGCAGTGGACCGAGAAGAATTTGAGGTACGACTGACATGACAACCAAGACCATCACCATCAGCCCCGTCACCCGCATCGAGGGCCACGCCAAGATCACCATCCACCTCGACAACCGGGGCGAGGTGGACGACGCGCGTTTCCACGTCGTGGAGTTCCGCGGGTTTGAAAAATTCTGCGAAGGCCGGCATTTCACCGAGATGCCGCAAATCACCCCGCGCACCTGCGGCATCTGCCCTGTCAGCCATCTGCTCGCCAGCTCCAAAGCCTGCGACGCCATCGTCGGTCATGAAATTCCCCGTCCGGCCAAAATGCTCCGCGAACTGATGCACATGGGACAGATCATCCAGTCCCACGCGCTCAGTTTTTTCCATCTCAGCGCGCCCGACCTGCTGCTCGGGTTCGACTCCGACCCCGCCGCCCGCAACATCGTCGGCCTCATCCAGCAAAAACCCGACATCGCCATCAAGGGCGTGCGGCTGCGCAAGTTCGGCCAGGAACTCATCAAACTCGTCGCCGGCCGCAAAATTCACGCGGATTTTCCGGTGCCCGGCGGCGTGAACAAGGTGCTCACCACCGCCCAGCGCGACGAAATCCTCAAGGGCCTGCCCGAGGCGTACGCTCACACGAAGTTCGCGCTCGATCTGCTCACGGGCTATCACAAGGCCAACCTCGCGGAGGTCGAGGACTTCGCCAACTTCGATTCCAATTACATGGGTCTCGTCCAGCCCGACGGCGCGCTGGAATTGTACGACGGCAAGCTCCGTTTCTGCGATGCCGCCGGCAAAATGTTCCATGACCAGATTTCGCCGGACAAATACCTCGACTACATCAGCGAGGCGGTCGAGCCGTGGTCGTACATGAAGTTCCCGTTTATCTCCAAACTCGGTTATCCGAACGGCATGTACCGTGTGGGACCGCTCGCGCGCTTGAACGTCTGCAGCCACATTGCGACGCCGCAGGCCGACGACGAATTGAAAGTCTGGCGCGCCAAAGGGCCGGTGCGGACCAGCTCGTTCTACTACCACTGGGCGCGGGTGATTGAAGTGCTCTACGGCTTGGAACGCTCGCAGCAGTTGTTGAAAGACCCCGACATCCTCAGCACCGACGTGCTGGTGCCGAACCAGCCGGCCCGCCGGGAAGGCGTGGGCGTGGTTGAAGCGCCGCGCGGCACATTGATCCATCATTATTGGGTGGACGAAAATGGCCGCATCGAGAAGGCCAATTTGATCGTCGCCACCGGCCACAACAACCTGGCGATGAACCGCGGCGTGCAGGCCCTGGCGAAGAAATACGTCAAGGCGAAGAAATTGCAGGAAGGCATGCTCAACCGCGTCGAGGCGGTCATCCGCTGTTACGACCCCTGCCTGAGCTGCGCCACCCACGCCGTCGGCCAGATGCCGATGCGCGTCGAAGTAGTGGACGCCGGCGGGACAGTATTGCAAACCGTGCAGCGCGACACCAAAATCTAACGGAGTAGTGGAGAGATGAAGTGATGGAGAACTGAAAATCCCAACACTCCAGTACTACACCACTCCAACACTCCGTTTCTTGTGACCACCCTCATTCTTGGCTACGGCAACCAGAGCCGCCGCGACGACGGCGTCGGCTGGTTCGTGCTCGAACAACTGGCCGCGCTGGGCCTCCCCGGCGTGGAACTGGAAACCAGCCAGCAGCTTGAAATCGAGGCTTCCGAAACCATCAGCCGTTTTGACGCCGTGATTTTTGTGGACGCCGCGATACCCGAAGCGCCGGAAGCCATCCAACGCACCGTCGTCGTCCCCAACTTCCAAAGCCACGCCGTCGCCCATTATCTGACGCCGGCGGACGTGCTGTCGTTGTGCAAAACGCTCTACGACCGGGCGCCGCGCGCCATCCTGTTCAGCATCCGCGGCCGCGATTTTAATTTCGGCACGACGTTGACGCCCGAGGTGGAGCAGGCTGCGCGCGAAGTCGCGAAGCAAATCGCCGGAATCATCCGCAGCGGCGGAACCTCTTGACGCCAGGATGCGAAAATGTCGGATGGAACCGCGGAACGAAAACCCGCACCATTCGTGAAACAGCTATTTTACAAATTGTACCCTTGAGAAGGATTCAGGAAGAACCCAGACCGGCTTATGTCAATGCAAGACGTGAGGCGGGTCAACCGAGCTGCCGAGGCTGCAAGTGATCTGAGGGATGTTTCCCACGGCGCTCATGATGTAGGAGCCGCCCGCCGGACAACTGGGAATGCTGCTGCTGGAGTTTAGCCTGATGTAGGGCGTCAGGTCATCCGTCAGGCTGGGAGCCGGGTCCCCCGTTTTCCTCCCTTTTTCCAAAGCCCATTCAGTGACAGCACCGTCAATCTGATGCATGTTGTTGATGCAGGCATTGGCCTGTGATGTCGCGCGGGCACGTGTAAGACTGGCAATGGCCATCGCCGCCAACAGGCCGATTATGGCCACCACAATCATGATTTCCACCAATGTGAAAGCCTCCGAACCCGAGACTTTATATGTCCTTTTTGCCCGCATAATGCTGTAAACGAGCATCGGCGATGCCAGAATCCATGCAAAAACACCGGTTTTTTAAGAATTCTTATGCTAATCGAAAACAGCCTTTACCATCCCGTCACCACGGATGGCTTCGAACAGCAGTTGCAATTGCGGCTCCTTCCGCCAAATTTCCGTTGCAATGCGGCTTGCGGTTGAATCCGTGCTTCGCCGATAATGTCATGTTTCTGAAAGACGGTTGAACGTCCGGAAGATTAAGAAACGGGAAAGACGAGACTTGATGGATGAGAGAATTCCAGTGCGAAGAAACCTGCTTTCACAGCGGGTTCCCGTCGGTCTGCTGCTGGCATGGTTTGCCGGCAGCGGCTGCTCCATTCATCGCTATGCCCTGAACCAGGTGTCCGATGCCGTGGCCCAAAGCGGCACCACGTATGCCAGCGATGATGATCCCGACCTCATCAAGGCCGCGGCGCCGTTCGGCTTGAAACTCACCGAGAGCATGCTCGCGGAAAATCCACAGCATCTGGGCCTGCTGACTTCCGCAGCCGGCGGTTTCACCCAGTATTCCTATGCCTTTGTACAGGAGGACGCCGATGAGGTGGAGCCAAAGGACTTCGCCGCGGCCGAGACGATGCGCGTGCGGGCCCGACACCTCTACCTGCGCGCCCAAGGATACGGCCTGCGCGGTCTCGAGGTGAAACACCCCGGCTTCGGAACGGCGTTGCTGGCCAATCCCAAGGCCGCCGTCCGCACCGCCACCAAATCGGATGTGCCCCTGCTCTATTGGACGGCAGCCTCGTGGGGTTCGGCCATCTCCCTTTCCAAGGACAACCCCGAACTCGTCGGACAGATTCCGGCCATGGAAGCCCTGATAGACCGGGCGCTGGAGCTGGACGAGAGCTGGGACCGCGGTGCGATTCACACCTTCATGATCACGTACGAGATGAGCCGGTCGGGCGCGGCCGGCGATCCGGCGGCGCGCGCCCGCAAACATTTCGAGCGCGCCATGACCCTCTCCGGAGGAACCGACGCCTCGCCGCTGGTCGCCCTGGCGGAGGCGGTGGACATTCAAAAACAGGACGCGAAGGAATTTGAATCGCTGCTGAACCAGGCATTGGCCATCAATCCGGATGCCAATCCGGACATCCGGCTGCGCAACACCGTGATGCAACGGCGGGCGCGCTGGCTCCTGTCCCGCGAGTCGGAATTGTTTTTAACCGAATCAAAATGAACCTCTTGCTAAACCGTAGCAGCCGACGTGAGGAGGCTCCATTTTTGAAGAATGAGCCTCGTTACCTCGGCTGCTACGAAGCTTTAAACTGAATTAAACAAAAATGAAAATTACCAAGTTGGGATTGCTTGCGTTGGTTCTGGGTTTTCTCCTTCCGGTTAACCGTGTCATGGGCGCCGAGCCGGTAAGGGTGCGGCTGGGAACACTGGCGCCCAAGGGCTCCTCCTACGTCAAACATCTGCAAGCCATGGGCGAACAATGGCGTCAGGCGCCGGGCGGCGGGGTGCAACTGACGATTTACGCCGATGGCACGATGGGCAGCGAGGCCGACATGGTGCGCCGCATGCGTCTGGGTCAGTTGCAGGCCGCGATGGTGACCACCACGGGCCTCACGGAAATTGAGCCGGCGGTGGCCGGGCTCCAAACCATCCCCAAGGCCTTCCGCACCCTTGACGAGGTGGATTACATCGGCGAGAAATTGCAGCCGATGCTCGAAAAACGCCTCGAGGCAAAAGGCTTCGTCGTGCTCTTCTGGACCGACACCGGCTTTGTCCGATTCTTCTCCAAGGAACCGATGATTACGCCCGGCGATCTCCGGAAAACCAAGCTGTTCATCTCCGCCAACCGTCCCGCTGAACTGGCCATCTATCACTCGGTCGGCTGCAATGCCGTCCCCCTCGAAGTCTCCGACATTCTGCCCGGCCTCCAGACGGGATTGATTGATTGCCTGTGCCTGCCGCCGACGTTCGCCCTGGCCACGCAGGTTGACTCGGCCGCCCCCAACATGCTCGACATGAACTGGGTCCCGCTGGTCGGCGCCGCCATCATCAATAAAAAAACCTGGGACAGCCTTTCGCCCGAGGCCCAGGAGGCATTGCGCACATCGGCCCGGGAAGCCGGCAAACTCATCAAGGCCGATGGCCGGCGCGAAAATGAGGAATCCATCGAGGCGATGCGCAAACGCGGATTAAAAATCCACACGCTTACCCCGGAAATCAATGCCGAATGGGACCAGGTCGCCGAACAGGCCTGGCCCAAAATCCGCGGGACGGTCGTTCCCGCCGACATCTTTGACGAGGTCATGAGCCAGCTGAAAATTTACCGTGCCGCCCATGAAGCGGCCGGGAAGTGATCCGCGAAATGTCCCCTGCCGTTTCCAATTCGGACAAACCCGCCCGGCGGCCGGGCGGCCGCCTCCACTGGCTCTGGCAGGCGGAGAATCTTTTGGTCGCGCTGACCCTGGCCGCGCTGATGCTGCTGCCCCTCATCGAAATCGTCGGACGCAAATTCTTCCATGGCGGTCTGGCCGGCGGTTCGGCGCTGCAACAGCACCTGGTTTTGATCATCGGCCTGCTGGGCGGCATGTTTGCCGCGCGCGATCGCCGGTTGCTCAGCCTCTCCACCCTGACCAATTTTCTCAAAGGCCGCTGGCAGACGTTTGCCCGCGTCTTCAGCAGCGCCTTCGCCGCAGGCATCACCGTTTTTCTCTGCCTCGCGGCCCTGCAACTGGTGCAGTCGGAAAAAGGCGGCGGTAAAATTCTGGCCTACGGAATTCCAATTTGGGGCGTTCAATGCATCATGCCGCTCGGCTTCGGAGTCATCGCGCTGCGCCTGCTGTGGCACGCGGCGGACACCTGGCGCGGACGGCTCGTCGCTTTGCTCGTGGCCGGAAGCATGATTTGGATCGGGTTTTATCCGCCGCTGGGATTGACTCCCGCCCGGCTGGTGGTGCCCGGACTGGTGGCCTTGCTGGCAGCCGTTGTGCTCGGCGCGCCCATCTTTGTCATGCTCGGCGGCGCGGCCCTGATTCTGTTCTGGGGCGAAGACATACCCATCGCCTCGATTTCCCTGACGCACTATTCGATGGTGACCAATCCCACGCTGCCGACGCTCCCGCTGTTCACGCTGGCCGGCTATTTTCTCGCTGAAGGCGGCGCCTCCAAACGGTTGATCCGGGTTTTTCAGGCGTTGTTGGGACAATTCCGCGGCGGACCGGCCATCGTCACCGTCCTGGCCTGCGCGTTTTTCTCCTCCTTCACCGGCGCGTCGGGCGTGACCATTCTCGCGCTGGGCGGATTGCTCCTGCCCGTGCTGGTGGGCGCAGGTTATTCCGAACGTTCCACCCTGGGAATCCTCACCGGCTCGGGTGGACTGGGACTGCTGTTTCCGCCGTCGCTCCCGCTGATACTTTTTGCCATCGTCGCCGGTTCCAACGCCACCGGCGCCGGTGTAACCATTGAAAAAATGTTTCTCGCCGGGTTTGGTCCCGGCGTGCTGCTGGTGGGCATGGCCATCTGGCTGGGCCTGCGCCTCGGACCGAAGGACGCCGGCGCCCGCCAGGGATTCGACCGGGGCGAGGCGGGACGCGCGGTCTGGGCGGCCAAGTGGGAATTGCTCCTGCCCGTCGTCGCGCTCGTCGCGCTCTTCGGCGGATTCGCCACCCCGGTGGAAGCGGCGGCCGTCACCGCCTTTTATGCGTTTGTCGTCGAGACCTTTATTTATCGCGACTTCAAGGGCCCGCGGGAAATTGCGCGCGTCATGGCCGAGTGCGGATTGCTCGTGGGTGGCGTGCTGCTCATTCTGGGTGTGGCGCTGGGATTCACCAATTACCTGATTGACGCCCAGATTCCCAGCCGCGCGGTGGAATGGGTCACCGGGACCGTCCATTCCAAGTACGCCTTTCTCCTCGCGCTGAACCTGTGCCTGCTGTTGGTGGGCTGCGTGATGGACATGTATTCCGCGATTGTCGTGGTGGTGCCCATCATCGTGCCGCTCGGGATCGCCTACGGCATCGATCCCATCCACCTGGGGATCATTTTCCTGGCCAACATGGAACTGGGCCTGTTGACCCCGACCGCCGGCATCAACATCTTTCTGTCATCCTATCGTTTTGGGAAACCGGTCCTGCAAGTTTCACGCGCCGTCCTGCCCATGCAATGCGTCCTCATTGTGGGCCTGCTGCTCATCACCTATTGTCCCGCCCTGACCACCTTCCTGCCGCACTGGCTGGGACGATGACCGGCCGGGTTGAACCCCGACCTCCAATAAATCGCGGGGGGACACATTCGGGATGCGGTTGGGAGTTGAACGTCAATCATCAACTTTGGCAGGGCGTGGTGCCCCACCGCGCCGCAGCCGGTCCGGAGAGCCGGCCCCACCAAATTAGTCAACCCTCAAAAATTTCAACGCCTCCCGGAAATCGTCCGGTAGGGGCGCTTCAAACGTCAGTTCCTCCTCCGTGCGCGGATGAACAAACGACAGCTCGCGCGCGTGCAGCATCACCCGCGGCGCGGCGTAGTTCGTCAACTCCTTCAACCGCACATTCTGCCGCGCGCCGTAGGTTTCATCGCCGACGAGCGGATGGCTGATAAATTGGAAATGCACACGGACCTGATGCGTGCGGCCGGTGTGGATTTGCACCTCGACGAACGTGGCCGAGTTTAATTTTTCCAGCACCCGGTAGCTCGTGTGCGCCGCCCGGCCGGAATCGTCGTCGCGCGCCGCCATGCGTTTGCGGTGTGACGGATGCCGGGCGATGGCGACGCGGATTTCGCCGGCTTCGCGCGCGAGTTCGCCGCACACGATCGCGTTGTAAATTTTTTTGATGTGCCGTCTGGCGAATTGAGCGGAAAGCGCGATGTGGGTTTCGTCGTTTTTGGCCACCACGAGGCAGCCGCTGGTGTCCTTGTCGAGCCGGTGGACGATGCCGGGCCGCGCGACGCCGCCGATGCCGCTGAGCGAGCCCTGGCAGTGATGGAGCAGGGCGTTGACGAGCGTGTGTTCCTCGTGTCCGGCGCCGGGATGCACGACCAGTCCGGCGGGTTTGTTCAGCACGAGCAGCGATTGGTCCTCAAACAGAATGGTGAGCGGGATTTCCTCCGGCCGGGCTTCGGCTGGCATTGCCTCCGGCCAACGGACTTCAATTTGTTCGCCGGCGCGCGGGCTGTGCGTGGGTTTGACCGTATGGCCATTGACGAGGATGTGGCCCTGTTCCATCAGCCGTTGCAACGCGCCGCGCGAGGCGGCGGGAAACTTTTCGCGCAAATAAGTGTCCATCCGCCCGTACGGGAGCGATTTTTCGACGGTGAAATTTTCCGTGCGCTCGGACATGGCGCATCAATTGGCCGCCGGCTTGGGCGCGTGCTCGGTTTTCCAGGTGATGAGGAAAATCAGCCCCACGCCGGTGCAAATGGCGGTGTCGGCGACGTTGAAGGCGGGAAAATCAATGATGCGTCCGCCGCGTTGTTGCAGGTAAAAATAAAGAAAATCCACGACCGCGTGGCGGCCGGGCAGCAGGCGGTCGGCGAGATTGCCGGCGATGCCGCCAAAGATCAGCCCGAAGGCAATCTGGCCGGAGAGCGTGTGCGAGCTGAAGTGGTGGCGCGTGAGAAACAGCGCGATGAGCGCGAACAGGGCCACCAGGGCGAGCGCGGCGTTGTTGCCGCTGAAGAGGCTCCACGCCGCGCCGGTGTTGCCCCAATGGACCAGTTTGAAGAAGCCGGGAATGACCGTCTTTTCGTCATCCAAAGCGAGCGAGCGCAGCACCACCCATTTGGTGATCTGGTCGAGCGCAAACACCACCAGCGCGAGCACGGCAATGCCGCGATTGGATTTTTGAAAAATGTTGTCGCCGGCGGCCATTCAAGTCCAAAGTCCAAAGTCCAAGGTCCAAAGTCAAGCCGGCCAGAGCGCAAAGTAACACCGTATTGGGACGTTCCGCCACCAACCGGGCGCGCCGGTCTCAAGTGCAGCACGCCCGAAGCAAAAAAAACGCCGGTGAAACCGGGGGAATACTCCCGGGTTTACCCACCGCTGCGCTGGGGACAGCCGCGCACCATATTACAGTGTCAATTTACATCCCGCCAGCCAGGCCCGTGACTTTAGGCTTTGGACTTTGGGCTTTTTGGGCTAATTTCCGTCCATGGCCCTGGCACGCATCTTGGTGGACGGCTACAGCCTGGTGCACAACTGGCCGGAACTGGCTCCCGGCCGGCCGCGTCATTCGGCCCGCGTGCGCGAGGAGCTGGTTCATGTGCTCACGCGCTACCACGACGCTACGGGCACGCCGGTCACAATTTTTTTTGACGGTTCCGGCGCCCCGGCGGGAACGCCGCCGCCCGAATCGAATCCGTCGGTCGAGGTCTTGTTTTCGTCCGCCGGTCAGACCGCCGACGACATGATTGAACGCGCGGCGCACCGGTTCAGCGCCTACGGGGAAGTGCTGGCCGTCACGGATGACATCGCCGAGCGCGACACGGTCACGGGCCTGGGCGGACTGGCGTCGAGTTGTGCGAATTTCATCCGCATGGTAGAAAATGCGCTGACGGAATTGCAGGATGAATTGCAAAATTACAACCGGGCGGAACGGAACCGCTTTAACCGAAGTCACAAGCGCGAATTGAAATGAAGACCCAAACGCATCAAAACCAAATGACCCGCCGCTTATTCTTTTTCACGTCGCTGCTCGCCGGATTATTTCTGGTTCCGGCGGCGCCGGCCCAGCCGGCGGCCCCGAACGTGGACAGCCGTTTTCTGCTCGTTTTTGACACTTCATCGGACATGAAGCCGCGCCTGTCGGCGACGCAAAAGGCGCTCAGCGACGTTCTGGCGACCAATGCGAACGGGCAGCTGCATTCCGGCGACAGCCTTGGCGTGTGGACCTTCGACCAGGTTTTGCATGCCGGGCAGTTTCCGCTGCAACGCTGGCGGCCGGACAATGCGGCCACAATCACGGCGACCATCAACGCCTTTGCCGGCAGCCAGCGGTATTCAAAAAAGACCGGGTTCGAAGCGCTGATGCCGGTGTTGAACCAGATCGTGCAAAGGTCGGAGCGGCTGACGGCGGTGATATTCTGTGACGGTTATGGCGAGATCCACGGCACACCCTACGACACCGGGATCAACCAGGTTTTTCAGCAGCGACAACGCGAACGGTACAAGGCGCGACTGCCCATCGTCATCGTGTTGCGCTCGCAGCGCGGCCAATACACCGGTTGCATGGTGAGTTTTCCGCCCCAGCCGGCGAGTTTTCCGGAGTTTCCGCCCTGGCCCGAACCCGCCCCGGCGCCCACGAACGCGCCCGCGCCGCCGGCTTTGCCACGAATCAGTGTTCCACCGCTGATCATTGTCGGCACAACCATCACCAACCATGTGCCGCCGCCCGCGCCGAAACCGCCGCCCGCGCCGAAACCGGTGCTGACCAATCCGCCGCCGGCGGTCACCACCTCAACGCCCGAACCCGTGGTTGCCAACGAGGTGAAACCACCGGAAGAGGTGCTGTTGATGGAAACGGGAACCGTGCCTGCTCAAACCAAAATTGCCGCGGCGGCGCCGGTAACAACGAATACCGTCGTCCGCCCGGCGCCAAATGGTCCGCCGACCGGCCATAAAGGCGCCTTGGCCGCCGGTGTGGCACTGCTGGCAGCGGCGATTGGCCTGGCGGTTTTCCTGTTCCGCCACGCTCCCCGGACCGGCGGTGACAACCCCGGCGACAGTTCGCCGAAAAAGGATTGATTCCGCCCGTGACTTTTGACCGCGGGTCTGGAAAATTCCCGTTTATGAAAGCATGGATTAATATTTCCGCTGTCATCTTTGCCGCCGGAATGTTGACGGCTCTGGCTGACGAACCCAAAACCAACGCGCCAGCCGGCGCAACCTCGAGCGTCCCCGCCAGCGCCAGCCCGGATGCCGTCCCGCCGACAACCACCGCAACGTCGGCGCCCGCACCCGCAGTTGTCCACAAGGTGAAACCGGCGGCGGTGGTGCCTTTGACGCCAACCAGCGCCGTTCCCGCCCGTTCCAACATCACCGCGACGCCCCTGACAACGACCAATGTCAACACCCCGCCGCCGATGCCCCCCTCGACGTCCGCACCCGCGATCACGGACGAAACGCGAACGCCGGAGGAGGAGTCGATGATGCCCACCAATGCCGTTCCCGCTCAAACCAATGTCACCGCGGCGCCACCGCCCGAAAGTTCCGGGTCCGGCCGGAAACTCGTTTTGGCCATCGGCGTGGCATTGCTGGCGGTGGTGGGC
>JBEKSU010000001.1:0-51306 GCA_049516755.1 Verrucomicrobiota bacterium | reverse complement strand
ATTGCATGGCATGGTAAATCTTCAGGTGAACTTCAGTTCAGTGATGATTTGAAATCCGATTAACGGGAACAGTCTGACAAGAGAGAGGTTAGTCTCACAGTTAAACATCACATGAGTAATAAATTGTTTGTTGGAAATCTTTCCTTCGACACCACTGAAAACGACTTGCAGGACGCCTTCGCGGCGCACGGCACGGTCGTGGAAACCAATCTGATGATGGACCGGACCACCGGCCGTCCCCGGGGTTTTGGTTTCGTCACCATGAACTCGCCCGAAGAGGCGCAGAAGGCCATTGCGGCGCTCAACGGCTCGCAACTGGGCGGTCGCGCCCTCACGGTCAACGTGGCCAAGCCGCGCGAAGAGCGTCCGGCTGGTGGCGGTGGCCGTCGTGAATACGGCGGCGGCGGTGGCGGTCGCAATCGCTACTAATCGCGCTTGAGATTTCACGGCGGGGCCCGGGTCAAACCAGGTCCCGCCCTTTTTTTGCGGATTATTTCAGCCCCGTGACCTCGGCCTCGTAGGTCATCAGCGGCCTTCCGGCCTCGGCCACAATCTTCGATCCCTCAAACCGGATTCCCCGGGCGTAATAAATTTTCATCCCGGTCTTGGCCGTAATATTCACATTCGACAGCGTCACGTCGGTGATGGGCGCCTCCGGCAAACCCCGGATCGTGCCGGCGGTCAGACAATCGGTCGCGGTCACGTTGCGGATGCTGATGTTCTTGTTGAAGGGCGTCCGGTCGGTGATGGGTTCGGGCTGCTCGGTGGCCGGGTCCTTGGGCGCGTTACGTTCCGGATAATAATCAATGATATAAATCGGGTTCTTCACCGCCGTCATCTTGAGGTTTTCATACGTGCAATTCTGAAGCAAACCGCCGTTCCCGCGCAGCGTCTTGATGCGAATGCCCGAGTCGGTCTGGTTAAAGGTGCAATCGCTCACCCGCAAATCCTCAATCCCGCCGGCGGTGCCGGAGCCAATCGAGCACCCGTGCCCGTGTACGAACGTACAATTCTTGATCGTGAAGTTTTTGTTCGCCGGCGTGCGGCTGCCCATGGGTTTGATGGCAATGTTGTCGTCTCCGACGTCAATCATGCAGTCGGCAATCAGAAAATTCCATCCGGAAGGGTCGATGCCGTCGGTGTTGGGGGCATTCGCCGGCGCCTTGATGGTGATGCCCTGGATCGTCACATCCTGGCAGTTCTGCGGCACCAGATGGAACATGGGCGAATTGCAAAGGGCGACGCCGTGGACATACACCCGGGTGCAGTTTAACAGCTTGATCATGAACGGCCGGTGCATCATGGACTTGTTCGCCCGAAAAGCCGTCCACCAGGGATTGCCCTGGCCGTCAATCGTTCCCTCGCCGCTGATTTCGAGGTCATGCGCGCCGCTGGCGGTGATGCTGTCCTGATATCGCCGGTTGGCAAACGGATAATTTTTCAGGTCATTGCCGATTAAAATAAATGCGTTCCGGGCGAGATGCAGATTGATGCTGCTGGCCAGCGTGAATGGCCCGGTCAGAAACTTCCCGTCCGGAACCAGCACCGTGCCCCCTCCGGCGGCGGAAGCCGCGTCGATGGTCTTTTGCAGAGCCTCGGTGTTCATTGTCCGGCCATCGCCGACCGCGCCGTAGTTGGTGATGTTGAACGTCGCCTTGGGAATCACCGGCAACGGGATGCCTTGCGCCGGAACACTGAAGGTGCATGCATAGATGAAGCCGGCAACCATTGCGGTGACGCAAGTTCTGGAAAGACTCCTGTTGGCATTCATATCGCAAGGGTAACGACGCGCTGGAATGCGTCAAGGCTTCAACATGGCACGCTAGGGCCGCGACACATACGGATTGCCTTTGATGTAAAACCGCAAATGCCGCTTCGCCCAATGCCGCGCGTAATCCACCCCCACTCGCGGGCGTTTCACAATGATTATCGGTCCGGCTTTGGGCGGCGCGGCGATGTAAAAATCGTCGCTGAACAGGTCGTGCGCGTTCAGGCGCCGGTCAATGTCCAGCGCGCGGCAGAGCAGGCCGGGACCGCAGGTCCGGCCCGTGACCTGGCGCACCGGCTCGACGGCGCGCAACAACACGGCGGACGCATGGCCTTCGCGCTCCGTCACCACGTTCATGCAGTGATGCATCCCGTAGATGAAATAGACGTAGGCATGGCCCGGCGGGCCGAACATCACCTTTGTCCGTTCGGTCAGTCCCCGGGCCGAATGCGCCGCCAGATCGTGTGGGCCGAGATACGCCTCCACCTCCACAATCCGGCCGACGCGTTCCCCGTGGACCAGCCATTTGCCCAGCAATTCCTTCGCGACGGTAATCGTGTCCCGGTCGTAAAATGAGCGCGGCAACCTTCGCATGGCGGCATTATACCAATTCCGCAAAAAGTCTCACGCTTTGGAGAGACTTTGGCGGCGCGTCCGGCTAAATTCCAGCGCATGAGTTCGCGACGCGTCGTTGTTGTCGGCGGAGGTGCGGCGGGTTTTTTTGCCGCCATCACCTGCGCCGAGGCCGCTCCCGACGCGGAGGTGGCCGTGCTCGAACGCGGACCGCAGTTCCTCGCCAAGGTCCGCATTTCCGGCGGCGGCCGTTGCAATGTCACCCATGCCTGTTTCGATGCGCGTGAATTGACCGCCCGTTATCCGCGCGGCGGGCGGGCGTTGCTGGCTCCCTTCAAAAACTTTCAGGCCAGCGACACGGTGGCGTGGTTTGAATCGCGCGGCGTGAAACTGAAAACCGAGGCCGACGGCCGCATGTTCCCCGTCAGTGATTCATCGGAAATTATTGTCAATTGCCTGCTGCATTCAGCCCGGGCTGCGGGCGTGAAGCTGCAGTTGAATTGCGGCGTCGAGCGGGTAACAAGATTGCCGGGCGGCAAATATGAAGTTGAATTGGGGCGCCGAGCACCGTCTCGGCACGAACCGTTTCCAGTCTTGGCGGGACAAAATGCCGAGCCAGTGCTCGGCGCTCCATCCACGGTGGGAAGTGATCCCATCACCTGCGACCGGCTGTTGCTGGCCACGGGCGGCTGCCGCGCGGCGGCAGCGGGGCAACTGGCGGTGGCGCTCGGCCATACGCTGGAACCGCCCGTGCCGTCGCTGTTCACGTTTCGCATCGAATCGCCGTGGCTGCGGTCGCTGGCGGGCATTTCCGTCGGCGCGGTCGAGGTGTCCGTGCCGGCGGCCAAACTGCGCGAGCGCGGACCGTTGCTGGTGACGCATCAGGGCTTGAGCGGCCCGGCAATTTTGCGGCTCTCAGCGTGGGGCGCGCGGGCGTTGCACGGATTGAATTACCGGTTTCCGTTGCAGGTCAACTGGCTGCCGCAGCTCAACGCGGAGACGATTGCCGCCGAACTTAAATTGCGCCAGACCGCGCAACCCGCCCGTCTCGTCGTCAACGTGCCGGTGACGCCGTTGCCGGCGCGCTTGTGGGAGCAACTTGTCCTGGCCGCCGGCATCGCACGCGATACGCGCTGGGCGGCGCTTTCCCGGGCTGCGCAGCATCAGCTCGTCCAGCAATTAATCCGCACGGAATTCGCGGTGACGGGCAAAAGCTTGAACCAGGACGAATTTGTGACGTGCGGCGGCGTGCGCTTGGGCGAGGTAAATTTCAAGACGATGGAGAGCAAGGTTTGTCCGGGACTGTTTTTCGCCGGTGAACTGCTCGACATTGACGGCGTGACCGGCGGCTTCAATTTCCAGGCCGCCTGGACAACCGGCTGGCTGGCCGGTCGTGCGATGGCGGCGAAGTGAATCAAACAACAGCGAACAGCGATGAAGTGCAGTCCAGGTAAAATAGCGGATTTGAGGATTGCCACGATCTCTATTTCTCCCTTCTGGGAGCGCTGGCGTCTCGCCGGCGAGCGAATCAACTGATTACAAGGCAACACGGCCGGCGAGACGCCGGCGCTCCCCGAATCCATTCCAGGCTCGGTCAGGTTGTCCGTGTCCATCCGTGGTTTCAACAGATGTTTTCCACTTGTTCCGGCTTGGGCGAACGGCTAGAAAACGCGCATGAAGCTTAAAATAATCATCCCTTTGCTAACATTGACGTTCGCCTTGTTCGCGGCGGAAACCAACAATCTCCAACCGGCAACTTCCGCCACCAACGCGCAAATCAAACGCGGCCAGTATCTGGTCGAACGGGTTTGCGTGTGCGAGGAATGTCATTCGCCGCGGAACGACAAGGGGGAATACGACCGGTCGCAATGGCTGCAGGGCGAGCTGATTGATTACAAGCCGACCCGCCCCATGCCTTTCGCCGCCATCGCCCCGCCGATTGCCGGCCTGCCGACCTTCGCCCAGGACAAAGCGGCGGTGAAATTTTTCGAAACCGGCACCAATGCCCAGGGCAAAACCGCCCTGCCGCCCATGCCGCAATTCCGTCTCAACCACGACGATGCCGTGGCCGTGGTGGCTTATCTGCGGTCATTGAAGTTCTAGCCGCGAAGCGAACCCCTTGCGAGCCGTTATGGGTGCCGGCGGCGCGGAAGTTGGGTCCAAAAGATAGTTGCCGATAGTTATCGCTATTGCGGCCGGATCAGTCACACTGTGCATGTCTGTTGGATAGCTTGTCTCTTTCAAGGCATGGTGAATCTTCAAGTGAACTGGGTTCAGTGATGATTTTAAACCCGATGTTCGGGAACAGTCTGTGGAAAGTACCGGTTTGTCGGACAGTAAAACATCACATGAGCAATAAAATATTTGTCGGGAATCTTTCCTTTGACACCACTGAAAACGACCTGAACGACGCGTTTGCCGTGCACGGCACGGTCACGGAAACCAACCTGTTGATGGACCGGGAAACCGGCCGTCCCCGTGGCTTTGGTTTCATCACCATGAACTCCGCCGAGGAGGCGCAAAAGGCCATTGCGGCGCTGAACGGCTCGGAACTGGGCGGTCGCGCCCTCACGGTCAACGTGGCCAAGCCGCGCGAAGAGCGTCCAGCCGGCGGCGGCGGTCGCCGTGAATACGGCGGCAGCGGTGGCGGGCGGAATCGTTACTGATCCCCGCAGGATTTTCGTGGCGGGGTTCGGGTGAACCGGCCCCGCTTTTATTTTTGATTTGGTTGTCATTGCCGATTTATCGCCATGAAAGAAGAACACATTGAAGTGGAAGGTTGCGTCACCACCGTGCTGCCCGGCACGATGTTCCGCGTCGAACTGGCCAACAAACATCTCGTGCTCGCCACGATTTGCGGCAAGATGCGCAAACGCTGGGTGCGCCTGACCGTCGGCGACCGCGTGAAGATGGAGATGTCGCCCTACGATCTGGACAAGGCGCGCATCACCTGGCGGCTGAAGTAAACTTTTCTCGCGACCTTCGCCGGCAAACGCCCGCATCCGGGCGGGTCCAAACCTGTCCCCAAACCACACTTTTAATACCATGCCCTTTCGCAACCTTGGCCTTGACGCCAGAATTTTGCACGCCGTGCAGGACGCCGGCTACACCGAACCCACCCCCATCCAGACCGCCGCCATCCCGCCGCTGCTCGCCGGACACGACCTCATCGGCATCGCCCAGACCGGCACGGGAAAAACCGCGGCGTTCACATTGCCCATTCTCACCCGGCTCGCGGCCCCGCCCGCCCCGGGCCAGCGCCGCGGCACGCGGGTGTTGGTGATCGCGCCCACGCGCGAACTCGTCCTGCAGATCGATGAAAACGTGCGGGCTTACGCGAAATATCTCCCGCTGACCGTTGCCACGGTCTTCGGCGGCGTGGGCGAACAGCCGCAAATCCGCGCGCTGCGGGCCGCCACGGACATCGTCATCGCCTGCCCGGGACGGCTGCTGGACCTGATGGGCCGGCGCTGCGCCGATTTTTCCGGATTGCAATTCCTCGTGCTTGATGAAGCCGACCGGATGCTCGACATGGGTTTTCTGCCCGACATCCGGCGCATCGTGCAGCAATTGCCGAAGCAACGGCAGACGCTGATGTTTTCCGCCACCCTTTCCCGCGAGATTGAAACCCTCACGCACGAATTTCAGCGCTCGCCGAAAATGATCCAGATCGGCCGCCGCTCGAACCCCGCCGAGACGGTCACGCAGCTCATCTACGAAGTGCCCAAGCATTTGAAACCGTCTCTGCTGTTGCATCTGCTCCGCAACGCGGAGATGGACATGGTGCTCGTCTTCTCCCGCATGAAACACAGCGCCGATCGCATTGCCCGCAACCTCGAAAGCAAGGGCATCCGGACGGCGGCGCTGCACTCGAACCGCTCGCAGAACCAGCGGCTGAAGGCCTTGAAGGATTTCAAGTCCGGCGCGGTGCGCGTGCTGGTGGCCACGGACATAGCCGCGCGCGGCATCGACGTGGACGGCATTTCGCACGTGGTGAACTATGATTTTCCGATGCACGCGGAGGATTATGTCCACCGCATCGGCCGCACCGGCCGGGCGCACGCGGTGGGCGACGCCATCAGCTTCGTCACGCCGGAGGACCGGGACGAATTGCGCTCGGTGGAGCGGTTCATCGGCCGCGGCATCGTCCGCAAGCGGGCGGAAGGTTTTAATTATTCTGTCGCGGCGCCGCAAGGACAGCCTGCCGAAGCCGAACGTCATTTCCAACGGGGACCGAATCAAGGCCGGCCACAGCAGCCTGCGCATCCGTTTTCACCCCATCGTTCAGGGAGGCCGGAACAGCATCAGCACTCAGGTCCGCCTCGCCGCTGGCGGCGGTAGGTGCCAAATTGATGCAAGGCCAGAAATGAGAAAGACTGAGGCTGGATCGTCCTCGTCGTCGTCCTCGTTCTCGTAATCGTTTTTCTCCGGGCTTGTTCCGAGGATGAGGACGAGAACGAGGACGAAATAAATGTATGGAGCTACACGGGCGCGTCAGTGATACCAGGACTTCTGGATTTCCTCGAGCGTCATCAGGTGGGCGGTTTTCAGCAGGCGGCAAAAATCCTTTTTGCTGACGTGATGAAATGTCCCTTCGCGGGTGGTGAGGCTTTTGGTGGACTTGTATTCCACCTCCAGCCGCTCCAGATGCAGGATGCGCAAATATTCGTCGCCGCGTTTCCAGACCTGATCTTGTTGCAGTTTCACGTCATCAACATACGAGCCGCGGGTTGGTACCGGCCACACAATTATTGGGAAAGGAATGATCGGAATGGCCCTGTCGAAGCCGTGAAAAAGGATGCTTGAAAAGTTGCGGAACAAATTGCCAGAACGGCGGTCAACGAATAGGTTGCGTTTAAGCCCATACCCGGCCATGACCGCACCATGCGAGAGAACGTACAACCGGAATTGACCCTCGAGCAGTTGCGCACGCTGCTGCCCCACGTCGAAAAGGACTTCGACACGCCGGAAGGCGTCATCCTCTGCCTGGAAGACGCCTGCCGCCGGCAGAACATCGAATCCGCCTGCATCTGCAAGAATTTCATGATCGAAGGAACGCTGAAGCTGCTGGATCTAGACCCGAACCTAGCGCGCGACCCGGAAATGCGGAAGAAGAACGCCCGGCTTTTGGAACTGGCCTACCGGAAAACCACTGCGGAGTCGTGGCCCGACCTCAAGGGCGTGGAAAGCTATTTCATTGAACGCCAGCTTTACACCGACGGCATCGTGATGGTGACGGAGCTGCACCGGTTGCGCGACGGCACATTCAACGAACTCAAACTGCTCGTGGCAAAAACCAAGGATGGGTGGAAGGTGCTCAACGAGGTATTGGACGAGTAACCCGCCGGGTGATTGCTGGCGGGTGCGTTATATGAGCGTTAAACGACTTTTCATGAGGCCAGGTGCAAACCGCAAATAGCCAGCAGCGACGCAACACTGATGAACAGCCACAGCACCAGTCCGGCCACCATCGTCCGCCAACCCACCACCCGCAACGCGGGGAGGGACAGCGAAGTACCAATCAGGAACAGCACCAGGATCATGCCCCGGCGCGCAATTCCCGAAAGCTCCGGCGACCAATCCGAAACCGCGGGAACATAACTGCGCAACAACGAAGCCAGCAGGAAAAAACCGATGAACCACGGCACGGCGATTTTGAATTTTTTGGCACGGTGTAAACCTTCCGCGCTCGCGCCCGCCCGCGCCCGCCGGCCGAGGCCAAAGGCGATGGCCAGCGTCAACGGCACGATCCACAGCGTGCGCGACAGCTTCACCGCCGTGGCGGTTTGCAGGGCGTCCGGCCCGTAGCTCATGCCGGCGCCGACCACCGACGAAATGTCGTGAATGGCCACACCCGCCCACAGGCCGAATTGCGCCTGGCTCAAATGCAGCAGATGGCCGGCAACCGGAAAAACGTACAGCGCAACGGCATTCAGCAGAAAAATCGTGCCGATGGACACGGCGATTTCCGCCTCCGAAGCCCCGATGACCGTACTGACGGCGGCAATGGCCGAACCGCCGCAGATGGCGGTGCCGACCGAAATCAGCGTGGTGGTCTTCCGGTCCAGCGCCAACCGGCGTCCCACCCACCAGCCGAGGACCAGCGTGGCGCCGATGGTCATGGCGGCGAACAGCGAACCGTTGAGTCCCAGGCGCAGCACCGCCGGCAGGTTCATGCCAAAACCCAGCAACACAACGCAAATTTGCAACAGCCATTTGGTGACATGGTGATTCCAATGGGCGAACGGATGCCCGATTAAAAGCGCGAACAGGATGCCGGCCACCAAAGCCGTTGGCGGCGACGACCACAGGATGAGGCCGGTGGCCACCAAAATCAGGGTAGTGACTCTGGCACGATGACCGGGCGCGGCCGCCGGGTCAGGCTGATGCCGCGCGTTTTCCGGTTTGGCTGAAGAAATGGCATGCATGTCGGGTGAAATAATACCTTCGCCGTGCATATGCCACAAAGACATTGTTTATATATTAGTCATAGCTTATGATTATGCCATGAATCGGAATCACCTGGCGTTGTTTCACGCCGTTGCCCAAGCCGGCGGCATCAGCCGCGGCGCTGCCGCCGCGCGGGTCAGCCAGCCGGCGGTCTCCAAACAAATCGCCGAACTGGAGGACGCGCTGGGCGTCCGCCTGCTGGACCGCCTGCCGCGCGGCTGCCGGCTGACCGAGGCGGGAAAAATCCTGGCGGATTATGCCCATCGCTGGCGTTCGGTGGAAAATGATGCGGCGCGGGCGATTGAGGAATATCGCGGTTTGAAACGCGGGCGGCTGGCGATCGGCGCGAGCCAGACCATTGGCGGTTATCTACTCCCGTGGGTGATTGCTGAATTTCACCGCCAGTTTCCCGAAATTGAACTGCAACTGGAAATTGGCAACACCGAGCATGTCCAGCGGTTATTGCTCGAAGGGGCAATTGAACTGGGCCTGACCGAAGGGACGCTGGAATCCGAGGAGTTGGAATCCACGGTATTTTTTCAGGACGAGCTGGTGGCCATTGCGCCCGCCGGCCATCCCCTGCTCCGGAAAAAACGCGTGACCGTCCGGGAGATCTGCCGCGAACCGTTCATCCTGCGCGAGGAGGGTTCCGGCACGCGCGCGGTGATGGAACGGGCCTTGCGCCGGCGGGGTCTTAAAATCAAACCGTTCCTGTCCCTGGCCAGTCCGGAAGCCATCAAGAACCTGGTCGCCGCGGGCATGGGCATTTCCATCGTGTCGCGCCTGATTGTCGCGCTGGAACTGCAGGCAGGTTCCCTGGGAATTATTCCGTTGCAGGATTTGACGGTCCAGCGTCCGCTCCACTGGCAGCGCATCCGGGGCCGGAGCCAAAGCCCGGTGCTGGTGAAATTTCTGGAGGTTGTGAAGATGCGAACTTCACCGCAAACTAGCGCGGCGGGATGAGCGGCGGCGGAAACCGCTGATTGACGCAGATGAACGCAGATTCACAGGGTTGTAAGCCCAAACAGCCGCTGGAATTTTTCGATCTCGGCCTGGACGTCTTCCCGGCTTACGACGGCTGAAATCGCGCACAGGCCGTCGGCTCCCGCCCGAATCACCTCCGGTGCGTTGGCCAGGCTGATTCCGCCAATGGCGACGAGCGGAATCTTCACCGCGCGCTTGATCTGCTGGATCAATTGAATTCCGGCGGGCGGGCCGGCGTCCGCCTTGGTTTGCGTGGGGAATATCGGGGAGACGCCCAGATAATCCGCTCCCGCCGCTTCCGCCTGCCGGGCTTCCGCAAGGGAGTGGACGGTGAGGCCGATGGTCTTTCCCTGGCCCAGCAGTTTTCGGGCAACCGGGAGCGGCAGGTCATTCTGCCCGAGATGAACGCCATCGGCTTCAACTGCCAGTGCGATGTCCACCCGGTCGTTGACCAGGAATAGCGTCCGGCGGCAGAGTTTTCTCAAAACCGCGGCCTCGGCAAAAAGTTCCGCGGTGGAGGCATCCGGGCGGCGGTATTGGACCACTGCCACGCCGGCAGCGACGGCGTTTTGCACATCGCTGACATTGCCGGCCCGGCTCAATTTCGAGTCCGTGATGAAGTAATACCCTTTCACGCTTCGATGCGTTGCATTTTTTCGACGGTCGGGCGGTCCAGATTGTAAAGGCAGTCAAACAACGCGGCTTTGAACGACGCCGGGCCGCGCGATTGCTTCGCGGCCAGTTCCGCCGCGATTCCGTAGCACGCCAGCGCACAGGCCGCCGCCTGGCGGTAATCCGGTTCAACGGCGGCGAAAGCGCCGATAACAGAGGCCGCCATGCAACCGGTGCCAACGACGCGCGTCATCAGGGCATGCCCGTTTTTGACGCGATAAATTCCCCGGGCATCGGCCACAATGTCCGTTTTGCCTGTAATCACCACCGTGGCCTGGCGGCGAACGGCGAGCGTTTGCGCCAGCTTCTCCAAATCCGTTCCGACTTCGGTGGCATCCACGCCTTTGGTGCGGATGTTGGCTCCGCTGACGCGGGCGATTTCGGAGGCATTTCCCTTGATGACATTGATTTTGACCTGGTCCAGCAGCTCGAACGCTTTGTGATCGCGCAATTTCGTGGCACCCGCGCCACACACGTCGAGAATGACCGGGATGCCTTTCCGGTTCGCGCTGGTCGCCGCCGTTTTCATCGCCTCCACAAAATCCACGGTCAACGTGCCGATATTCAGCACCAGGGCGGAAGCGATCTGTGTCATGTCGGCCACTTCCTCCGGCGCATGGGCCATGACGGGCGACGCGCCGAGGGTTTTGACGATTTGGGCGCAATCGTAAATCGTCACCCAGTTCGTCAGGTGATGCACCACCGGAGCTTCCCGGCGCACCTTTTGCATTAAATCATAAGCCTTTAATTTCGTTTTCATAACCTGTCACAAATGGAGTTGCGGCTGTTTTCGCCGGCAACCGCGCGCCGGAGGATAACTCGACAAGTTTCATAATGGGAGGCTTTAGCGTCCGGAATTTTGGCGCAAACTCCCACCTCGTTTGGTATTGCCTTAATTTGGTTGTAGGGCACGACGTAAGGAGTGCTGGCCCAAACGACTCGTCACCTCGTCGCCTACAAATCAGGACACGACCCGCACTTCCGCAAGGTTGTTTCCCCGGCGCCAGAACGGTAAAATCATCGCCGGACATGGTGAAACCCGGCACCGAAAAAATTGATTCCCGGCTGCTCATGCTGGACGACATTGCCATCCGCTCGAACGGGCGGGTCGCGTTTCCGCACACGCGCTGGACGTGGCGGCACGGCGAACAATGGGCCATTCTCGGGCCCAATGGTTCGGGCAAATCACTGCTCGCGCTCGCCCTGTGCGACCAGGCGCCGTTGCAGCACGGGGAAATTCACTATCATTTCGACGGCCTCGTGGCCGATGCGGTCCCGGAACAATCCATCGCCCTGCTCTCGCCGCAGACCCAGCGCGATCTGGCTGCCGCCGAAAGTTCGTTCTACCAATCACGCTGGCACAGCGGCATCAGTGAAGGCCGCCGCACCGTGGCGCAGTTCCTTTCCCAGGCCAGCGTCGAGGACCGCAACCCATTTGAAGTCGGCGGATACCGGGGCGATCCCCGCCGGTTCCGGGAAAACCGCCGGCGCTTCAGCCGCTGGCTGGGCATCGGAGACTTGTTACGGCGGCGGCTGGCCGTGCTGTCCAGCGGCGAACAGCGCAAGGTGATCCTCGTTCACACCCTGCTGCGCTCGCCGCGGCTGCTCATCCTCGACGACCCGTTCGGCGGTCTTGATCGGGCCACCCGCGCCTGTTTGCAAAGGGTCATTCAACGGTTGATGCGCGCCGGATTGCCCGTGCTGCTCATCACCAACCGTCCCGACGAATTGCCGTCCGGCACCACCCATCTGCTGCTCGTCCGGAATCAACGGATCATCGCGCAAGGAACCCGCCGCGCCGTTTTGAAACATCCACTGGCCCGCGAACTCAAATCTTCTGTGTCTTCATCCTCCTCGTCCTCGTTCCTTGGCGCGGCGAAATGTAATGAAGACGGCTCGCCCTCGAATCATCACGCCGGAAAAGTCTGCGCCACGCCGTTGATCGAGTTGAACCACGTCACCATCCGGCACGGAAGCAAACGCATCCTCGATGACGTCACCTGGATGATGCGCCGAGGCGAGAAATGGGCGTTGCTCGGACCGAACGGTTCCGGCAAAACGACCTTGTTGAGTTTGATTCAGGGCGACAACCCGCAGGCTTACGCGCTGGACCTCCGGCTGTTTGGCGTGCGGCCCGAAACCACGGCCACGCTCTGGCACCTGCGCCGGAAACTGGGCTGGCTCTCGCCGGAATTGCATCTGCACTACCCGGCGGGCTGGTCCTGTCTGGAGGTCGTCTGCTCCGGGTTTTTCAACCAGATCGGCCTTTATGAGCCTGGCACGTCCCGTCAACGCGCGACGGCCCGCGGCTGGTTGCACCGGCTGGGTCTTGCCAGCCGGGCGGAGCAATCGTTCGGCGAATTGTCGCTCGGCGACCAGCGCCTGGTTCTGCTGGCCCGGGCCGTGGTCAAAAAGCCGGAGCTGCTGGTCCTGGACGAACCCTGCCAGGGACTGGACGTTGCGCACCGGCGCTCACTGCTCGCCACCGTGGACCGGGTCATCGGGCAAACCCGCGCCGGCCTCATCTTTGTCACGCATCACGCCCGGGAAATGCCCGGGTGCATCAGCCACGTTCTGGAATTGAAATCCGGCCGCATTCATCGCCGCCGCCAGAAACAGGCGGAAGGTCTGGTTCCGCATGGCAAGCGGATGTCATGAACTCCCGGTCGCGCTCGCGACATTAGAGCCGGCGGGCGAGAACTTGCACGACGGCGGCCCGGCCGGTGTGGCCGTCGCCCTCGATTACGTTGTGTTCGAGTTCGCGGGCAATGAGAAAATCGAGGCCGGACAATTCTTCGCGCAGGGCGGCCAGCGTCATGAGCCGTTCGGGATCTTTCGGCCCGCCGGTGTCGAACGCCAGTTGCGCGGGTGTGTAAGCTTCGAGGACGAACACGCCGCCGGGCTGCAGCCCCGTCACCACGTCGCGATGGACCCGCCGCCGCAAGGCTGGCGGCAGATGCGCAAACGTCGCGACGATTCCCGCCCACGCACCGGCACCGATAGAAAAATTTGCCAGGTCGGCGAGCACGGTTTCGATTTCCACGCCGCGCGCGCCGGCCAGACGCCGGGCCTTGGCCAGGCCCACCTCCGATTGATCCACAGCAGTAACACGGTGGCCGAGCGTGGCGAGATGAACGGCGTTGCGTCCCTCGCCTTCGGCCAGGCACAACACCAGTCCGGGGGGAATTTGCGGCGCGACTTCCGCCACGAACGCGTTGGGCGCCTCGCCATAAACATGGCCGGCGACGGCGTAGCGGTCGTTCCAGAAGGCGGCGTCCATGCTCAATTCCAGTTCACGCGGCGCCGCCGTTGACGCGGAGGTTCTGGCCGGTGACCCAGCCGGCGTCGTCGCTCGCCAGAAAAGCCACCACGTCGGCGATTTCCATCGGCTGGCCCAGCCGTCCGAACGCGGCCAACTGCGCGAATCGCTGGATCTGTTCCATTGTTTTGCCGGCCTTGAACAATTCGGTTTCCGTCGGGCCGGGGGAGATGACATTGACGGTGATGCCGCGCGGGCCGAGTTCCCCGGCGAGCGAACGGGTGAGTTGTTCCACCGCGCCCTTGGTGGCCACGTAAGCCGCATAGTTCGGCATCATTCGCGCTGTCGTCGAACTGGACACATTGATAATGCGCCCGCATTCCGCCAAACGCGTGGCCGCCTGCTGGCAGGCGAAAAATGTGCCCTTCACATTGACGGCAAAAATGCGGTCGAACTCCGCCTCGGTCATGGCGCCGACCGGTTTGGTGACCATGAGGCCGGCGTTGTTCACGAGGATGTCGAGCTTCCCGAAGCGGCCGATGGTTTCGTCAAACAATCGGACAACCTCGGACACCTGCCCGACATCGGCCTGGATGGCCGACGCCTTGCCGCCAGAGGATTCAATTTCGCCCACGAGCTTCCGTGCGGCGTCCGCATTGCTCACATAGTTGATGACCACGGCGGCTCCGTCGCGGCTGAAGCGTTCGGCGATGGCGCGTCCGATGCCGCGCGAGGCGCCGGTGACCAGCGCGACTTTTCCTTTCAGATTGCTGTTCATTTCACAAAGGTATGGGAAAAACCCGGCGCTGGCAAAATTTCTGGAGGTGTTGAAAACGCGAAATCCTCACCGGCCGGGCGCGGCGGGCGGAGCGTTGGTTTGAAGCAGGGAATCCAGCCGCCCGATCAGGTCCGCCTTCGTGAGCAGACCAACCGAAGTTTCCGCAAGCTTCCCGCCCTTAAAAAACAGCAGCGTCGGGATCACCTCGATTTGGAATTGTTGCGCCAGTTTCGGAGATTCGTCCACATTGACTTTGACGAACTTGATCTTGCCCGCGTATTGATCCGCCAAAGCGTCCAGGGTCGGCGCGAGCTGGCGACAAGGACCGCACCAGGTCGCATAAAAATCCGCCACCACCGGCAGCGTGGCCCGCGTCACTTCGGCGTCGAACTCCGAGCCCGTGATGTGCTTTACGTTTGCCGAGGACTGGTTCATCGCCGTGGAATCGCCGCAACCGGACATTGAATAAAACAACAGCGCCAATACCGCTCCATAAAGCGCACCCCGCCGCCAGTTTGCCGTCAGCGGACAGACGCCGGAATTGCACCGGTTAAAATGCCCCAGACATGCGCCGAGGCTTCCACCGATAAGGAGATAGATCAAAAGTGACTGCATAATTTTCTTCGCCTTCAGCTGTCGTTTCCTTTTACTTTTGCCGCTTCAAAATGCCTTCCGCACGGCCATACGAGCCGAGGTTGAAAACATTCGCGTAGCCCAGGCGGTTCAATTTGCCTTTCGCCGCGCCGCTGCGCATTCCGCTCTGACAATGCAGCAGCAGCACCTGATTTTTATCCTTCACGCGGCGCGGCAGGATGGTTTCAATTTCGTCCAGCGGAATGTTGATCGCCGCCGGCAGATGGCCGGAGTTGAATTCGCCGGGGCTGCGTACGTCAATCACCAACGCGCCGCTCTTGAGGTGCGCCAGCGCATCCCGGACTGAAATCTGACCGGCTTGTTTCATCACAAACACAATCGCGACAACAACTGCGATAATCAGCAAAGCAATCCAATTCATGTTTTTAATTTTTGGAAATTTCAACGCCGGCCTTCCCGCTGTTGGCCATGAAGTAAAGCACCGGCACAGCCATGCGGCTGATGAGCAGCGACGCGATTTCTCCCGCCATCAGCGAAATGGCCAGGCCCTGGAAAATCGGATCGGCCAGAATCACGCTGGCGCCCACCACCACCGCCAGCGCCGTCAACAGCATCGGCCGGAAACGTACCGCCCCGGCATCCACCACCGCCTCCGCCAGAGGCATGCCTTCGCGCAATCGCTGTTCGATGAAGTCCACCAGAATGATGGAATTGCGCACCACGATGCCCGCACCCGCCATGAAACCAATCATCGATGTGGCCGTGAAGAAGGCGTGCAACACGCCGTGCCCCGGCAGGATGCCGACCAGTGAGAACGGAATGGCCGCCATTACAATCAACGGTGTGAGGAATGAGCGGAACCAGCCGACCATCAACACGTAAATCAACACCAGACACGCGGCGAACGCCGTGCCGAGGTCGCGGAACACCTCAATGGTGATATGCCATTCGCCATCCCATTTCAGCGACGGCTGATAATCGGTGAACGGCAGGTGCGCGTTGTAAATCTTCAATAGCGAACCGTCTCCGCCGAATTCGCGCGTGTCCAGCTTCTTCAAGGCCTGGTTCATTTTCAGGATGGCATAGACCGGGCTTTCCACCACCCCCGCCACATCACCGATGACGTAGGTCACCGGCATGAGGTTTTTGTGGTAAATGCTCTTGTCGGTGATCGTCCGTTCGATGGTCACGAGTTCCCGCAACGGAATCAACGGCGGAACCCCCGTCGTGGAACCCGGTTCGGGCAATGCATTGGCATCGCCGGAGCGGACGCGCAACGCCAGCAGTTCTTCGGGGCTGGTCCGGCTGGCCAGCGGCAGTTGCAGGACGATGTTCACGTCCTCCTTCTCCCGCGGCACG
Organism: Verrucomicrobiota bacterium; assembly: GCA_049516755.1. Classification (GTDB taxonomy): domain Bacteria; phylum Verrucomicrobiota; class Verrucomicrobiia; order Limisphaerales; family UBA11358; genus UBA11358. The sequence continues at coordinate 34,869 of JBEKSU010000001.1, read as the reverse complement.
TGCAGCAAATCCACCGATTCGCCGCCAACGGCAATGCGCAGCGTCTCGGAAATGGTTTCGGCGCTGATGCCGTGAAGCGCGGCCTTTTCCTTGTCGATGACAAAACGAACCTTCGGCTGGTCGGCCTCGATATACCAGTCCGTGTCCACGACTCCCGGCGTTTGATGAAAAATGTCAATGACCTTCTGCGCCAGGGCCAGACGGTCCTTCTCGGTGGGCCCGTAGATTTCGGCGCCGAGGGTCTGCAACACCGGCGGGCCGGGCGGCACTTCGGCCACGGCCACGCGGGCATCGTATTTGGCGGCGATGGCGGCCACGCGCGGACGCACGCGTTTGGCAATGTCGTGGCTCTGCGCCTTGCGTTTGCTCTTCGGCACGAGATTGATCTGGAGGTCGGCGACATTGGCGCCGCGCCGCATGAAATAATGCCGCACCAGGCCGTTGAAATTGAACGGCGAGGCGACCCCGGCATAAATTTCGTAGTCCGTCACCTCCGGTTCGGTGCGGACGGCGGCGGCGATTTCCCGCGCGGCTTCCGTGGTGCGTTCCAGCGAGCTGCCTTCGGGCATGTTGAGGATGATCTGGAATTCGCTCTTGTTGTCGAACGGCAGCATTTTCACCTTCACCCAGCCGATGCCCACCAGCGCCATCGCCAGCAACAGCAGCCCGGTGATGCCGGCCAGAAACGCATAACGCCAGTTCCGGTGCGCGATCAGCGGTCCCATGAACCGGCGATAAAGTTTTGTGAAAAAATCCTCCGGATGCTCGGAATGCAGGTGCGGCTGGCCTCCCCCGGTCACACACGCCGCGCCTTTGGTCAGGCAGGAATATTTCCGGCCCCAGTGCAGAATGCGGATGCTGGCCCACGGCGTGACGATGAACGCGATGGCCAGCGAGAATAACATCGCCGCGCTCGAGCCGATGGGAATCGGCCGCATGTAAGGCCCCATCAATCCTCCGACAAACGCCATCGGCAGCACGGCGGCAATCACGGCGAACGTGGCGAGAATGGTCGGGTTGCCGACTTCGTTCACGGCTTCCACCGCAATGTCCCGCCACCGGCGGCCCTTGTTGAAGGGCAGGTGAAAGTGGCGGACGATATTTTCCAACACCACGATGGCGTCGTCCACGAGAATGCCGATGGAAAAAATCAGCGCGAAGAGCGTGATGCGGTTCAGCGTGAACCCGTGGAGATAAAACACCAGCAGCGTCAGCGCGAGCGTGGACGGGATGGCGATGGCCACGATGAGCGATTCACGCCAGCCCAGCGCGAGCAAAATCAGCAGCGACACGCCCACCACGGCGATGAGCATGTGCCAGAGCAGCTCGTTGGATTTGTCCTCGGCCGTCAGGCCGTAATTTCGCGTGACGGTCACCTGCACGTCGGCGGGAATGACGCGGCCCTTGAGCGTTTCAACTTTTTTCAACACCTCCCGCGCGACGGAAATGGCGTTGGCGCCTGGTCGCTTGGCAATGCTCAGCGTGACGGCGGGTTCTTCAACGTAGCGCAGGCCTCCGGCCTGCAAATTCGAAGGTTTATTTTGTGCTTCGGCAGCAGGCGGGACGCCTGCGCTACCTTGACCAAAAAAAACGTACTGTGACGGCTCCTCCGAACCATCCACGATGGTTGCCACGTCACGCAGATAAACCGGTTTGCCGCCAAACACGCCCACCACCACGTTGCCCACGTCCCCGGCATCCTTCAGAAACGCGCCGGTTTCCACGACCACTTCCTTGTTGTTGCTGGTCAGTTCGCCGGCGACATACTGGCGGTTGGCCTGCTGCAACATGGGAACCAGGCCGGCGGGACTGAGGTTGCGCGAGGCGAGCTTCGCCGGGTCCAGCAGTACCCGCAACTGCCGGTGCGCGCCGCCGATCAGGGTGGTTTCGGCCACCTGCGGCACCTGCTTCACGGCGTCGTCCACCTGCGCCACCAGCCGGCGCAGCGTGAGATGATCGTAGCGCGAACTGTGAAATGTCAGCGCCAGAATCGGCACGTCGTCAATGGACCGTGCCTTGATGAGCGGCTGCGAAACGCCGTGCGGAATTTTGTCGAAGTTCTGCTGCAGCTTCTGGTTCAGCTTCACCAGGCTGTTTTCCATGTCTTCGCCCACCTTGAAGCGCACGATGACCAGCGACTGGCCTTCGCTCGATGTCGAGTAAATGTATTCCACGCCGGGAATTTCCCAGAGCAGCTTTTCCATCGGGCGGGTGACGCGCTCCTCGACCTCCTTGGCGCCGGAGCCGGGCATGGTGACGAGCACGTCCACCATGGGCACCTTGATTTGCGGTTCCTCCTCGCGCGGCAGCATCCACACCGCAAACACGCCGAGCAGAACCGACGTGATGATGATGAGCGGCGTGAGCTTGGAATCAATGAACGCCCGCGCGATGCGGCCGGCGATGCCAAGGTGTTCGGCAGTTGAGCCTGGGGTTTCAGGTTTCATGGGAGCGACCGCGCCACCAACGTGCTGCCGACGTCTCGTCGGCAGATCTGTTCGAGTTCTGCCGGCAGAATGCCGGCCGCACAGTCCGGTTCATGGAATGGGCGCGCGTTCATTTAGCCTCCACTGGCTGTCCGTCAACCAGATTGGCGGCGCCATCCACCACCACCTTTTCCCCCGCGTCCACGCCGGAGACCAATTCGACTTCGTCGCCGATGCGTTTGCCGGTTTTGACGATGCGCAATTGCGCGTGGCCATTCACCACCACAAAAACCAGTTCCATCTGTCCGCGTTGCACGACGGCGGAAGCCTGCACCCGCAAGGCCGAAGTTTCGCCCACCGGCATGGCCGCTCGCCCGAACTGGCCGGCCCGCAAGCCGGATGCCGACGGCAGGTCAAGCTTGACGAGAAAGGTACGGCTGTTGGGATCGGCGGACGGCGCGATTTCGCTGATGACGCCATCTAGTTCGTTGGTCACGCCGGACACGCGCACTCCCAGCTTGTCGCCGAGGGTGAGATGGCCAATGACCGCTTCCGGCACGTCAGCTTCGAGCCGCAAATCGCGGGCGTCCTCCATTTCCAGCAGCGGTTTGCCTGGCGAGGCGAGGTCGCCCACGTCGGTGTATTTTCGGGTGATGACGCCGTCGAATGGCGCGATGACCTTGGTGTAACCGAGCAGGGTTTCGGCCTCCATGGCCGCCGCGTCGGCCACGCGGAACTTGGACTGGGCGTTGTCGTATTCGGACTGGGCGAGAATCTTCTGCTGGTACAGGTCGGTGGCGCGCTTCAAGTCGCTTTCCGCCTGCTGGCGCAGGGCCAGCGCCTGGTCGAGTTGGGCCTGCACTTCGCGGGCGTCAAGCTGGACGAGCAGTTCGCCCGCCTTCACGTTCTGGCCGGGCACCACCAACATTTTTTCGATCCGACCGCTGATTTTGGCCTCAATCACCGAGCGCAATTTGGCGCGGACCGTGCCCACCACGTCCTCGGTGGCAACGCGCGATTTGTTTTCCACGGTTTGTACGCGGACGGTGGCCGGCGGAAGGTTTTCCGAAACCGGCGGGGCAACCTTTCCGCGGCAGCCGGCGAACAACGCCGCAGCCATCAAAACAACCAGGCTCGCACCTCGTTTTAAAATTTTCATATCAGATCTTGTGGCCGGCGTCACCGCAGCAACAAGAGCCGCCAGCCTGTTCCCCGCCGGTCTTCCCTTCGCCGCAGCACGAGCCGCTGACCCCGAGTTTTCTCAGGATGATTTCCAGCGGACAGAATTTCGTGAACGACGATTGCAGCAGGTTGAAGCCGACAAAGGCGGTGACCCAGAGCCAGTACGGGCTGTGATAGTGCGCGAGCACCAGGCTCGCCAGGACAAAAGTGCCGGCGAACCGGCGGATGATGAGTTCCATTTTCATATCAAGAGTTGTCTGGTTGAGGTTTAATGAAAACTGGTTGCGATCAGCGCGCCCACGGACATCCCATAGAGCGTGGCTACAAAAGGATTGGCGGTCAATGGACAAGCGCCGGTCGAACAGCCGGCCAGCTTGTGCCAGCCGAAGCCCAGAACCGCCCCGGCCACGGCGCCGATGACGAGGCGCTGGATCATGGCGAGCGCCCTTCGGGTGGAGGCGCTTTTTGATGGACAACCAATTCAATCATGTTATAATTGTATAACCATATAGTTATATGTCAAATAAAAAAACTGCGCGGTTGGTGGCCCCGAAAGAGTTCGGGCAGGTCGCGGCCCGGTTCAAGCTGCTGGGCGAGCCGATGCGGCTGCGGATTTTGCAGGCGGTCTGCCGGGGGCCGCGCAACGTGAATGACATTGTGGCGGCCACCGGATCCACCCAAGCCAACGTTTCCAAGCATCTCGCGTTGCTGGCCGCCGGGGGCGTCCTGACCCGAAAAAAGAATGGCCAGTGCGTTTATTATGGCATGAAGAGCCAACTGGTTGTGAAACTTTGCGAATTGGTGCGCGCGCAGCTTGCTGGTTAGTCTGCCCATCACAACACGTTCGGATTTTTGCATTCGCACCCGTTTTCGTCCACCTTGCCATCATGAAAGACCATCCGGCAGCCCGGCCCGTTGATGCGCGGGTTCGCATCGGCCACGTGCATCTGAAGGTGGCCGACCTCGAACGCGCGCTGAAATTTTATCGCGACGTGCTCGGCTTTGAACTGACAGAACATTTTGGATCGCAGGCGGCATTTCTTTCCGCCGGCGGCTATCATCATCACATCGGCCTGAACACCTGGGAGAGTGCAGGCGGTTCGCCGCCGCCACCGGGCGCGACCGGTTTGTATCACGTGGCGATTTTGTATCCGACCCGCGCGCTGCTGGCCGATGCGTTGCGACGGGTGCTGGCGGCGGGGATTGAGCTGGACGGCGCTTCCGACCACGGCGTGAGTGAAGCACTTTATCTGCGCGATCCGGATGGCAACGGCGTGGAACTTTATTGGGACCGTCCGAAGGAACAGTGGCCGCGCACGTCCGACGGCGGCCTGGCGATGTTCACACGTGCGCTGGACTTGGATGCGCTGCTGAATGAGCAACCCCGTTGACGGGCAGCGCCTCGTCCAACAAACAGTGTACGACATCCGCGGCGGTGTAGGTGTCGCAACCCGGCTGGAGAAATTGTGCCACGTGGGCGACGTCGTCGCCGGCGGTCATCAACGCCAATTCCTCTTCCGAATTGGAGCGCAACTGGTTGAGGCCGATGTTGGCCACCAGCGCATTGCAAAGGCATTTGCGGCCTTGCGCGTCAGCGACTGTCCCGCCTTTTTTGACAAAATCATCCACCGGTTCGGCGGGACAACGGTAGCCCAGTGTCCCGTCCGGTTTGCGATAAAGATGCCGGAGATACCCCAGGTCGCAGATGCGAGTCCGTGCCGCATACCGGTCGGCATCGGAAAGCGTGCCGGGCGTCAGAACCACCTTGAACGGAAAACCGGTGGGCGAGGCAATCGGGTCGGTGAAAACGCGCGCGGCGCCGGCACGGCTCATTTGCAGGGCCTGTCGCTTGAGGTCGGGACGCAGGCCGGATTCGTTGCAAAACGCAAAGGCCGTTCCCACCTGAACACCGGAGGCGCCAAGGCGCAAGGCCTCGGCCAGCCGGCCTGGCCGCCCATACGATCCGGCCAGCCAGAAGGGCCGGCCCAGCTCGCGGATTTTTTCGAGGTCAACGACATCGCGCGGGCCATATACCGGTTCGCCGATGGCGTTGAGTTGCAGCGGGCCGCGCGGCGGGGCGTTGTGTCCGCCGGCGGTGTCGCCTTCGATGACGAAGCCGTCCACGTATCCGCTGGCTTTCCTGGCCAAAGCCATGGCAAGGGTCACTGAGGCGACAATCCCGAGGAACTGCGGACGCTTCACCGCCGGGAGTTGGCCTTTGCAGAAAGCGCGCGGGTCAAACATGGAAAGGAATTCCTCGCCGGGCAACGCGCCGATGACATCAATTTTCAGTTGGGCCGGTTCGCCTGCCGCCAGACGATCCAGCGCGCCGGGAATAGCGCGTGGTATGCCGGCGCCCATGAGCACGTAATCCACATCGGCGAGCATCGCGCCGTAAAGTGAGGGCAAGGTGGGCAGCTGGATTTTTTCGAGAAAATTAATCCCGACCAATCCGTCGTGGCCATCCTTGGCCAGAAACACTTCCACGAAGTTGGCCACCACCGTCAATTCCACGAGTGCCGGACCGGGGCGGAGCGTGGGCATGGCAGCGAGTTTGAATGGCGCCGCCGAAGATTTTCCACCGGGAACAAAGTATTGCGCCAGCACGCGCGCGGCGACTTCGGGAACGGGGAACCGCTGCAGGGCGTGACGCAGATGACCGTCGAGATCGCCCAGTTGCAGGCTGCGGGCAAGGATGATGGCCAGTCCCGTCCCGGAGACGACGCCGAGCTGGCCCAATTGCGAAACCGTGCGCGCCAAAGTCCAGCCGGACACGGCCGCACCCATCCCGCCCTGAATAATCTTCGGCTGTGACATAATATCAACCGCACCACCAGCGCTTCGCTCCCCAAGGAGAAAAGCTCACGACAGAAAAGTCCGGAATCACCGGAAAAGTGTCCCTTGAAACACCTTGGCGGGAATCCGTCGGAAACCGACGCTGAATAAATTATAACCCATTTACCGTTAAATAGGAAGCACTGTTTTTGAAAATTAGCGGCCGCTTTGACCGGGGTGGGCAGGCGCGCTCATTCCGTCATTTTGCTTTTCCTGAGGGGGGGCTGATCCCCAGACGGATGCTTGATCCGAATTTCAAAGTTGAATCTCCGCGCGGGCGCAGTACGGTCGACGGGCGTCGGGAATTATTCCATGGCTTGAATGAAGTCAGTTGCTGCCGGAGACGGGCACACCGACACGGCATCAGGCAACCCGTTCCTCCGATAAAACAATCGCCGCTTGCGACGGCGGGAGGAATGCCTAGATTAACCTTGTGGCTGCCAATGCCAAACTTTTGACGTTCAACCCGGCGCGGGAAATTTCCGCCTCGGCGACACCCGCTCCCGCCGCAAATCCGCCGCCGCTGGTTTTGCCGGCGGATTTGCCGGTGCCGTGCAATGCCATGTCTTTCCTGGGGGTGGATTATTATCGCCTGAAGACCGACGACGGCGGCGACCTGTATCTCACGCGTTTTGGTCTGCCGTTCTGGAAAAACCTGCTGCCGGAGAACTGGTATGCGCGAGAGTGGTTTGAGGCCAAGCGCGAGCGGCTGGAAGGCACAAGCATGGTTTACAAGGTGCCGACGCGTCCGGTAAGCGGCAAGGTATTGAATCTAGTCGTCAAATGGTCACGCGTGGGCGAAATGGTTCCGTTCGACACCCTCACGGTAAACAAGTTCATTCAGGCGGAATTCAACAGTCCGTTTGAAGAATTTTCGCTGCTCATGGAATTGCGCCGGGGCGAAGCCGGGCCGGCGGCCATCCGCATCCGCACCCAGCGCCCGCTGGCGATCTATGTGCCGGACGAGCGCTTGCAGCTCTGGCAGACCGGCCGTTCCGAGGACAAAATCCGGGCGAAGGTGACCCGTCATCCCGGCGTGGAGATTGACATTCTCCGGCAATACGTCGTTCTGTTCGGCTGGATCAAGGGCCTGGATGCGGTTGAAACGGCGGAGAAATTCGGGTTTGAAGGCCGGGCGCAGGCGGAATTTCTGGCCCGCGTCACCAGCCTGGTCACGCATGAATTGTGGCAGAAAGGCTACCGGGTCATCGACATGAAACCGGCGCACATCATTCTGCGCCCGCAATCGAACAAGCTGCTGCGCGATCACAACGACCAGTTTGCCTACGCGCTGGTGGATTATGAATTGCTCGAACGGACCCCTGAACACGAACGGGCCGTGCGGAGCGTCAACCGGCAACTTTACCTCAAGCACATGGCCCGCCGGTTCGACACGGACGCGGCCAGTCCGCTGCCGGCACATCTCCGCGCCACCAACATCCTGGGCGTGGATTACATTTTTGGCCGCGCCGAGAGCACGGGCGGCCTGCTCTGGGTGGTGGGCAAGGACCCCGACCTGTTTAATTATTTTCTGCCGGAACGGTGGCGCCGCACGCCGAAGAAAAAACTGTCCGCCCGCAACCAGATTTTTTACACGCGCACCAAGGACAACATCAACCTGGTGTGGAAGGTTTCGCGCATGGGCGACTCGCCATGGTTGAAGAATCCCGACGCCCACAAGGAGGAAGCGCAGGCCTATGGGTTCAACAGTCCTTTCGAGGAGTTTGCCTTTGCGCTCGAAATGAGCCACCACGACGTGCGGACGGTCTACCCGCGCGCCATTTACATGACCGGCCGCCAGCGGGGCTCCGCCCGCCAGGTATCCGACGAACGGCGTTACGCCGCGCTGGCTGATGTCCGCACGCCCGACGGGGACCCGGCCGTGCGCAAGGAATACGACTACATCACCATCTGGGGCTTTTGGAACGGCCCGGACGAGCTGCTCGCGGCGCAGGATGGAAAATACTACCAGGCCGTCAACGTCAAACGCGCCTTCACCAACAAACTGATTTCCGGGCAAATGTCAACGGAACTGACGCAGATGGTGGCGCGCAAACAGGCTCGCTTCGGATTTGAGGACCTCAATCTCAAACCTGATCATCTGCTGATTTCCTTCGACGCGGACGAACAACTGGTGCTCGACCCCGCGGGCAAACCAGAAGTGCGGCTATGCAATTTCGAACTTATCCGCCGCAGGCCGTGATCTGCGGCAAACTGTTGGTCTGAGAATTTGGCGGGGGCATTTACAAACTCGCGCCAGCCTACTTCGTTCGACCGCACCAGGTACAAACATAGAGTCCGCGCGAATCCAGAACGAATGTGGATTTGACTGATGGCGAGTTACAACAACTGCACGTGGCCTTGTAAACTCCAAGTATGGGCGGCAGGCAAAAGATCTCCCGGTCACAAAAGGCACAGACGATGCGATCCTTCTTGATTAAAAAATCCGCATTATCCTTTGTTGAGCATTTGCAGGCCAGATGTGTAATGGATCCCTGTAACAGATTGGCCAAGCCACTGTTTACATTGCCTTGAGGCAACTGATTTGCCTGTTGGATGGCGGTATTGTCTACCATAAACCACATGGAAACTACGACTTTACTCCACCGCGCTACAGTAATCACTGCCTTCAATCTGAAACAACTTCCAAACTGATTGTGTTACAATAGTGCTGCCAAAGTCTCATTTCTCAGCTTCCAGATGTTCTGGAAGCGCTATGTTCCGAGTTTGTCCAAGAGCAAAACCTTCTCAAGCCTTTTGCCCGTTACCAATGCGTGCAGTGTAGATATTTAAGACACTTTTGTCAATAAATTTAGACGCTTTGTGAATAACTTCCCTAAATGGTGAATAACTTTTACAATGGTGAATTAATCCTGCCTGGTTTTTGAAGGTTTGTGAACATCCCGTCTTTTTGTCAATAACCCCGGCCATTTTGTGAGCATTTAGAGGCCAATTGTGAACATGAATTGATTGTAAGTGTTACGGCTTCCGACGACAACAGTAAGTGTGAAAATAAGGGGCGGTGTGCCCGTAGTAAAACCAACGCGCACGGATGTGAGGAGCCGCTAAAGAGCAGCTTCAGTGATAGTCGCGATGAACATGGCATTACATAACAATGTGGAAGCGATGGCCGATGCTGGCAGAGCCAAGGGCGGTGCAAGATACATGCCTTGGTTCGATCAGGATGGCCAGAAAGGCTCGGAGAATGGCTTCCCCACACCCAATGGAGAGACTACTTGTTGCGGTGAGGCCTTGATGCCCTTCTGGCTGGAGGACGGTCGCATCGGCGCGGTGTGCCGCAAGTGCGGCCAGCAGTTCGCGGACAATTCGCAAGTGCGGTATGGCGGATCCCCGTGGATTGGTGTGGACCTGGACGGGACACTGGCCCGCGATCTTGGGAGTGCGCGCGGGGATGAGATTGGCAGTCCGATTGAACCGATGCTGGCCCGTGTGCAGAAGTGGATTGCCGAAGGCCGCACCGTAAAAATTTTCACCGCCCGCGCCTCCTCCCCCCGGCAGGTGGCGGCGATAAAGGAATGGCTTGCCAGTTGTGGGTTGCCGGAATTGGAAGTGACCAACGTCAAGGACAAACGAATGATTGAGCTGTGGGACGATCGTTGTGTGCAGGTAACCACCAACCTGGGGGAACCCATCAGCAAAAAGTCGGGATCCAGGCGCTCCCGGCCGGCGAGAACGCGGGAGGAAGATCGGCAGGGAACGTCGTCCTATGGTTTCTTCAACCGCCTCAGAATTTTATTGGCTTTATAGGTCATGAACAAACCGAACCCAAATTCATTTTCCAGCGCAGGAATCTGGCGTGCCACCAGGATTCAAGCAGGCCCCCCCCGCAATGACCCAATCAGAAAATACTCAGATCAGTCGGATCAGAAATGCAAACCAGCAGGCCCCCGCAAATAATGAATCAGAAAAACAATCAGAATAGCAAAACTCAAATCAGCAGGCCCCCGCAACCCACAAATCAGAAATCAGAAATAAAACCAAAACGGAAAAGCATATGAAAATCGGAATCCTTGCACTCTTGGTTTGCGGGCTGGCGGGTCGGTGGGTCATGCGACGCTGCTTGGAATTGCGGTTGAGGCCAGCGGTGGTTCATGTGCCAAAAACGTCCATTAAATTCAAAACTTAAGAAATATGAAAACCCTGAAAATTCTGACTGCAATCGGTGCGTTATTGGTTCTGGCGATTTCACAATCCATGGCGGGGCCGGCGACGGACATAATTTTCCCGAGCAACCCAGTGCCTTTGCCCGACTTGACCGGTTCTTTCATGGATGTGACTTACAGTTACAATGCGGGCACGGGTACAGGCGCTTTCCTGGCGAGCGGGTGGACAACGGATTATAACATCTCTGATGGTAACGGCGGGGCAACCGACGTGGGGGTTTCAATACCCGACTCCTATATTTTGTCAGCGACCATCAACTACAATGCCGGAAACCCGATTTTGACGGGTGGAACCCTGACCATTAATGGTGCAGTCGGTGACGGTGATACAAGTGTGACGCTATTGACCGCCAATTTGGTCACGGGAGCAGCGGGGACGGCTTTTGGTTATGGCGATGGCAACAACAACCTTTTTCAATTTCGTTTCAATGCTACCGGTGGTTCCTTGGAAAGTGCTTTCGGCGGAAGTGTCGCCGCAGGTGGGATTATTCTCGACGCATGGTTTGATGCCAGTTCGGGCGACCATCTCTTCACCGGTTTATGGAATAGCAGCTTTGACAGCAATGGCAGCAGCGTTGGCGACATAGACTGTTTTACGGTTCCCGAACCCACGACGGCGGGCTGTTTTCTGCTGGGCTTGGGTGCCCTGGCTTGTGGTCGGCACTCTTCCAAAAACCGGTGTTCCCGATAACCAGCAGGACATTCAAAATGAAACAACATCCATTTACCGGCGCAGGAATCTGGTGGGTAGCCAGGATGCAAGCAGGCCCCCGCAAAAACAAATAATCAGAAGCAACCGCGGGATCGGCCCCTGAGCCAACCAACAAGCCATCAAACCCCAAAACCAGTAATAATCAGAAAGCCGAAAATTAATAAAACAAGAAACTGAGTAAACATTCAAAACCCCCTATGAAGATTCAAAAAAATTACTTCGTAAACGGGGCGCAGATGTTACGGGGCGCTTTTTTTACACTAATCATGATGGCCTTGACAGTTCAAAGCAGCGCGTCACCGACAACGATTACCACGACGAGTGGTTACAGTGCGACTTATGACGACTCAGTCAACGGATTTACCAGTTGGGCTTACGGGGGTATCAATCAATTGTCCCTGCAAACTTTATACTACAGCCTCATCAGCGGCGGGCCGCTGACCCAATTAACTGGCGGATCGGTTGTTACCAGCAGCTTCGGTTCCACAAAATATTTAACTGTGACGTACACCATTGCGGGCATTGGCACCGTTGCTGACAAGTTATCGCTCAATGGCGCCTCATTGGGGGAGCAAATTGTATTCAATAATACGAGCGGTGAAAATCAAAATATGAGCCTGTACCAATATTCAAATTTCGTGCTTGGCGGTTCTTCCGGCGCGGGAAACCAGTATCTAAGTATTTCTCCTTGGTCAGCATCCCAGGCCTATGCTGTGGTTAACCAAAGCCAAATTGGCGGGGCTTGGCCGCTTTCTTGGAAGGGATTTGCAACCGGCTATTCAACCTTGGTGCAGGCCGATTCCAGCGGCGCCCCGTTTGGTGCCTTCATCGGGTCGGGCGACCTTGACAACACGACCTTGACCGCCTCGGGCAATGCGGTCTTTGGCTATGAGTTTTCAGGTCCTGTCGCAGCCGGCAACAATATGACGGTGAGTATTACTTCAAGTTTTCCGGTGCCCGAACCTTCGTCTGCGGCGCTTATTTCGACGGGCATGCTTGCTTTAGTATGGTTGCATCGCCGCCGTTCATGACTTGGGATTTGCAGACCATAAAACAAACATACGCGAAACAAAACTGAAACAAAACCGGCCGGATCAATATTTAACCATAAACAACCAATCAATCCTGAAGAACATCAAGGAGCAAGTCGGACTAAAGTTGAAGCTAAAAAACAAAATCGAGGAGCAATTGAATATGAAAAACGGCGAATTTAAAAAATATGTGGCTTGCTGGCATTTTGGGGCACTGTGCATGGCCGGGATTGCGACGGGAGTTTTATTCCTGCCATCCGCAGGCATGGCACAAGTGGACATAACCGGTCAGAGCACCTATACAATGAATGACAATGGATCCACGGCCACGGTCAATGTCGGCAACACTGGCACTTTGGGGATGAATAGCTGGTTCGTGGGGGGGGTTAGCCAGAGTCAATTAAACCAGCAGTGGTTCTGGTATTCAATCAACGGCTCCGCTCCCCAGCCAATAAACACTATCAGCGCCGCGACCGTATATAGTGTCAACGGCAACCCTCTCGGTTCGCTTAATGACTTGGGCGTTGTGTATAACAACGGCCAACTCACCGCTAGTCTTGAATATACTTTGTCGGGCAACGGCGCGACCACTCCGAGCGCCGATTTGATGGAGTCTATATCTTTGGTGAACAACGGCTTAAGCCAGATCAACTTGAGCTTCTACCAATATTCAAATTTCAATTTGCTGCAGAACAACAACAATACCGTTAATATCTCTGGCGGGCCGGGCAATTATGGGGGAGCCACCCAAACGACCGGTGGCCCGGGCGGCACGGGCATTGGTGAAGTCATTCTGGGACCGAACGCAAACAGAGCCGAGGCGGCACAGGTTCCCCAGACGTTGAACGAACTCAGCGGTTTGAATTATTTGAATTTGAACGACATCACCACGGCTACGGGTGATGTTTCGTGGGCCTTTCAGTGGAACGTAACGCTTGATGCCGGTCAGGAATTCGACTTGACCAAGGACAAAGGCTTGGAAGTCACGGTGGTTCCGGAACCGACCAGCCTGGCCCTCATCGCTCTGGGCATTGGAGTCTTGGGACTCGCGCGGCGCCGTCAGTGAATCTGATGGCCGGTATTTGGCTTGAAAAACAGCAATTAAGGGCCGGTCCATGACCGGCTCTTTTCTTTTGTTGCGTTAAACGAAATGCGGTGATATCAAGACCTTGCGCTAGGTGAGAGGACCGTACGGTACGTCCTAAGTATTCTATTTTATGGACGGCAGTTTTCAGCGTGGAGTTTTGGCGATGTTTTTGGCGGGCTGTACCTTGGTCGGCAAGCTGCACGCCGGCGGCAGCGGACTGAACACGGTTGTCGTCGTCAACCAGGCCAGTTCCAACTCTTGCGAGCTGGGCAATTACTACTGCCAGCAACGCCAGGTCCCGCCGCAAAACGTTTTGTCCATCAATTGGCCGGGTGGCAATACTCTTTGGACCAGCAATGATTTTCAAACCAACCTGGTGGTGCCCCTGCTGAACATGCTGGCGGCCCGACAGTTGACCAACCAGATTGATTACGTCGTCCTCTCGATGGATATTCCGTTCCAGACCAGCTTTGGTTCCGTGATCAACAGCACCACCTCGGCTTTGTTCTATGGCCCCAGACAGGGCGACGGAAGTGATCCGTTGGGCATCACCAACAGTTACGCGGCCAGTGAGGCGGTCTTCCGCCAGGCGATGCCCTTGGGTGCGCCCGGCTATTCGTTTCTGGCCACCATGATTACTGGCAATTCGCTGGCTCAGGCGGAGCAGTTGGTGGATCAGGGCGTTGCCAGCGACGGGACTTTTCCCCAACAACCGGTGGTCCTGGCGAAGAGTTCAGACCCATTACGCAACGTGCGGTACCCGTATTTCGACAACGCCATTTTCAACGTGAACATTCTGGGCGTTTCCTCGATTTTGCGTACCAACAGCGATTGGGTTGCGTGGCCCAACGGCTGTCAGGGGTATGAAACAGGTCTGGCGCAATTCAGCGTCCCGCAAGGTTTGTTCGTTCCCGGTGCCGTCGCGGACAGTCTGACTTCCTTCGGTGGCGTTATTTTCGGGAGCAACGGCCAGACCAACCTGCTGGCATTTATCAATGGCGGGGCGTCGGGCAGCTATGGCACTGTGGCGGAACCGGAAAACGATACCCAGAAGTTTCCGAATCCTCAGGTTTACTTTTACCAGGCCCGCGGCTTCAGTCTGGCCGAAAGTTATTATCAAAGTGTCAATGCGCCGTATCTCGGGCTCACCGTCGCCGAGCCGCTGGCAGCGCCCTTCGCGCAGCCCGGTTCTGGACAATGGGGCACCAACCTCCTCAATGCCGTGCTGAACGGCACAACCAACCTTTCCGTGAAATTCAGATCCCAGCCTGGGAATCACCCCCTGCAACAAGTTGATTTGTTCGTGGATGGCGTGTATTTCAGCACCTTGACCAACCTGGCTCCGTCTCCCGGCAATCGGCTGACCGTCACCCTGAACGGATATCCAATCGCTTACACCGTCCCCACGAATTCAACCTTGAGCACGGTGGCAGCCGGACTGGCCTCACTAATTAATGCCGCGACCAACGTCACCCTGGTGAAGGCCCTGGTTCATGGCGACCGCATCGAGTTGCAATCCATCGCCCCCAGTTCCATGGCGGTTCCTTTCTACATTGCCGACAACACCCCGGCGAACACCCCCGGCCTTTCGTATAGCGTCAACAACCTGCCGGATTCCTTTCCACCCCAGATAACGCCCGATTCTCCTGATAAAAACGGAGCCTTCCGAATGGAGGTGACCATTCCCAGCACGTTGCCCTACGTCATCCTGGCTTCAACCAATCTCATGAACTGGCAACCCATCTGCACGAATGACGTACCGGGACTGCTGAATTTTACCGATTACGACTCCACGAACTATCGCATGCGCTTTTATCGCATGACCTGGCCGGTAACGGATCAACCTCCCCAACTGTCGGCGCCGGGAATGGCCGGTGCCGGGACGTTCCAGATGCATGTGGACAGTACGTCCGGGCAGCCCTGGGCCGTTCAAGTTTCCACCAACCTCGTTAATTGGGTGTCCGTCTTCACCAATCAGCCCGGCGGGTCGATGGATTTTGTTGATGCTTCCGCCACGAATTCGGGCCGGTTTTACCGGGCCTGGCTCGTGCCTCCGGCGCCACCCGGCTTCACGGTGCTGAACGTGGCGACAAACCTCACGCTGATCCAGGTCAGCAATGCCACGCGGCCTTACGTGGTTGCAGTCTCCACCAACCAGGGCCAGTGGACGACTTTGGCAACCAATTTCGCCCTCGGCGGAATCCAAATCGCCGCCGCCAATGCGATTGGCAGTGCCGGCAACCTGACGACTTTTCTGACCGCCAGCCAGCCTGAGTTCCTGGCATCGAGTGCGCAGGGCTTTCAGGGATACTCGCAGTTAAGCTTGACCAATTTGGTCTCCACCAATTCCTGGATCCAGTTCAGCATTACCAAGACCAACGGCCAGACTGTGGTCGTGGCCGTCACCAATCTGTCTTATGGCAATCCCGCCACGCTGGTCGGACAATTGGTCGCAGCGATCAACACGAATTCCGCGTTGCAGGGCAGCGACGGTGTCGTGGCCGGGGATTATCTTGTGAATCCATACGGCACCAAAATCAACAACACCGTCTTCAATCTGTATGCCCGGAGCCCCGGCTACCAGGCTGCCGCCATACAAGTCATCCCCACGGTGTCGTCCTCGGTACCCACCTTCACACCCGCGGGAAACACCACCCTCACGCAAAACCTATCCGACCTCGAGCCCCGAAACCATCTTTACGTCACAGCCGGCGCCTCCAGCCTGACTCTGAACTTCCCCTTGAATACGACGACCCTGGCTGACGGTTATCACAATCTAACAGCCGTGGCCTACGAAGGCAGTGGCATGCGAACGGAAACCCAGGTGACCGTGCCCGTCCAGATCCGGAACCGCTCCTTGAGCGCGACCTTGACACTGCTCGACCTGACCAATTCAGCTCCGGTGCAAGGCACCTACCACATTCAAGTGGTTGCCAACACCAACACGGTAAGCCTGATTACTTTGTACAGCACCGGTGGCGCGTTGGGCACCGTCACCAATCAATCCACCACGACCTTCCCGGTGGCGGGAACAAATTTGTGGGCCGGATTGCATCCGTTCTATGCCATGATCAAGACCTCCGATGGGCTTATGTACCGCACGGGAACCCAATGGGTCCAACTGGTATCCACGCCATAAGGGGTTCAAGCCAGCGGTTCGGGCAAAAAAACGATGGATGATTTGAACCCGTTTACGCCAATGGCAACCCGGCTCAGAATCAGTTGCGGTTGTTCTCGAGCCTTCCAAATTTTGCTCACGCTGGTTGGTGGCGTCCTTGGCGTATTGTGCGCCGGAGCGCATCGCTGCCGCAGAAACAAGTGGTAATATCCTGATTATTAGGACACTACCAAACAAGTTAAGCGCTTGACACACACACGGAGCGTTGCTAGACTTCCGCGTCAGAAGTCAGAAGTGGTAGAAATGTTAACTCCCAAAAGAAAACTGAGTTAACGCAATTAATTCAGAAAGGGAATTTTATGAAACAAAAGATAATGTTGGTTATGCTGGCAACTTTGACATGGATGCCATCTTCATATGCCAGCCTCTTGAATGTCTCTTTGACCTATCCGGAGATCAGCGCCAATAGTGCCAGCACGTACGCCCTTGCTTACACGGCCACGAATCAGCTTTTGTCCATCAGCGCGGCCCCAACGACCGTGATATTCGCCAAGGCGACACTCCCCAAGACGATCAGCGGTACGAAGAGTCTCCTAATCCAAATTGCCGTGGACAACACCGGGGCTCTGGTAGGTAGCGCACCCGGGGATGGGGGCGATGATTTGGTTTTGTCCGGAACCGTAACGGCAGTCATCGGGGGCGTAACCAATACCTACTCTGGCGTGTTGTTGACCGGCCAGGTGATTGGATTCGGTTATCTGGCAGGATCATCGGGTCAATATGATTTTCGCTTCACGCCCAATGGCGGGCCGCTCGCCAGTTTATTTTGCGGGAACATCGCCGTTCAGGTGGTGAGCGGGGCCTCGACCTTCAACAATGATTTTACGACAAATTTCAACGGCCAGGCCAAATGCACCATTGGTTCGGAAGACACCACACCGCCGACAATCAGTTGTCCGCCGGACATCACGACCCAATGCCATTATACCAACGGATTGGCCGGGGCGTATGTCAGTTATTCCACACCAGTGGTGACGGACAATTGTGACCCGAATCCGACGGTGGTTTGCACTCCGCCATCGGGCAGCTTCTTCGCCCTTCCGCCGCCGCCCGCCAATTCCACCAATTATGTGGTGACCTGCGTGGCCATGGATGCGTCCGGCAATACGAATGTCTGCACTTTTAACATCACCGTTCAGGACACGATGCCGCCCGAGTTTGCGGATACGAACAATCCAGTGGTTCAGTGCGGAGCGGGCGGCGGCTCAATCGTTCTGACCAATGATTTGAATGAGTGCTATGCAACGTTCACATTCCCGATACCGACGGCAACAGATTGCTGTGGCGGCATTGACACAGTGAACGTGAGCGCCATTGACGAGAATGGCGCCACCATTATTCTCACCAACCTGGGCAATGGAATGTTGCAAGGGGAATTTCCAGTGGACGTGACGGGAACGAATCTCATTACGGTCACGGCCGATGACGGGCGGGGTAATTCGTCGCAATGTCAAACGCCGGTGCTGGTGATTGACGCTCAGCCGCCCACGCTGTTCTGCAGCGACCAGACTGCCACCTTCAAGCCAATCCTCACCAATGCCCTGAGTTGCATCAGTGTGAATTTTAACAACCCGTGCATTGTTTCGAACAATTATATCTGGTTCAGCAGCGTGATACAAAATCCTTCGTGTTACAGCAAAGGTTCCTTCACGGTGCATGTTTTTGATCAGACCATTCAACTGCAGATTGACAACACCAATATTTCCCTGGCTGTGCCGGACGCTTATGTGACGTTCTCGAACGGCGTGGCCACTGCAACCACCACGTTCACCAACGGGCAATGGATCACGATTTCAAAGCCCGGTCTTTGCGGAAATACCTTCCTGTCCGGACTGTCCTGGCAGGTTCCCTTCAGCTTGAATAACAATATAAACTGCCGCTTCTCCGGTTATTGTTGGGGCAAGGACAATATGAATCCGTGCAAGAGCCGCTGTCAGATCAACACGGCAACGTGGTGTGGACGGTTCGCCGTTGACACGCCCGGCGTGACAATTCAGTGGCAGTGGGGTGCCGTCGTGGAGACAACCTTGAACACCAATTGCAATTTGTGCGGTGTCAAACCGGTGGACGACAATCGTAGCAGTTGCTGGAAAAATTCGGATCCCGCTGGTTCGTGTGAAAACTTCAAGCCATTCTTGACTTGTGGCGCCTGCGGCCAAGGCTGGTATTTGTGTGGCAGGAATTTGCAACCGGATTGCACCGGCGTCTTGAGTCCATGCAAACGCGCCAATCTCGGCATGGGAGCCGTTTGCCTGGGTGCGGTTGAGTTTACACCGCCACTGGCGGTTGATAATTGCGGCAAATCGGTGTCGGTGGTCTGCACACCGCCGCCCGGCAGCATACTGGGGCCGGGAGTATATCCCGTGACCGCCGTGGCGACCGACTCGAGCGGCAACACCAATGAATGCACGTTCAACCTCACGGTCTTGTCGCCGCTGCAGGTGGTGTTTGACACGCCGCCGGATGACAATCTGGATGACAACACGGCTGAGCCGGACGCCGGCTTCTCCGACATGAACTGTCCGGACGATCCCTCCACGACGGAGATCATCACGCAGTTCAAGGTTGGTGATGTGGTATGCCACAAAGTTCGATTGTTGGATTGCAACGGCAATGACGTTACCTCACAGGAGGGGCCCTATGTCACGGTGCATATTGACGTCACGGAACGTGAGGGCACTTACAGCAGTTCCGTTTTGGTCAACGATGTGCCGCAGAACTATGTTTGCATTGGCAGCCCGGGCGGAATCATGGTGCCGAATAACGGCGAGTTCCAATACAATCTGAATACGAGCAGCTTTCAAGCTGGAACGATAAACAGTGATTTATTCTTCCGCTCATGTGTGTGGGTCGAATATAACAGTTCGCCGGGTCTGCCGGTGGGCATGGAAGATGTCATTTTAGAGAGCAAGTAACAACCGTCGCCGTCCTGGCGCTGATGGAGAATTGCGACAGCAGGGAAAACTCAGCGCAAGCCGGGGGTGCCAGGACGGAATTTTGATGGCAAGGAATTGATTCAAGGCAAGATGAGAGGCCGCAATTCGATCTGGCTGCTGTTGGCGCTCGCAACGGCGGTGACCGTGCTGCTGGTATATTGGCATTTTCAAGGTCGGACAACGGCGCCTTCCCGGGCCGTTGAAGCCAAAGGCGGGGCGAATCACCCAAACCAAACCGCGGAGCGATTCCAAAGCGGCAAAAGTCAGTCCAACAACAGAATATTTCTGGCACGCCCGAATCAAGTGCTGGCAACGGTCAATGGCACGTCCATCACCCTTGGGGACTTGATGCCGCTCCCATCAACCAATTCAGAGGTGGAACAAAAAATTGATTCGGTGACGTACGATTATTTCCTCCAACGCGCCATCAATCGCGAATTGACCTTACAGGCTGCCAAGGCGCAAGGCATCACCCTGAACCAGGCCCAGGATGAGCAGTTGGCAAAATTGCAGGCGTTGCGAGAGCAACCGGAACCGGGCCTCGTCAGCAAACTGACGGTGAACGCTGCCGAGATCGAGTTTGAGCTTCGGGATGCGCAGGCATTTATGTTGCAAACTTCTCTTATGGAGCAGGCGGGCGCGACCCCCAATGTGACTCCCGATCAAGTTGAACAGTATTATCAGAATCACATTTCAGAATTGGGAGAACTCCCCGCCGACCCACAAGCCCGCCAGGCAGCCTGGCAGGAAATTGACATCCAAATTCGAAAGCAACTGGCAGCTCAAACGCGGGATCAATATAATCAGCAGTTGCAGACATTCATGGATAACCTCAGAACTGCCGCCCAGATCACGGTAACCCCCCTGCCGTAAGCGACAATCCCACCACCACCACCACGGTCTTCCTTCGGCGCCGGAATCACAACAATGCCGGGTTTGTTCCGGAAACGCGACGCGAGAAAACTCGTTCGCCAATTTGAATCCGGCAGGCGCAGGGTAAAAACGTTCGGTCGCCTCGCCCGGCCGGTTTTCGGCGGTTGTGGTTCAGATTTGACAGCGCGCGGTTTGTGCGCAGAATGTAATGCCGGTCTCGGTTGCCAGCGTAGCTCAGTTGGTTAGAGCGTGGGACTCATAAGCCCGAGGTCACTGGTTCGATTCCAGTCGCTGGCACCAACCCCGAACGCGCCTGCTCGCGAAGCCCTTCGGAGTTCGGGGCTGCCGCGCCGCAGTGTGCAACGTGAAGGCGGGCTGAAGCATGTCGTTCCATGATGCATTTCGAACTGCGGCCTGACAGGCCATTTATTCGCTGCTTGACCTTTTGGGGCATAATGGATTAACTGTGCCCCGTTAGGCAAATTCATGTTTGCGCAATTCAAAAGCCTGTTTTCCAACGATATTGGAATAGACCTGGGCACAGCCAACTCCCTCGTCTATGTGCGGGACCGCGGAATCGTCCTGCGCGAACCTTCAGTTGTAGCCATCCAGGCGGGCACAACCAACGTGCTGGCCGTCGGCGCGGAAGCCAAACGAATGCTGGGCCGCACGCCCGGCAACATCGTGGCCATCCGGCCCATGAAGGACGGCGTGATCGCCGACTTCGAAATCACCGAGGCCATGCTCCGCCACTTCATCCAAAAGGTTCACCATCGGAAATTGATTGCGCCACGAGTCGTGGTCGCAGTGCCTTCGGGCATCACGGAAGTGGAAAAACGGGCCGTCAAAGATTCCGCCACCCACGCTGGCGCGCGGGAGGTGTATTTAATTGAGCAACCGATGGCCTCAGCCATCGGCGTCGGTTTGCCGGTGCATGAGCCGGCGGGCAACATGATCGTGGACATCGGCGGCGGGACTTGCGAAATCGCAATCATTTCCCTCGCCGGCATCGTCTTCTGCCGCAGCCTGCGGGTGGGCGGAGACGAATTTGATGAAACGATCACTGCGCACATGAAACGCGCCTACAACATGTTGATAGGTGAACGCACCGCGGAAGAAATCAAGATACGCATCGGCTCCGCGTTTCCGTTGGAACAGGAATTGACCATGGATGTCAAAGGCCGCGACCTGGGTTCCGGCCTGCCCAAAACCTTGACCATCCGTTCCGAGGAAATTCGCGAAGCGTTGCAAGAACCGCTGTCGAGCATTTTGGAGTCCGTCCGCCTCACGCTGGAACGCTGTCCGCCCGAACTCGCCGCCGACCTTGTGGATCGCGGCCTGGTCATGGCCGGCGGCGGCTCGCTGTTGCGCGGCATAGACCGGCTGGTGGCCGAGGAAACCGGCCTCCCGGTCCACCTCGCGGACGACCCCATGAGCGCCGTTGCCGAAGGCACCGGCCGCGTCTTGCAGGAAATCGAATTCCTCAAGCGCGTCGCGACCAACGCCAAATATTGATTTCCCGCCTTTGCGTGGCCCAATGCTCCCCCTGGCGGGGTGAAGGCCCGCGCGTTCACCTGCGCGCCCCGGCACGTTTGCCGGGACTGGCAGGATGTTTAGGAAAAAAAATTATCTCGCGCTCGGCGCGGTGACGCTGCTGGCA
This sequence comes from Verrucomicrobiota bacterium, assembly GCA_049516755.1. GTDB lineage: Bacteria > Verrucomicrobiota > Verrucomicrobiia > Limisphaerales > UBA11358 > UBA11358. The sequence continues at coordinate 12,765 of JBEKSU010000001.1, read as the reverse complement.
CTGCTGATTCTCAGCCTGCCGCCGCGCGTGACCGCCCATCTTAAGCTCACCATCGGCAGTTTGTTTCTGCCGCTGTTCGGGCTGGCCAACATCACCCAACAACTCCCCGCCGACCTCGCCGACAGCGTTCTGCCCCGCCGCGAATTGCTTCAACAAATCGACCGGCTCCGCCGGGAAAATGATCAGTACAAGGTCCTGGCCGTGCAGACTGCCGCCATCGCGCGAGAAAATGACCAGCTCCATTTGCTGCTCGGCTGGCAGCAACAGGCGCCGTGGAAACTCAAACTCGCCAACGTCGTCATGCGCGACCCGGCCAATTGGTGGCGTACCTTGCAGATTGACCTCGGCAGCCGCGACGGGCTGCGGGAAAATCTGCCCGTGCTCACCGCCGAAGGTCTGGTCGGCCGGGTCTCAGCCGTCGGCCTCACCCGCTCGCAGGTTGTTTTGATCGGCGACCCGAATTGCCACGTCTCCGCCCTCGTTGAAAATCCGGCGCATGACACGGGCATCCTCAGCGCCAGCGGCCCGCTGGATACATCGCTCGTGGATTTGACCTATCTTTCCGGCAACGCGAGTTTGAAACCCGGCCAGAACGTCATCACCAGCGGCCTCGGCGGCGTTTTTCCGAAAGGCATTCCCATCGGCCAGGTGGTGGATTCGCGTCCGGTTGAATTCGGCCTTTACACCGAGGCGCGTGTGAAACTTTCCGCGAATCTCGGCGCGCTCGATCAAGTCTGGGTGCTGTTTCCGTGAAGATGAATCTTTTCCGAACCATTCTGATACTGGCCGCCGCGTTTCTGGCGGTGTTTGGCGAAGCAACGCTTCCCGTCCTGCACCACTGGCTCGGCGCGCAGGTGGATTTGCTGCCGGTGCTGATGGTGTATGCAGCGTTGAATGCGGACATCGCAACGGTTTCGTTGCTCGCCATGCTGGGCGGATTATGGTTCGACGCGCTGTCGGCCAACCCGCTCGGAATCAGCATCCTGCCGCTCTTTGCCGTTGGATTCCTGATTTATCTGCGGCGCGACCTGATATTGCGCGAGGTGTCGTTTGCGCAACTGGTCCTGGGCACCGTGGCGAGCGCCATCGTGCCGTTGCTGACCGTGTTGCTTTTGTTGACCGCCGGAAAACAACCCCTGCTGGGCTGGGGTTCGATCTGGCAATGGATCGTGATGACTGCGGGCGGCGCGGCGGCCACGCCGTTTGTTTTCGCGCTGTTCAACTGGTCCAACCGCGCGCTCGGTTATCAACCCAGGACAGAAACCAGTTTTCGTCCCGACCGGGAAATCCGGCGGGGACGCCTGTAACCCATGCTGATATTTGACGAGCTGAAACGCAACGACCCGCAGCTCCGCCTGGTGGCGGTGGTGCTGGCGGGCGGCCTGCTCGTCTTGCTCGCGGGACTTTGGTGGGTGCAGGTCGTTTCCGCCCGCAAATATGAAAGCCACCTGGAGACGCAATCCTATCGTACCGTCCGCATTCCCGCCGTGCGCGGAAAAATTCTCGACCGTCACGGCCGGGTGCTGGCTGAAAATCGTGCGAGCTACAACCTCAGCCTTTATTTCGACGTTCTGCGCCGGCCCTTCGACGTTGCCTATGGCGCGGCTCTGGCGCAGGCGCTGGCCGGCCAGAAACTGGCCATCGCCGCGCAGGAAAAAAAACTGGGCCGTTCGCTGACCAAGGCCGAACGAAAACAATTCGCGCTCACGCCCGGCCAGTTGAAACAGCTTCGCGAACAATCACGCTTCCGCGTGGCGGCCGATCTGGTGAACCAGGTTGGCCAGCGGCTCGGCCAGCCGCTGACACTGGATCCGGTAAAATTTGAAAAGAATTATGAAACACGGATGACCCTGCCGTACACGGTGTTGCCCAACCTCAATGACGCCCAGGTTGCGCGTTTTGAGGAGCAATACCATGGCGGTTTGGGCGTGGATCTGGATTTACAGCCCGTTCGCGCCTATCCGTTTGGCACGACGGCGGCGCATTTGCTCGGCTATGTGCTGCGCGACGACAGTTCCAAAGAAGGCGAGGATGCCTACGACTTCAATTACTATCTGCCCGATTACAGCGGCCAGGTTGGTGTCGAGGCCGGGTTCGACGCGGAATTGCGCGGACGTCCGGGCACGGAGGCCGTGCTCGTCAACAATCTCGGCTACCGCCAGACCGAAAACGTGTGGAGCCAGCCGGAACCGGGCCACAACGTCGTGCTGACACTTGACCTGGACATCCAGTTGGCGGCGGAACGCTCGCTGGCGGCGCATCGGGGCGCGGACGCGCGCGCGGCGGTCGTCGTGATGGATGTGCGCTCGGGGGATGTGCTGGCGATGGTTTCGTCGCCGGCGATGAATCCGGATTATTCCTCCAACGAACCGGCGTGGATGAACGACCCGAAATTGCGTCCGCAAAGCAATCGCGCGACTTATGAAAATTACGCGCCCGGCTCGATTTTCAAACCCATCGTCGGGCTGGCCGCCCTCCAGGCCGGCTTGGATCCGGACGCTCTTGTTGACAATCCGGGTTATGTCTATGTCGGGCGGCGGCACATCACGGATCTGGCCCCGCCGGGCCAATACAATTTCCGGCGCGCCATCATTTACTCCAGCAATACCTATTTCATCACCGTCGGCCTGCGCGCGGGAATTGAGAATGTAGTTCGCATGGCCGAGAAATTTCATTTTGGCGAACGCACCGGCCTGCCGACGCGGCAAGAGACGAAGGGTATTTTCCCGACGTTGAAGCAGGTGCAAGGCCCTGACTGGCGTGATGGCGACTCGGCAAACATTTGTTTCGGGCAGGGTGAAATGGCCGTGACGCCGATGCAAATGGCCGTCGCGTATGCGGCCATCGCCAACGGCGGCACGGTCCTCCGGCCGCGGCTGGTCGAGCGCGTCGAGCCGCAGGACCCGGCTTCCGGCGAAGCCATGACCAATTTCCCGACCGGTCTCGTGCGAGATCATCTCGACGTCAGCGCCCGTAATTTAAAAATTTTGCGCGACGCGATGCTGGCGGAAACCGTGGAAGGCACCGGGCAGCCCGCACAAGTGCCCGGCCTGCAGATTTGCGGGAAGACCGGCACGGCGCAGGTGATGAATGAGCATAACCAGGAGATTGACCGCACCACCTGGTTTGCCTCGTTTGCGCCGTATGAAAATCCGCGCTACGCCGTCGTGGTCATGGTCGAAAGCGGCACTTATGGCGGTCCGACCTGCGCGCCGATTGCCCATGATGTATACGAAGCGATTTTGAAAAGCGAAAAGTCAAACGGTTCCGCTGCGGTTGCGCTGCGACATGACGGGCAGGCAAATTAAATGCTCAACAACCCCATCAACGAACCTTACGCAAAGATCGACCGGTTACAACTGGTCGTGCTGGCCGGGTTGATGTTCATCGGCGCGGCGTTTGTCTATAGCGCCACGATGGTGAGCCCCATGGAGGCGACCAAATCGTGGTATGGCCAGACCTGGTTTCATCAACTCATCTGGTATGGGCTGGGCATCGGCATTGGAGCAGTGCTGTGCCTGCCGGATTATCACACGCTGGCGCGGTGGTCGTTCGTGGCCTACTGGGCGACGATCATCTGTCTGGTGGCCGTGTTGATTCCCCACATCGGCTCGATGCGCTTTGGCGCGCGGCGGTGGATTGACCTGGGATTCTTCCAGTTTCAACCGAGTGAATTCGCCAAGCTGGCGTTCATCCTGGCGGCGGCGAATTTTCTCAGCCGGCCGGAGGATGAATTGCGGCAGCCGCCGGTTTTTTGGAAGGGCATCGGGCTGTTGCTCCTGCCGTTTGCGTTGATTTTAAAGGAACCAGATCTGGGGTCGGCGCTCGTATTGATGCCAACGGGTCTGGTGATGATGTTTGTTGCCGGCACGCCCAAAAGATATCTGCTCAAGTTGATTGGCGCGGTGGGTTTGCTGGCCGTGCTGTTTTTGGTGGATGTGCTGTTCCTGCCGCCCGGCCGGTGGCAGATCACGATGCAGCCATATCAGCGTGACCGGCTGCTGGTTTATTTTGGACGGGATTACACCCATTTTGCTCCGCCGGACGCCACACCGGCGGAGTTGCAACGCCTGCGACAACAACAGCTGGACGACGAATATAATGTCCGGCAGGCGTTGATTTCCGTCGGCTCGGGCGGGCTGGCGGGCAAAGGCTGGCGGCAGGGCACCCAGAATGCCCTCGGATATCTGCCGCGAGCCGTGGCTCATAACGACTTCATTTTCTCCGTGATTGCCGAGGAGGAAGGATTCGTCGGCAGCGTGATGGTGATCGCGCTGTATGCGGTGATTCTGTTCACAGGATTGAGAATCGCCGGCCAGGCGCGCGACCGCCTGGGCAAACTCGTGGCGGTGGGCGTCGTGACGCTCATTTTCAGCCACGTCTTCATCAATATCGGCATGAACATTCGCATCATGCCCGTGACGGGCGTCCCACTGCCGCTGCTTTCCTACGGCGGGTCTTCAGTGTTATGCTCGTTGATCGCACTGGGCTTGATGCAAAACATATACATCCATCGAAAAGGATACTGATTATGAGTAATAACAATTTTTCACGGCGGCGACGCGGAATGCGTTTCCGCCCCAAAGGCGGCTTCGGCCAGACCCAGCAAAAACCCGACCGCGAAGCCGTCCAGGCCCGCGCCGATGTGGTGACTGAGCAGGGCGGTGTGGAGCATGTGTTCGAAAAACGGCACACAAGCGAAATCGAGCGCGCCGAGAATATCGCTGCCGGCCTGCCGCCGCAGGGGGCGCCCCCACCGGCTCCCGAACCGGTGCAGCCAGCCGGCGCAACCGGAGCTGCCGCCACACCTGCCGCGGAAAAGCAGTTCGAGCCGGTGAAGATCACCGAGCCGCCGAAGGGATTGATTGAAACCATCAAAACCGCCGCGAACACCCTCGTTAAAAAAGTCCAGCGGTTGATCCGGAAGGAAAAGACCGTCTGCAAGGAGGTCGTCATCAATGCCGAGACATTGGAAACGCGCGTCGCTGTGACGGAGGATGGCAAGCTCGAAGAATTCAACATCGAACGCACCACCGAGGAACGACTGGTCGGCAGCATCTTCAAGGGCAAGGTGCGCAACCTCGAAGATGGCCTCAAAGCCGCGTTCGTGGACATCGGCTTCGAGAAAAATGCGTTCCTGCATTACTGGGACATCGTGCCGAACCAGTTTGACAGCGGCGTGGAAATCGTCGAACGGCCCGCCGGGCGGGACCGCCGGCCAGTCCGGCCCAAGATCACTCAAAAGGACATCCCGCGGCTCTACCCGCCAGGCAGTGAAATCATCGTGCAGGTCACGAAAGGTCCGATTGGCACGAAAGGCCCGCGCATCACGACCAATCTGGTGTTGCCGGGACGTTATCTGGTGTTGCTGCCCAATGCGGATCAAAGCGGCATTTCGCGCAAAATTGAAAACCAGGAGGAACGCAAACGGCTGAAAAAAATCCTGCGCGAACTGGCAATCCCGGATGGCATGGGCGTCATTATGCGCACCGCCGGCGAAGGCCAGCAGAAGCGGTATTTCGTCCGCGACCTCGCGTTGCTGCTCGAAGAATGGAACGGCGTGCAGGAGCGTATGAAGAAACAGCCGCCGGCGACGTGTGTTTTTCAGGAACCGGATTTGATCGAGCGCACCGTGCGCGATTTCCTTACCGAAGACGTCGAGCGCATCGTCGTGGACAACAGCAAGGCCTGCGACCGGATGCGGGAGATGATTTCAAAAATCTCGTCGCGCTCGGCCAGAAAAATCATCCTTTACACCGATGCCCAGGCTATTTTTGACCGGTTTAACATCAGCAAGCAGCTGGAGAACGCCTTCTCGCGCCAGGTGCATTTAAAGAGCGGCGGATATATCGTGATGGACGAAACGGAGGCGCTGGTGGCGATTGATGTAAACACGGGCCGGCATAAGGGCAGCCGCGACCAGGAAGCCACCATTCTGAAGGTAAACCTCGAAGCCGCCGAGGAAATCTGCCGCCAGCTCCGGCTGCGCAACATGGGCGGACTCATCGTGCTTGATTTCATTGACATGAAGTCGCGCCGCGACCAGCAGTCCGTGTATCAGCGAGTCAAGGAAGGTCTGCGCCGCGACAAGGCCAAGACCCACATCCTGCCCATTTCGCAGCTCGGCTTGATGGAAATGACGCGCCAGCGCCACACCGAAAGCGTGCGTTCGGCGGTCTATGACGACTGCCCCTATTGCAAGGGCCGCGGCAAGGTGAAGAGCGTCGTGACCATGAGCGTGGAAATCCAGCGCAAGCTGCAGGAGATTTTGAAGAAGCGCGAACGGGATGAATCGGATTTCCAACTGCGCATTGTGGTAAATCCGACCGTCCTCGACCGGCTTCGCACCGAGGACGAAAAGCATCTCATCGAGATGGAAAAGCGCTATTTCGGCAAGCTGTCCTTCCGCGCCGATACCGGCATGCACGCCGAACAGTTCAAGATCGTGAACGTGGAAAACAACGAGGAACTGGCCAGCGTTGGCGCCTGAAAAGATTCTGAAAACGCAAAACGCCCTGCGGTAAACTGCGGGGCGTTTCTTTGATTTCGGGCACCGACCAGGCCATATCGGCAATACAAAATCCTTTTTGCCTAACGCGGCAACGGGTATTTTCCCGGCCATGCAGAGCATGGGAACCGGTTCCGTTCGCGCGTCTTCGGCGCAAAATGACTCCACTTTGCGCCGGGCTTTTTGCCTCTGTGTTCTATGCCTCGCGGTTTTCCAATTCTCCGAAAACACGGCCGATCCCGATTTGTGGGGGCACGTCCTTTTTGGCCAGCAAGCCGTGCAAACCGGCGGGTTGATGAAAACCGACCCGTATTCGTGGACCGCGAACGGGCACGAATGGATGAATCATGAAGTGGTCGCGGAAATCGCGCTGGGATGGGCGCATCGCTGGCTTGGCGGAACGGGATTGCTCCTGCTGAAAATGGCCGCGGGCTTGCTGACCTTTGGCATCGCCTTGTTCATCGCCGCAAGCCGGATGAGCCGGCCAACGCGCGCGGTTGCCTGGGCGTTTGGCGCGCTGGCCGTGGTGGAAATTTCCTTCGGCTTTGCGGCGCGTCCACAAATTTTCAGCGCGCTCGCGCTGGCGGCGCAATTTTGGATCACGCGGGAAATCCACCGCGGACGCCGGGGGTGGGCGCTGGCGCTGCCGCCATTGTTCGTGCTTTGGATCAACACCCACGGCGGTGCTTTGGCCGGAGTCATTTTGCTTTTCGTAATCGCCGCTGCAACGACCACACAATTGTTTCTCAAAAAACGCGGCCCGGCGGCAATTCGTTCCTGGCTGGATGCGGAATCTTCACCAAGCGTCGTTGTCACCCTCTGGATTTCCGCCGCCATTTCAACGGCAGCGCTGCTGCTGAACCCGTGGGGCATCGCATTGATTCGCTGGCTGATTGGAAGTGTTCTCTGGCTGCGACCGGAAATCGCCGAGTGGAATTCAGCAAAACCGGATTGGGACCACGCCGCGTTCTTTTTTTGTGCCGGCTTCGCCGTGGGGGCGTTTCTTTTGTCCCGGCGGCCGCGTTCCTTGTGGCAAATTGCCGTTCTGGCGGCGCTGGGTATCATGGCGTTTCGATCCGTGCGGCACACGCCGCTGTTTTGCATCGCCGCGCTGGCTTTTGTGCCGCCGCATCTGGCGGATGTCCTGCAGCGTTTTAGCGCCCACTTCCGGCGTTTGGAAGAGCTTGGCCAACGGCCTGGTGTGCGGAAAATGCTCACGGCCATTTTCATGTTCGCCTCGATCGGCATCATTGCTGCGACCTTCACCCTGCACAAAGAACGGGCCTGGACGATGGAAGTGCCGCGCCAGCAGTATCCCGTATCCGCAGTTCAATTCATTCGCGAGCATGAGTTGCATGGACATCTGTTGGTCTTCTTCGATTGGGGTGAAATGTGCATCTGGGCGCTGCCCGACAGCCGGGTTTCCCTGGACGGCCGGCTGGACACCTGTTATCCGCGTGCGGTCATCACCGCCCACTGGAAATTTTACAACGCCGAACCGGTGGACCAAGCCGCGCTCGACATTGCCCGCGCGGATTTTGCGCTGCTGCCCTCAAACCTGCCCGGCGCGCTGGCGCTCGTGAAACAACCCGGCTGGCAGGCGGCCTATCGGGACAATCTCGCTCTTGTGCTCGTGAAAAATCCCGGCCAATTTCCGAAGCTCAATGGATTAAAACTTCCAGTTCAAGGCGACACGCAGGCCACACAGGGCAGGGCGGCTTTTCCCACCCTGCCATCGCTTCGAATCACCCGCACCCGATAAATCAGATTCATCCCATACCATTGTACAGTTCCGGTTTTTGGCCCGGGGCAACCATTGGCGACGCATTACCGGCCCTGGTGACCGTTTTGTCACATCACCAGCGAAAGCGGAAGCCGTTGGCCGGCATCACAATTTCCCCTTGGTGCTCGGCAACTGGCCGGCGATGCGCGGGTCACGCCGGCACGCCGCGTCCGTCGCGCGGGCGAAGGCCTTGAACAGGGCTTCAACGATGTGATGCGGTTCATCGCCGTAGAGCAACTCCAGGTGCAGGTTGCAGCGGGCTTCGTTGGTGAAGGCCTGGAAAAATTCGCGCGCGAGGCCGAAGCGAAACGCGCTCGACAGGTCCTGGAATTTTTCGGATCGGGCAACGCGTTTCTGGGAAAATTCGTTCAGTCCACGCCAGACCAGATGCGGCCGCCCGCCAAAATCAATGACGCAACGGGCCAGACATTCGTCCATGGGCACATAGGCTTCGCCGGTAAATGGGTTTTTCGGGTGAAAACCCGCGCCGTAACGGCGGATGCCCCTTTTGTCACCGAGCGCCAGCGTGAACGCCTGGCCGAGCGCGATCCCGCAATCCTCGACCGTGTGATGGGCATCCACTTCAAGGTCGCCCTTGCATTTGAGCTGTAAATTCACTGTCGCGTGCTTCGCGAAGAGCGTGAGCATGTGGTCGAAGAACGGGATGCCGGTTTTGACCGAGGATTTGCCGTAGCCGTCAAGGTTGAGGCTGGCGGCGATGCGGGTTTCTTTGGTGTTGCGCGAGATTTTTGCCTGCCGGGCTTTCATGGCGGCGATTAAACCAGAGCGGCGCGGGAAAAACAAAGCGCAATCTCAACCATAGAAGCCGCAGTCACGGGATGTTGACCAAATTTACGACATTCGATGCGCGATTTACGTCCTTCTACCATCCCCGAACGCCGCGCAAATCGCAGATCAACAATTGAAAACGCCTCCTGGCGCCGGCTCATGCAATGATTTGACGTGATTTCAATGCGGCTGGCTGTTTGCGGGTGACGGTTGCGCCGCCATTTTCTTTTTGAGTTCATTAATCCGTTTCTGCAGATCGCCGGGCGTGAGCGAAATTTTTTGGGCGGCCCGAAACCATTCGACGGCCCGGCCATAATTGCCGGCGTCGCTTTCGAGTTTGCCGAGATGGGTGGTGATTTGTTCGAAGACGAGCTTGTTTTCCTTTTGCATCTCCGGCGTGAGCGCGAGCCATTTGCGGACAGCCTGTTTCCAGACATTCCGCGCGCGGTCGGTGTCATGGTAATCTTCGTCATAAAGCCGGCCCAGTTCGAAGAGGATGTCGTAGCTGTCGGGATTGTGGCGCAGGCCTTCGTGCAGAAAGGCGTCGGCCTCGGCGACCTTGTGCATGCGCACCCGCAGCCAGTAGGCAGTGACGGTGAAGGTCTGGACGTTGTCAGGATCGAGATCAGCGGAAAGTTTCAACCAAGGCAGGATTTCGCGGAGGTTTTCGCTGCCGCTCAAATCATCGGTGGGGCCGCCCTCGTCCAGGTGCGTATGCCGGTCGGGAAAAAAATGGCGGCCAAAGGCATCAATCCAATCGCGCGGCGGGCCGAGGAAACCTTCCTCCGGGCCGTGGTTTTTGCTGTTGACCGCACCGGTGTCCTCGGCCATGTGCGGTGTTTCAAATGCGTCACGGTTATCGAAGATGGTCGGATAATAGCCGCTATGATAATACTCATCGGCTTTGACGTAGAAATGGTTGGCAAACAGGGCGCGGCTGTCGCCCAGCAGAATCTTGAAAACATCGCCGGACGCGCGGCTCAAACGCATGGATTGAAATTGCGGTTCCAAATTGGCAGCGAGGCCAAAACACAAAACCAGCAGTGCGATGAGCAGCAAAAAATATGTTCGCGATGAAACCATTCGCTAATTTACCGCTTTCCGGCGAAATACCAGGCAGGCGGCGACAAGAAAGGCCGAGATGTAGGCCAGCGCATAAAGGACTGCCAGGCCGAAATACTTCCACGCAATCAATGGCCAGTCATGGATGATCAAGTCGCGCACGTCAAACAGTTCCAGATGGGGAATGGCGTAATAGATCGAATAAGCGATGGAGCGACTCGGTTCCGGCAGTGTCAGCGCAACCTGGCCAATGTGCCGGCCCACGGTCAATATGGCCGCGACGAAGACAAAACAAATCGTCGAGTTGGACGAGGGCGCCGCAAAAACGAGCGAGCCGAGCAGTGAAATCGCCACCACGATGCCCAGCATGAACCAGTGCAAGGCGGCGGCCTGGAAATAATTCAACAGCGGCAACTGGTGCTCCCGGCTTTCCGCCAGCGCGCCAAAGAAGATGTAAAAGCAAACCAGCGTCAGGCCGCAGGCAAACCAGCAGCCGAAAAATTTTCCGAGCACCAGTTGCGTCCGTGTCAGCGGTTTGGCCAGCAGCGGGAGCAGGGTGCGGTTTTCACGTTCCGCGGGGATTTGCCGCGCGGTGGTGGTGATGGCAATGACCAGGGCTGAAATCCATATCAGCAGCAGGGATATTTCCTTGAGGTAACGTATGATTTTTTCGTCATTGAAAATGTTCACCGAGGCCATGACCAGGCAGATCAGAATGGTGATGATGAACAGGACGTAAAAATCCTTGCGGCGATAAAGCTCCTTGAGGGTGACGCCGGCCAGTGCGAAAATCGTTTTCATGACGCGGGTTGGAGTTGATAACCGATGATGTCCAAAAACGCCTTTTCGAGACTTGCGCGTTGCCCCGTGATCCCGGCAACCGTGCCGACGGCCTTCAGTTCGCCCTGATTGATGATGGCCACGCGGTCGCAAATGGTCTCCACTTCGCCCAACTCGTGAGACGAGAAAAACACGGTTTTACCCTCGTTTTTAAGACGTTGAATGATTTCGCGGACCTTCATGCGGCCCAACGGGTCGAGGCCGCTGGTCGGTTCGTCGAGAATCAATAAATCGGGATTGTTGATGAGTGCCTGCGCGAGACCGATGCGCTGCTGCATTCCTTTGGAATAGGATTTGATGGGACGTTTGCGCGCCGGCTCCAATTCAACGAGTTTGAGCAACTGGTCAATCCGTTGGTCGGTTTCTGTCCGGGAGAGTCCAAAAATTTTTGCGTAGAACCGGAGCAACTCCTCCGCGGTGAGAAATTTGTAGTAGTACGTCATCTCCGGCAGATACCCGATGCGCTGGCGCGCAATGGGTTGGCGCACGTCAATGCCAAAAAGATACGCCGCGCCCCGGGTGGGCGGCACGAAGCCGAGCAGGACGTTGATGGCCGTGGTTTTTCCCGCACCGTTTGGCCCGAGAAAGCCGAAGACTTCGCCGACATTCACCTCCAAATCGAGACCGCTCAACGCAACTTTGGTCGACTGACGAAATTCACTGCTGGTGAACTCAACGCGCAATTTTTCCGTTTTTAGAATAATGCTCATGCCCAACTTGGATGCCCGGCAAATGCCGGTTCCTCTCCTAACCTAAATGATTCTTAAAGTCAACCGCCACTGAAGCATTAAAAACAAAGGCACAGGGTATCCCCTGTGCCCAGAGCGGGTCAGGCAGTCGTTACTGCAGGACATGCGGCGGGTCAACCGTCGTGCCTAGCGAGCAAGTTGCCTGCGGAATATTGCCAACTTCGGCCAGACTGTAAGTGCCACCGGCAGGACAGGGGGGAATGGACCCTTCGGCATTCAATTTGATGTAGGGCGTGATATCATCAGGGAAGGCAACTGTGTCCCCAACGTGCTTCCCCTGTTCGATCGCGACCTGTTGGACTGCGGTTTCAATCTGCCGCAGATTGTTGATACAAGCGGTGGCTTGCGACCTGGCGCGGGCATGCAAAAAGCTGGGGATGCCAATTGCCGCCAAGATGCCAATAATGGCCACGACAATCATGATTTCCACCAGCGTGAAGCCCGACCAGAGCGAAGCTTTGGTGGTTTTCATACTGTTTGTTCTTTCGTTCATGCGGCGTGAACCACACAACGGGCGAGTTATAATATAATGATTACGGTTACGTTCACTAATTGCCCATTGCGACCGCAATTTAATATCATATTAGCACTACCAATGCCAAAAATCCAAGTCAAAAACAGGGGGTTTTTGAAAATCGGCCTGCTAGGGTTCAAAAACAAAAAAGCCCGAAGCTTTACGCTCCGGACTTTTTGAATCAAATTCACTATTAATCAACTATTAATCACGGCAGAATGTGGGGCGAGCCTGCCAGGGAACTCAGCGAACAAGTTGGCGTATTGCCAATGTTAGCGAGAGCGTATGTGCCGCTCGCCGGACATGCGGGAATGCTGGCGGCGGAGTTCAACTTGATATAGGGCGTCAGGTCGTCCGGCCAAGTGACGGCGTCGCCGGTCTTTTTGCCTTTTTCCAGCGCGAATTCATTCGCGGCGGCGTCAATCTGCCGCAGGTTGTTGATGCACGCATTTTGCTGTGAGGTGGCACGGGCCTTCACGAAGTTGGGAATGGCAATCGCCGCCAACAGGCCGATAATGGC